>JBLHJD010000146.1:0-6255 GCA_047618705.1 Luteibaculaceae bacterium
CCCTGTTTTTGTGTTGTCTACTACCCTTAAATTAATTCCAAACGAGCTAGAGGAAAAAGTATTTCTTGTTTCCGGTGAATTACCCGAAGTGCTAAAAACAATACATAAAAAGGGTCTTTATCGGTTGTATATCGATGGAGGATCCACTATCCAAGGGTTTCTAAGTGAGGATTTGATTGATGAAATGGTAATTACAGTCATTCCCATTTTATTGGGAGAGGGAGTGCCTTTATTCTCCAAACTGAAAGGCCCCATTAATTTTGCCTGTAAATCTAGCCAACGTTTTCTGGATTGTGTAGTGCAGAATCATTTTGTCCGAGCCAAGCAATAGCAAAGAGTTGTGTGTTGGAATTAGTTAGTTAAATGGTAAAAAGGTGGATATAATGGGTACAAACTAATTTGTTATGGGAAATTGCGACAATCACTGTTACTCCGAAAAGTAAAGCGCAATTTCTGCCTCTGTTGTTGTTGTTGTTGTTTCTAGGGAGTTGTGGAGCCCACCGTTATTATGCAAGGAAAATCGGGACTGGAATATTGATGATTCTTACTCTTGGAGGATTGGTTGTTTGGACTTTAGGTGACTTGATTTTTATTGCTACTGGAAATTTCAGGGATGGTAAGGGGAATAAAATAGTGAATTCGAGGGATGATTTTTAACCTATGAAATCCATGGACAACCTAGTTTGAATTTTTAGTATGTAATTAGGTTACCGAGAAAGGAAATTAAAAAAATTGAGATTAAATAAAAAGCCGGATGTTGGAGAACACCCGGCTTTTCCTATTTAAATGATTCTTCTTAATCGTAAGCGTACATGCTTTTGTAAATAGCTTGGGCCTTTTCCCCATATCCGGAATTATAACCAATAATAATAATCATGTTGGTTCCACTTTTCGTATCAAGAATTGCTGCAATGACAGCGTCTACGCCATCTTTCGTTCCGTAAACTCCAACACCAACAAAATCATGAACGCTAGCGTCAAAAGCATCGTGGATGTCATCGTAGGCCATATCACTTGCGGCTTGAACAACAACATCTTCCAAATCTGCTTCCGTAATGTCAGCATCATTCCAAGGAATCATGGTAATAAAAATGTTTTCACTTGCACCACTAAACTCTTCACCAGAGTTTGACGTTACCGTAAAACCATCCGGAAGAGTAAACCCAATTCCGTGAGCGTCCCATTCAAAAGCATCTTGAGCAGACACCAAACCAATTACTGAAAAACAGAGCACTGTTAATGCAGTTCTAAAAAAATGCTTTTTCATAATCTATGATTTATTGTTTAAAACTAAAGATAAACTGAAAAACCTAATCCTAGTATTTTCAATTATAATTTATTCTAATAAATAGCTGTGTGAAAGCACGCAAGCGTTGATGGACCTATGCCTCGATTCGATAAAACTGGTCTTCCCCTGGCTCGCGTTCTAGCTCAATAGGAAAAGGGCATTTCATATATGGAATTATACTAGGATCTTTCTCCACTACAAAATCAATATTAATAAGGATAATGTTTTCCTCATTATCTACATAATCTTGCTCTTCTTCACCGCTGAAAAAACGCCATCCACTGTCTTCACCTACTTCCATAGGTTCAACACGCTCCATAAATCCAACACGCATGTTGTCTTCCATAATTTGTTTGCTTACCAAACAATAGCCAGGAGTTGGGCTTTTGCGTAGAGGTTCTCTGTCTTCCATAAATCAAGGAATTATGCCATGTTGTGGAAAACGTTCTGAACATCATCTTCGTCCTCCAGTTTTTCCAATAATTTTTCAATATCCGCTTCCTGTTCTTCCGTTAATTGAGTCATGGTTTGCGGAATACGTTCAAAGCCAGATTCAATAATTTCTAAATTCATCCCCTCCAAAGCGGATTGCAAAGAACCAAAAGCCTCAAAATTTCCGTAAATCATAATGTGCTCATCTTCCAAGAATACTTCCTCTGCACCATGGTCAATCAACTCAAATTCCAATTCTTCCGGATCCAATTCCCCTTTGTCAATTTTCAAATGACATTTGTGGTCGAACATAAAGGAAACAGAACCGGTAGTACCCATGTTACCATTGCACTTGTTGAAACAAGCCCGAACATTGGCCACTGTTCTGTTGTTGTTATCGGAAGCAGTTTCAACCAGAATAGCTATTCCGTGCGATCCGTATCCTTCAAATAATATTTCCTTATAATCAGCGGTATCCTTGTCGCAGGCATTTTTGATAGCGCGTGCAACGGTGTCTTTTGGCATATTTGCCGCTTTGGAGTTCTGAATAGCCAACCGCAATCGGGAGTTTACTTCTGGATCTGGCCCACCATCTTTGGTCGCCATCGCAATCTCCCTTCCGATTTTCGTAAATGTTTTGGCCATTTTAGACCAGCGCTTAAACTTGCGCTCTTTCCTGAATTCAAATGCTCTTCCCATATCTGCTTTCGTGGGTGTTTATTTCGGTTCCGAATTTACGTTTTTTGCTTTTTCTTTTTAGCTGCCGGAAACAATACATTATTAAGTATTAGCCGGTAACCTGGACTATTGGGGTGTAATTCCAAATCAGTTGGAGGATCCCCCACTAAATGTCGGTAATCTTCGGGGTCGTGTCCGCCATAATATGTCCATTGCCCTTTTCCAAAAGGACCGTGTATATATTTTGCCGAAGAAATGTTTTCTGTCTCACCCAAAACCAATACGGATGGTTTCAGGAAATTCTTCCGAAAAGCGGTGGTTTGTCCCATAAATCCGCGAACCACCCGTTCATGGCTTTGCGTTAACATGGTAGGTACCACATCCCATTTTGCACTGTAATCAAACAGGGTAAAAAGGTCATTGGGTTGCTTTAATCGGGCATGATCTGGAGTTGCATCAATGGTACTAAACTCATACACCATAGGATTCTCTTCCAATTGGTAGTTTTCAAAAGCAAATCCATACCCAAAATCCAACTTGGATGTAGCGTTACTTTCGGCCGCGTCTCCATCGAACATAGGTCCACAAATATCCGTTTCATGGGCTGCTAATGAAATATCGAAACTGTCGGTACCCGAGCACATAGTAAACAAAAAGCCACCCCCAGCAACATATTTCCGAATGCTTAACCCAACTGCTCGTTTCATTTCTGAAACTTTGGTAAACCCTAGATTAGTTGCCTGTTGTTGGTTACTCCTAACTTGCTCCTGGTACCATTTCGCAGAACGGTAGGCACCGTAAAATTTCCCGTATTGGCCCGTAAAATCTTCGTGATGGAGGTGGAGCCAATCGTATAGATTTAACTTTCCCTCCATAATTTCTTTATCGTAAATGCGCTCGTAAGGGATCTCAGCATAAGTAAGCACCAAGGTTACAGCGTCGTCCCACGGTTGTTTCCCATCTGGGGAGTACACCGCTATTTTAGGGACTTTTTCCAGTTTCACCATTTCTTGGTTTACTTCTGGTTGTGCTATGCCTTGCAGGATGGCATAAACCTGGCTCTCTGCTAGCGTTTTAAACGAAACATTCCGAACCAAACATGCTTCCTGAATTTCTGGACTGTCTGGAATTAAAAAACTTCCACCCCGGTAGTTGAGTAACCACTTCACTTCCACATCCCGCTCCAACAACCAAAATGCAAGGCCGTAAGCCTTTAAATGGTTCGTTTGGGAATTGTCCATGGGAACCAACAATTGCGTGGCTCCGGCAAATAACCGAACAAAAAGGAAAAGAATTATTAGGCTAAAACGGCACTTCATCATCATTGTCGTTCGAGAAATTATCAAAATTACCTCCAGGCTGGATTCCTCCACCCTTGGGCGTATCAAACTCATTCATTTTAGAAGAACGGGTCATTGGACTTCCAGCGTCAAATCCATCGCCAGCTCCTTGGAATACTGCTGGATCTCCGAAACCTTTATCAAACGAGTTCAGGTTGGAGAATTTGGCTAAGTGACCTGTAAATTTCAATTTCACATTTTCCAAAGCACCGTTTCTGTGCTTTGCTATCATGATTTCTCCCATTCCTTCTACGGAGTTACCATCTTCATCTTCCAAAAATCCGTAGTACTCCGGACGGTAAATAAAGGTTACAATATCTGCATCCTGCTCAATTGCACCAGATTCCCGCAAGTCGGAAAGCATTGGACGTTTATCTCCCCCTCTAGTTTCCACAGATCTACTCAGCTGAGAAAGTGCAATTACCGGAATGTTCAATTCCATGGCAATACTTTTTATAGAACGGGAAATGGTCGAGATTTCTTGTTCCCGGTTTCCCTTACTTCCACCTGCACTCATTAATTGAAGGTAGTCAATAACCACCAAATCAATATCGTGTTGGGCTTTTAACCTTCGGCACTTGGCCCGCAATTCGAAAACAGATAAACCAGGGGTGTCATCAATAAATATTGGCGCATTGGCCATTTTCTTTAAACGCTCGTGTAGCTGTGTGTACTCATGCTGCTCCAGGTTCCCTTTCCTTAATTTTTCAGCCGAAATTTCTGTTTCACTGGAAATAAGACGATTAACCAACTGCAAGGACGACATCTCCAACGAGAATAGAGCAATAGGTCGGTTATGATCCACGGCAATGTTCCTAGCCATGGAAAGAACAAATGCTGTTTTTCCCATACCCGGACGAGCGGCAATAACCACCATGTCTCCTTTTTGCCAACCAGAGGTAACTCGATCCAATTCGGTGAAACCACTTGGTACACCATTGACCCCATCCGTGTTCTCTGCAGCTTTTTCAATCTGTTCAATGGCCTCCTTAATTAAGTCGGTCATTTTGGCGTAGTTCTTCCGTAAGTTACCCTCCGCAACACTAAACAAATCAGCTTCTGCCTCATCAAGCAAGTCAAGGACATCACTCGATTCGTCATAGGCTTTTTTGATGGTCTCGCTCGAAACCCGTATCAACTCTCTCTGAATGTATTTCTGAGCCACAATTCTGGCGTGGAATTCCACGTTAGCAGAAGAGGCTACCCGGTTTGTAAGCTGGGACAAGTAATATGGTCCGCCTACAAAATCAAGGGACTTTTTTTTCCGAAGAGCTTGGGTAACGGTTAGTACATCAATAGGCTGAGATTCATGAAATAAATCCCGGATACACTCAAAAATTACTTGGTGCGCGTCCTTGTAAAAAGATTCCGGTTGGAGTATGTCAATTGCGTCATTAACAGCGCCACGATCCAATAATAAAGCACCTAAAACCGCTTCCTCCAAGTCGAGTGCTTGGGGCGGACGCCTTCCAAGATCGTCGTTAATTGGACTTGGGGTAATTCTTTTTTTCTTCGCAATCGATCCTTTTTCCTCCATCTTAAATTTATTGTAGCTGCCGGGAATACAGCAAAATGTTATTAGCCAAAAAAAGGAGTCCTTGGACTCCCTTTTTGAAGTGGGTTAATGCAAGTTTTACTCCTCCACAACAACACCCATTTGCTCGTATTTTTCAATCCGATTGGTGATGCGTGTTTCAGGGTCAAGAGCTTCCAAAACCTTTGTTTCTTTCTTAATGTATTTTTTTACGGCGGCAAAAGCGCCTTCTTTATTGTGGTGTGCTCCTCCCAAAGGTTCCTTAATTACATCATCAATCAACTTGTTTTTTAACATGTCGGTTGAAGTTAATTTAAGGGCGTCGGCAGCAATTTCTTTATAATCCCAACTTCTCCATAAAATGGAAGAACAGGATTCCGGTGAAATAACACTGTACCACGTATTTTCCATCATGGTTACCCGATCTCCAACACCTATTCCTAATGCTCCTCCAGAAGCACCTTCACCAATAATGATGCAAATAATAGGCACTTTAAGGTCAATCATTTCGAACAGGTTCCGCGCAATGGCTTCTCCTTGTCCACGTTCCTCTGCTTCCAATCCAGGAAATGCACCAGGAGTGTCGATGAGACAAACAACGGGCTTCCCAAATTTTTCAGCCAACTTCATCAGGCGCAAAGCTTTGCGGTATCCTTCAGGATTTGGCATACCAAAGTTCCGGTATTGACGCATTTTGGTATTAACCCCCTTTTGCTGTCCAATGAACATGTAGGATTTACCATCAATACTTCCAAATCCACCAACCATGGCTTTGTCATCCTTTACATTTCGGTCTCCGTGCAATTCCGCGAAATCACCACCTGTTAAGGCCTCAATATACTCTAAGGTATAAGGCCTGTCTGGGTGACGGCTCAATTGAACACGCTGCCAAGGTGAAAGACTTTCAAATATTTCGGTCTGTGCTTTTTTCAATTTATCCTGTAGCTCTTTTAACGTGGCATCCACGTTAGCTCCAGTCTGGT
>JBLHJD010000147.1:0-6224 GCA_047618705.1 Luteibaculaceae bacterium
GAAATACACTTATTTACCATGGACGGGAAAACGGTTCAAGCCAAATTCAACAATCATTGCTTCAAGGCAAAACCGGGCATCTACGTTTCCGAAATCAAACTAGAAAACGGCGTTCTCATTAAAGAGAAATTGGTGAAAAATTAAAGTTCATTTTCACCCATAATTTTTGAACTCCATACAAAAGAGGTCGCTTCCATCATTAGCGGCCTCTTTTTTTTATGCCTATCCCTAATTTAGCATAGCTAAGTCGGGCAAGGAGAAACATGAAGGTTACGCTGAACGATTATTCATTGAGTTTCAAATTTATGCTCTCCTCAAAAAACTGGACAATAGTTTAAGCTCACAACGAAACTTAAACATACTGTTATGGCAACAGAAAGAAAATTCACTTCACTATTCAAACCAATGGCTGTAAAAAAGTGTTCTACAAGAGTTGGAATTAATGGAACAAACTCAAAAAATAGACCAGCACTAATTTTACTCCAACAAAAAGTCCAAGGTCCATTTATAGAAATCTTCCGGTGCCTCGGCATGCAACCAGTGTCCTACTCCATCGAGTTTTTCAAATTGGGCCATTGGAAACACGTCCTTCAAATGTGGCTCATCCTTTTCCAAAACATAGTTACTTGCCCCACCAATAATAAACAAGGTAGGAGCCGCTACTTTTTGCTCAGGAATAGCCGCTACTACGTTCAAAATATCCCGCGTTAAAACCGGTATATTAATGCGCCAACCCAATTTTCCTTTTTCAGCCCAGTACAGGTTTTTCATCAGAAACATACGTACTGAAAAGTCAGGAATATGTTCAGCTAATATTACTTCTACTTCTTTCCGCGATTTCTGCACATCCAGATCCACCGTATTTAAGCCTTTTAAAATGGCATCGTGATGTGGCGGATAACCCTTAATACCCATGTCGGCACTAATCAGCTTATCCACCAAGTCGGGACGGATTTGTGCTAGCCGCATAACTGATTTCCCTCCCATGGAGTGGCCTAAAAAATGAGCGCTACTTAGTCCATGGTGGTCCATTAATTCCACCAAGTCCGCCGCCATTAAATCGTAATCGAATACATCATTGGTATGCAAGCTGTGGCCATGGTTACGTTGGTCCACTAAGTAAACTTGAAAATGCTCTGCGTACCTTTTTGCCAATGCTTGCCAATTGTCGCTAGACCCAAACAAGCCATGAACAATAAAAAGGGGATCCCCTTCTCCTAAAACTCTACAATGCAACATGGGTAGTACATTTTTGAAGGTACAATTCGATGGTTTTTTCGAGCCCTAAATACAAGGCGTCTGCAATGAGTGCATGCCCAATGGAAACCTCCAATAAACTGGGGACATGTTGGGCAAAATAGGCGAGATTCTCCAGGGATAAATCGTGGCCCGCATTAACACCAAATCCCATTTCTGAAGCTAGCTTAGCTGCCTCAACGTAGGGTATAATAGCATTTATCTTATCCTTCGGGAAATTATGAGCATAGGCCTCCGTATACAACTCTACCCGATCAACTCCTACTTCTTTTAAGGCCTTAATTTGGTCGAGATCTGTATCCATAAACACACTAACTCGGCAACCTAAGTCTTTCAGGTATTTTGTAATATCCCTTAAGAAACCCGTGTGTTCGGTCACCTTCCAGCCCGCATTGGATGTTAAAACACCTGGGGGATCTGGCACCAAAGTAACTTGCTCGGGTCTAACCTCTTTTACCAAATCCATAAAGCTTGGATTTGGGTAACCTTCGATATTAAACTCTGTGGAAACGATGGTTTTTAATTCCCGAACATCCTGATATCGAATATGCCGTTCATCCGGCCGAGGATGAACAGTTATCCCCTGTGCACCGAAGGTTTCGCAATCTTTAACCACTTGAATTAAATTCGGGACATTTCCGCCCCTAGCATTTCGAAGTGTGGCAACTTTATTTACATTTACGCTAAGCCTAACCATCGATATATTCGTATATTGTTAATAACAGCTACAAAGGTAAACGGACAAATGAATATCGCTGAAATTTTAGACCCAAGTATTCCAGATTTAAAGATGACAACCTCTGTTGGGAGTGCCTTAGATTTGTTGGATAACTGCAAAGTCTCTTGTTTACCAGTGGTCCACAATGGCCTTTTTGTTGGAATGGTTTCGGAAGAAAATTTATTTGAGGGCATGCCCGATGATAAAATAGGCGGCATGCACACGCAATTCTCCCAACCCATTTTGGCTCCTGGCTCCAGTATCTTTGATTGCCTTAAGTTATTTGGAACTTTCGAGGGTGATCTTATTGCGGTTGTTGAGGATGACTTTACATTCCATGGAGTTGTTTCTAAGAACGGTTTAGTCAACGCCCTTTCCCACACAAATGGCCTCCAAACTGACGGAGCCGTTATTGTTTTGGATATCCCAGTAAAGGATTACAACCTAACCCAAATATCTTCCATTGTGGAAGAGAACGATTGTAAAATTGTGGCTTTGTTGGCAAACTTGGATATGGATGTTAATTCAGCCCAAGTTTTTCTGAAAATCAATAGCCAAAACATTGCTCCTATCCTTCAAAGTTTAGAACGTTTTGATTATTCGGTAATGGCCTCTTTTTCTACCGATCCCTACAAAGAAGATTTAAAATTACGTTACGAGGAATTCCTAAAATACCTCGACATGTGATGCTAAAACGGTTTTTCCTTTTTTCTTATTTACTATTTTCAAGTCTTGTTTTTTTCGGTCAAGATTCCTTATTTCATGTCAAGGAATTTATCATCACTGGAAATCAAACCACGCACCCTTCTGTTATCCTGCGGGAGTTCAACTTTGGTGAAGGGGACACGCTGAGTTTAAAAACCATCATTAGTTCCTCCCAGAAAGCAGAAGATAATCTGAAACGTACGTCCCTTTTTAATTTCGCAAAAGTAGAGTGGGCACAAATTGACGGGACAAAGGATGTCCTCATACTCGTTAAAGTAACTGAGCGATGGTACACTTGGCCAGCACCCATTTTTTCTATTGAGGAAAACAACTTTAACAAGTGGATTCGAGAGCAGAATTGGCGCAGAACAAATGTGGGCTTCAGTCTAACCCAGCGTAACTTTAGGGGTCGCAGGGAGTCCTTTTCAGTGAAGATGCAATTTGGATACCTCCAAGACTTTGGCTTTACCTTTACAAAACCCTTTTTCCCTAAAGCAACCAAACTTGGTTTTGGGGTGGGCTACAATTTCCAGCAAAGGGATGAAGTCCGAGTAGGATCGGAAGGGAACGAGCGTATATTCCTGAAAATTGACCAAGCCATTCAATCTACCCAAACCATCAAGTTTAACCTGCGGTGGCGACCAAAAACAAGCAGTCTCCACTTATTGGAAATGCGGCTCATTAAATCCGAAATCCAGGACACTGTCCGGGAAACGCGCCAAAACTTTTTCCCCAACCACGCACAGGAAATTAACTACCCTACGTTTTACTACCTCTATTCCTTCGACAACCGAGACAACAACTACTACCCCAGTAAGGGACATTTTTTCAGGGGAATCTTTTCGCAGAGTGGTATTAATCGAGATCAGGTATTTTACCAAACGGTTAACCTTTTTTCTACCCACTTTTATCCTATTCATGATAGGTTGGTTTACGGACTGCGAAATCGGTGGGTGAAAAACTTTGGGAAAAACATCCCCTACATGGAACTCACTGGTTTGGGTTACGACCATTTTGCACGGGGTTATGAGTTATACAACTTCGATAGTCCGGAGGGTTACTTTATTCAGCGGAACTCCATGCAATGGAACTGGCTAAAGTCGAAAACAGGGAAACTTCCTTTTATCCGGAATGAAAAATTCTCGAAATTTCACTTTAGCTCCTACTTATCCCTATTTGCAGATTGGGGTTATGGTTGGGACAAGTTAGAAGTCAATTCATTGAACAACCAATTCTTGGGAGCTTTAGGTGTTGGGTTAAACTTTGTAACTTATTACGACAAAGTATTGCGTATTGAAGCCTCCCGCAACAAGTTTGGGGATTTCAATGTATTTTTACATTTCAAAAAAGCCATTTAATGAAAATTGCTATTTACGGGAAAACAATACCTGAGAAGGCTATCCTATCCCTTGTTCAATTTTGCGAATCACTGCTCGAAGCTGGATTCGAAATTTGGCTTCACACCACGCTTAAGTCATTTTTTGAACCCTTCCCAACTGTCTATTTTAAGGCTCATTTTTTTGACCGGAGTAACAAACCTTTAACTCGGGCAGACATGCTCATAAGCATTGGAGGAGATGGGACCATGTTAGATTCAGTATCCTACATTCACGACCTTGGAACACCTATATTAGGAATCAACACTGGCCGACTCGGTTTTTTGGCGAGCATTGGGCCTGAGGACTTAGACTTGGCGCTTAAATCCATCGTGAGTGGGAACTACAAAACCGAAGAGAGATCAGTTTTGGAAGTTCAGCAACCTTTGTTTGCGCCTAAAGGATTTGCCTTAAATGAAATCACCTTATTAAAAAAGGATTCCTCCAGCATGCTCACCATTCATGTAGAAGTGGACGGGGAGTTTTTATGTGATTATTGGGCAGACGGCCTTATTATTTCAACTCCAACAGGGAGTACAGCCTATTCCTTAAGTTGCGGCGGCCCCATTGTGTTGCCGGGGTCCAATAACTTAATCATCACTCCTATAGCCCCGCACAATCTTACTGTTAGGCCCATTGTACTTCCTGACCATGCTCCAATTAGCATACGAGTTGAAGGTAGGGGTGATCAATTTTTAATGGCCATGGATTCTAAAACAGTCCCCTTGGAAATGGGAACTGAAATAATACTTCAGAGAGCCAATTTCTCAGTAAATCTGATGCAACCTGATGGCGTTAGTTTCTTTAAAACCCTTCGGAATAAATTAATGTGGGGTATTGATAAAAGAAACTAGGAAGACCTAATTTATATCTAACTTTGCGGTTGCAACAATAAAAACCAAATTGGCCGGTTTAATTGTTTTAGAATGAGGAGCTTATTATCATTAATATTTCTTGGGGTTCTCCCCCTATTTTCTATTGCCCAGCAAAAATTTAAACCCACCGAAGAATTGGGGTTTAGTTTTGGTGGAGGATATTACTTGGGCGACCTAAATAATGAGCATTTCAAAAACTTTGATTTTTCTGGTGGATTATTTTACCGGAAAAACCTGGATCGACGTTGGAGTATCCGCGCGGGGTTAAACTATGTTAAAATTCATGCCGCAGATTCACTCAGTTCAGACGCCAATGCCAAGAACCGAAATTTACATTTTCAGAGTGATGTTTTCGAGGGGTATGCCCAGGTTGAGTTTAGCTATTTCCCTTTTGATTACGACATGCGTTATGGCAACAAAGCCACCCCCTATTTATTCTTGGGGATTTCCCGGATAAAATTTAAGCCAAAGGCAAGCTACCAAGGAGACTTGTACGAATTACAGCCGTTGGGAACAGAGGGCCAAACCACCACAATTAGAGATCAGGAACCGTACGATTTAACGGCAACCAGCATTCCTTTCGGGATCGGTTTTAGGGTGCGACTCAGTCGGAAAATTGCACTTGGATTAGAGGGTGGTTTTCGATACACCTTTACTGATTATTTAGACGATGTTAGTGGTAAATATGCGGATCAAGGTGTATTAGAGAACGAAGCTAATTACCTAACACCTATATTTGCCGACCGAAGTTTAGAAAAAGGGCTGCCAGATGGCACCAATTCTGGCTTGGATCGCGGAGATCCAGGCAGAAACGATTGGTTGTTTATTTCTGGGGTTCATATCATCATTAAGTTAACCGGAGACAAAGTGAAATGTCCAGCATGGAATTAAGCATAGAAGCCCTAAAGGAGCAAATAGACTTGAAAAAGGTTCCGAACCATGTTGCCATCATTATGGATGGTAATGGGCGATGGGCTAAACAGCAAAATGAGGATCGCATTTTTGGTCACCTCAATGGGGTGAACTCTGTGCGCGAAAGTTTGGTTGCAGCCCGTGAATTGGGTGTTCAATTCCTGACACTTTATGCCTTTTCTTCGGAAAACTGGAACCGACCTAAAGAGGAAGTTCAAGCCTTAATGGGATTGTTAGTCCAAACCATTTTTAAGGAAGTAGATGAACTTATGGACAAGGGCATTCGCCTCCGGACTATAGGAAACATAAACGACCTTCCCGAGGACTGTAAGGATGCTTTAAATCAAGCTGTAGAAAAAACTAAAAACAACACAGAAGTTA
>JBLHJD010000148.1:0-6069 GCA_047618705.1 Luteibaculaceae bacterium
GTTTCATGGATTTTAACCAGTTGATGTAATCTTCCCGTGGGACATTGATGTCCTGTCCACCAAGGGTTATTAAAACGGGTTTTAAACAACGTCTAAAACTGTTCCTGTGGTCCACGTTGTGCCAGCTCCACCAAAATCCTGGACCAAAATCTAGGGGGTAAAGCCCCATAGCATCAGGCGCATTTTTTTTGGCTTTTTTGGCCGCGTTTACCCGAGTAATAAACGGATTGTTGGCAAGGGATTCTCGGATTCTCGAGGTTTGAAATTGGTATAAAAGTAAATCTTCAAAATCGCGGAATCCGGCACCAAAAGTGATGGCACCTTGGATCTTGTCTTTCTCTAAGGCATAGGCGCATACATTTCCGCCAAGCCCGTGTCCAAAGAGAAATATGTTTTGGTAACCCATAAACGTTAACTCTACTGCTACGCGGGCAATATCGTCCATGTATTCTTCCTGTGCTGTCAGGGTTTTTCCACTAAATTTTTTGGGGTGTTCGTAGGTTCTTTTATTGAACCGAAATGTTGGGATTCCTTGTTTGGCAAAACCGTGCGCCAATTCAAAATACGGCCGGTGTTTACTTTTTGTCCCATCCATATCCAAAGGCCCAAAATCGGGGACTATGATAAGGGCGATTTTTTTCGAATCGGAGGGGGGTTATTTTCTGGGTAAGGGTAGATTTCCATCCTGACCAACGATGATTTTTTCTTCAACAAGCTCCTTTTCTATCCAACTTGGTGGTGTGTATGGTCTTGTATTGGGTTTATTGGTTGTAAAGGAAAGGGCATCAATTTGAAGCTGAAGATTAAGGACGTATTGGAGGGTTAGTTTTTCCCCTTTAGACAAGGAGCATTCGTTCTGCACCAACCAATTGGGTGATTTATCCACGGGAGTTCTTGGGGAAACGGACGAGGTAACACCCATTTGAATTTCTAAGCCAGTTAGGACTTTAGAAAAAGCGGTGCTATCTAATTTTTCCTTGAATTTTTCTGAAAAATGAGGCTAGGCCGAGGATAAAAAAGGGCGTTCTAGAAGTGCAGTTAATTTGGCTTGAAAGGCCTCTACACAACATCGGCTTTGTGCCGAGGTTGTGTAGAGGCAGGAAGTGCAAAGGGTGATTCTAAGTAAAATACCTAAAATCCATTTTATTCTTGATGTTTTTTAAGGTTTCAAAAATCAGTTGAGTAACAGCATCAACATCCTTTTTATGGGCCATTTCCACCGTGGTGTGCATGTAGCGCAATGGTAAGCTAATTAAGGCTGAAACTACACCCGTTCCGCTGTATGCAAAGGCATCTGTATCCGTACCTGTTGCCCGAGAAGCAGCGGCCAACTGGAATTCAATTTCTTGCTCCTTGGCAGTGGATTTAATCAGTTTAAGAAGGTTGTTGTGGACACTTGGCCCTGTGGTTAAAACAGGCCCTTTACCGCAACTTAAATCGCCTTGTTTTATTTTGCTGATGTGGGGTGTTTGGGTGTCGTGACAAACATCTGTAATGATGGCTACGTCGGGGTTGATGCTTCTCGATATCATTTCAGCTCCGCGCAAACCTACTTCTTCCTGCACACTGTTAACAACGTATAAACCAAAGTCTAATTTGGTTTTGGTTTCATGCAATTGCCGCAATACTTCAGCAATCATAAATCCACCAATGCGGTTGTCCAATGCTCTCCCCGTATAATAGGTGTCGTTGAGAACGCGCAAACAATCTGTAAATGTAATTACACAGCCCACTTCAACTCCCAACTCCAAAACGGCTTCCTTGGTATTGGCACCAACATCAATAAAAATGGTGTCCAATTTGGGCTGTTTTTCGCTGCTTGCTGTGCGGGTGTGAATTGCAGGCCAACCAAATACACCGTGCACAGGACCATTGTCGGTGTGGATTACCACATCTTTGGAAGGGGCAATTTGGTGATCGCTACCCCCATTTCTGCGCACATAAATAAATCCTTTATCGTCAATGTAATGAACAAACCAACTAATCTCATCGGCGTGGGCTTCAATGACCACCTTGTATTTAGCTTCTGGATTTACAATTCCAACCACGGTTCCGTAATTGTCTACTTGGTAATCATCGATATATGGTTTTATGTACTCTAACCAGAGTTTTTGACCTGCCGATTCAAAGCCCGTAGGAGCGTAATTGTTGATGTATGAATGAAGAAATTTTTCCGATGATTTTGTCATGCTTCTTATTTTGTTTCGTGAAGATAAAAATTATCCAAACCAAACGGGTTAATTCTAAATTTGGGGTATGCATAAATTAAATGTTTTGGAAACCGGTGATGGCTCTTTTACACTGGAGTTGGAAGGATGTAATGAGCAATACCACTCCAAGCATGGCGCTTTGCAAGAGGCAATGCATGTTTTTATCCGCTCCGGACTGGATTTGTTCCATAATAAGGAAGAAGTTAGGATACTTGAAGTGGGTTTGGGTACAGGACTAAATTGTGCCCTTACCTTGTCCGAAATACTGGAACACCCTAGCCTGGTTTGTAAATACACCGGATTAGAGCCTTTCCCCTTGGATTATTCGCTGGTGGAAAAATTGGGTTATGCCGACTTTTTAAATGAGCCCACTTTTGCTGGGTTTACCCAAATGCATACCGGGCCAGAAAAGGAAGTGGTGGGCCTGCATCCCCGATTTTCTTTTGAGAAACACTTCACTAAATTGGAAGAATGGACAGGGAATCACAAATTCGACCTGATATACTACGATGCCTTTGGACCCAGAACACAAGGGGAGTTGTGGGAGAAATCTTGTTTTGAGAAACTAGCCGGCATGGTTAATCCAGGCGGTGTTTTTGTTACCTATTGTGCCAAAGGAAGCCTAAAAAGAGATTTGGCTAGTTGTGGTTTTGAAGTGGAAACCCTCCCGGGACCTCCAGGAAAAAGAGAAATGGTGCGGGGTGTAATGCCTTACTGAAGCTCCTGAATTCCTTCCCGAATAATTTCCATTTCATCCTCGGAACAATCAACTACAGTAGAAGGGGAAATATTTCCGATACCTCCATCAACAATAAAGCGGACTTGGTTTTCCCATTTTTCTACGATCATTTCAGGGTCGTTTGTGTATTCAATAATTTCATCCTCATCGTGCAAGGAGGCTACAACCAATGGTTTTCCAAGAAGAGCAATAAGGTCCAATACAATTTTATTGTTCGGAATCCGCACCCCAATGGTTTTTCGATTGTTTTTAAAAACACGCCCAACCTCATTGGTCGCTTTTAGAATAAAGGTAAAAGGGCCAGGCAAATTGCGCTGGAGCGTTCTGAAAACGGTGTTGTTAAAGGGTTTAGTATAAGCACTAACCTGACTCAAATCCATGAACATCATGGAGAAGTTGGACTGTTTGAATTTTTTACCCGTGAGTTTGGCAATTTTTTCGATTCCCCGTAGGTTATCCGATAAGCAACAAAAGGAATACACAGAATCAGTAGGTATAATTCCTACTCCTCCTTTTTCCAATTCTTTTACAATTGCAGAAAGGAAACGTGCTTGCGGGTTTTCGGGATGAATTTCAAATACCATAGGAGAAATAAAAAAGGGGTTTCATAACGAAACCCCTTTAAGATAATAAAATGCCTTGAATTAGGCGTTTGCTTTTTTGTGATCTGCCAAAAATGTTGCCAATCCAATATCAGTAAGTGGGTGGTTCAACAAAGCTTTCATTGCAGAAAGAGGTCCAGTCATCACATCAGATCCAATTTTTGCACAATCAATAATGTGCATTGGGTGACGTACAGAGGCAGCTAAAATCTGAGTATCAAAATCATAGTTGTCGTAAATCTCTCTGATTTCAGCAATTAAACCTAAACCATCAGTGGAGATGTCGTCCAAACGACCAATAAATGGGCTAACATACGTTGCACCTGCCTTTGCAGCCAAAAGAGCTTGACCTGCAGAGAAAATCAAAGTACAGTTGGTTCTAATTCCCTTTTTGGAGAAATATTTTAGCGCCTTTAATCCAGCTTCTATCATTGGAACCTTTACCACGATGTTTTTGTGCAAAGCAGCCAATTTTTCACCTTCTTCTACCATTCCTTCGAATTCGGTAGAAATTACCTCCGCACTAACGTCACCATCTACAATAGCACAAATGTCTTGGTAATGTTTTAAAATAGCTTCAGTTCCTGTAATTCCTTCTTTTGCCATTAGGGATGGATTGGTTGTTACCCCATCCAATACACCCATTGCTTCGGCATCACGAATTTGCTGTAGGTTTGCTGTGTCAATAAAAAACTTCATAATTATTTGAGTTGATGATGTTTCAAAATCATATTCCGCAACGTTTTTTGCGGCAATAATGCCTTTACTAAAGGCGTAATTCGCTGTAAAAAAGGAGCTACTCTGTAAATCCCTTTGTTTCCTCCTTTTTGTATCAGTTGGACCACCTTTTGTGCCACTTTTTGTGGTGGAAGTCCGCCTTTTACGTGCTCGTTGGCCTCGGTAACACTAAAGTCAAACTCAGCCTTAAATGGAGATTTTTCCTGGAGATCTGCCATTTCTCTTCCCCCGGCAATGTTGGTTTGAATGTCGCCAGGTTGCAAGGCAAAAACACGGATTCCCATATTCCGCAATTCCATTTTTAAGGATTCGGTAGCACAATCCAAAGCAGCTTTGCTTGCGCTGTAATATCCCCGGTAGGGAAGACCAAAATTACCAGCAATGGAGGTGATGTTAATAATGCTTGCTCCTGAATTTAAAATAGGATACAGGGCATTACAAATAGCCAAGGGTCCCCAGAAATTAACCTCAAAAACATGTTTTGCTTTGGCCTGTTCTGTTTCCAATACAGGAGCCATTATTCCAATTCCGGCGTTGTTTACTATACCATCAATGTTGCCAAAGGTAGTTTTTAGATACGCCGCCATGTTTTCAATGGACTCTGGTTTGGATGCATCGAGTTGAACTTGGTGCAAATTAGGGATTGTTGTAGGTCCATTTTCCACGGATCTTCCACTAATAATTACCTGAAAATTGAATTGGAGTAGTTCTTGGGCGATGGCCTTACCGATTCCTGATGTTCCGCCTGTGACTAAGATGGTCTTCACGTGCCTTAAAAAAAAAGAGGCAAGCCAGCTCATCGCACCGCTCAACCATTTACCCTTGCTGCATTCCTGCCCTGGGGGATTCAAAAGGAGCTGGTCGTAAGTGACTTGCCAGGTGCAAAAGTAGCAAATCCTTCCAAGATGCAATAATTTTTTTGATGTCATTTTCGGAAAAGTGCTAATCTTCTGAGAATCAGTATTTGTGTTTTAAGAATGACCATTCGACCCGAACTTTAACCGAACACCCTAAAAGGGGGATTCAGATTACCTGGAATTTTGTTAGATTTGACCACTATGGGAAAAGGCTTTTTAAATCAGGTTTTACAGGCTACTGGAATTGTAGCGGCAGTGGCAATATTTTTTGTTTTGCTATCTTATGCACTAGGAGCCGACTTTATGGTAGGTCCTTGGGCTAACTTAATTGCTTTTGTTGGGGTAATTGTTGCCATGGTGATTACGGGGAAAAGATACCGGAATTCGATAGGTGGAATTATTTCCTTTGGTGCTATGTGGAAGTTCTTGGTTAGTGTTACGGTGATTTTTGCTGTAGCATTAGGGCTTTTCGAATATTTATTGTTCCAGGTAATTGACCCTGAGTTTCATCAGATTCTAACGGAAAAAACATTGGAGTTAACCTACCAGCGGTTTCAAAATTTCGGAATTCCTGAAGATCAAATGGCTGAGTTGATGGAGGACACTCAGAAAAATATTGAAGCTCAAAGTACTTTTAAGGGAGTTTTAATGGGAATGGGAGTTCGGATTGTTATTTATGGAATTATTTCTCTTATTATTGCGGCAGTATTGAAGAAAAAGGATCCAGAACAATTATAATTCACTTTGACGCATTTCGATTTAACGGTAGTTATTCCCTTATATAATGAAGATGAAAGCCTTCCAGAATTGGTGGCTTGGATCGATAGGGTAGTTGCTGAGCATAAGTTAAAGACCGAAGTACTGCTGATTGACGACGGTTCCACGGATAATTCCTGGGATGTAGTTTGTCAATTATCCCAAAA
>JBLHJD010000149.1:0-6056 GCA_047618705.1 Luteibaculaceae bacterium
ATAAAAAAGGGCTGTTTGAAAATTTCAAACAGCCCTTTTTTTATGTTTTTCGAGGAGGATTACACCACCACATTAATAATACGTTTTGGAACTACAATCACCTTTTTGGGGTCTTTTCCTTCCAAATATTTTTGAGATTGGTCATGCGACCGCACCAACTTTTCAATTTCTTCTTTCCCCATTTCAACCGGTAAATCCAACTTAAACCGCATTTTTCCGTTAAACGAAACGGGGTACGAGAAAGTAGATTCCACCAAATAAGCTGGATTCAATTCTGGGTAACTCGCTTGGGTTACTGACGTAGTATTTCCCAATAATTGCCACAACTCCTCAGCTATGTGCGGTGCATACGGCGACAACAATACAACCATCGGTTCCAAGACCTGCTTTTTGTTGCATTTTAAGTCGGATAGTTGGTTTGCGGCAATCATCATAGAACTTACTACCGTATTAAAGGAGAAACGTTCGATGTCTTCGCACACCCGCTTGATGGCGTTGTGTAGCACTTTCATTTCTTCTTTGCTCGCATCTTCATCCGATACTTGGAAGGTTTCGCCCGCATGGAACAAACGCCAGAACTTGCGCAAGAAGTTGTGTACTCCTGTAATTCCTTTGGTATCCCATGGCTTAAATTGCTCCAAGGGGCCCAAAAACATTTCGTACATCCGCAATGTGTCTGCTCCGTATTTGTCTACCAAATCATCCGGAGTTTGTACGTTGTACTTCGATTTCGACATTTTCTCCACCTCAGATCCACAGATGTACTGCCCATCTTCCAGTTCAAAAGTAGCATCGGCATATTCTGCTCGCCAGTTTTTGAACTGTTCCGTGTCCAATACATCCCCATCTACCATGTTGATGTCTACATGCAAGTCCTGCACTTTTCTGTCGCCTATTAATCCTTTGGAAACAAAGGTTTGAGTTCCTTCCAAGCGGTACACAAAACTAGAGCGCCCCAAGATCATCCCTTGGTTAATCATTTTTTGGAAAGGCTCCACAAATGGGATGTGCCCCATGTCGTGCAAAAACTTCGTCCAAAAACGGGAATACAATAAATGGCCGGTAGCGTGTTCTGCTCCACCGAAATAGAGGTCTACATTTTGCCAGTAATCCACTTTTTCTTTGGCTACAAATTCGGTGTCGTTTTTGGGATCCATGTAGCGCACAAAGTACCACGAGCTCCCTGCCCAACCTGGCATGGTATTAAACTCCATTCGGTCGCCTTCGAACACATTCCAAGCTTCCTTTTTGGCCCGAGCCAATGGTGGCTCACCTTCCACGGTAGGCAAGTATTTGTCTACTTCCGGTAGTTCGGCATAACTCCCTTCTTTCAGCAAAAAGGGTTGATCGTTTTTATAATAGACTGGGAAAGGTTCTCCCCAATACCGCTGGCGACTAAAAATCGCGTCGCGCAAGCGGAAGTTGATTTTCCCTTTTCCTTTTTTCTCTTTTTCTAGTTGTTCAATGCACTTCTTGATGGCTTCAAAACCAGTTAATCCATCCAAGAAATCGGAGTTGCACATAATTCCGGCTTTATCCGAAAACGCGGCCTCAGAAAGGTCCATGTTTTCCATAATGGCTGGAATGGGCAAGTCCATTTTTTTGGCAAAATCGTAATCGCGCTGATCTCCACAAGGAACGGCCATAACTGCACCTGTTCCATAACTAGCTAGTACATAATCGGCTATCCAAACGGGGATTTTTTCGCCCGAGAAAGGGTGAATGGCGTAGGCCCCGGTAAATTCCCCAGTTACGTTTTTTACGTCGCTTTGGCGATCCCGTTCTGTTTTGAGTGAAGCCGCCAATTTGTAGGCTTCTACCCCCGCTTTTTTATCTGCCGTGGTAATTTTATTCACCAATGGATGTTCTGGAGCCAGCACCATAAAACTCACTCCGAAAATAGTGTCGGGGCGAGTGGTAAAAACGTCGATTTGATCTCCGAAGTTCTCCACACCAAAGGACACCGAAGCTCCTACTGATTTCCCGATCCAATTGCGTTGAATTTCTTTGATAGCATCGCTCCAATCTAAACCATCGAGGTCTTTTAACAAGCGCTCTGCATAGGCTGTAATCCGCAAGGACCACTGGCGCATTTTGCGTTGTTCTACTGGGTGACCACCCCGTTCACTTTTCCCGTCTTTTACCTCATCATTGGCAAGTACCGTTCCTAATTTTGGACACCAATTTACCCAGGTGTCGCTCAAAAAGGCAAGGCGGTAATTTTGCAACACCTTTTCCTTATCTCCTTCGGAATATTGTTTCCAATCCTCTGCCGAAAAGTCCAATTCTTCTGAACCAAAAGCAGGCACCTTGTTGGACCCGTTTTTTTCGAGGTAAGTAATTAATGTATCTAGGGATTCTGCCTTGTTGGTATTGGTGTTGTACCAGGCATTAAAAAGTTGTTTAAATATCCACTGCGTCCATTTGTAATAACTTGGATCAGAGGTCCGCACTTCCCGACTCCAATCGTAACAAAACCCGATTTGGTCTAATTGTTTGCGGTAACGTTCAATGTTTTTTTCGGTTGTAAGGGCTGGGTGTTGACCCGTTTCAATGGCATATTGTTCTGCTGGGAGACCAAAGGAATCGTATCCCATTGGGTGCAATACATTAAAGCCTTTGTGCTTTTTGTACCGGGCGTATATATCGGAAGCAATGTACCCTAATGGGTGACCTACGTGCAATCCAGCACCGGACGGGTACGGGAACATATCCAGCACATAAAATTTGCTTTTGCTGGTATCCTCGGTTACCGCGTAAGTATTGTTTTTTTTCCAATAAGATTGCCACTTGGCTTCAATGTCATTAAACAGGTATTCCATGATCTCCAAAAAATGAGCGACAAAGGTATATAAACCCGAGCTACTGTAGTTGATTTTCTTACCTTTAACGGCGAAATGGGCAGTATGAAACAAACACCAGAATTGATTGCAAAACGGAGAGCTCGGTCTTCGTATGTTTCCACCGTGATTGGGATTTCTTTAGTGCTGTTTATGCTGGGGAGTTTATGCTTAGTGTTATTGAATGCACAAAAGTTGAGTTCTTACGTAAAGGAGAACATCCAGTTTCAGGTTTTTATTGAGGACGGCGCCCGCGAAGTGGATGTGTTGCAACTCAAAAAATCGCTGGATGCGGAGGATTACATTCGCCAGACTGCCTACATCTCAAAACGGGTAGCAGCCGATCGTTTGGAAAAAGAAATTGGCGAAGACGTAGTTCGTTTTTTGGGATACAACCCTTTGTTGGCAAGTATTGAAGTGTACCTCACGGCAGACTACGCTCACCCAGATAGTGTGGTGATTATTGAAGACCAGTTGATTCAGCAGCCCAACGTAAAAGAGGTGGCTTACAACCCTGATTTAATTGCGGCTATTAACAACAACATCAATAAAATAAGTTTGGTGATTTTGGCTTTTAGCGCCGTGTTAATGCTGATTTCCATTGCCCTTATTAACAACACTGTGCGTTTGGCGATGTACAGCAAACGGTTTACCATTAAAACCATGAAACTGGTTGGAGCCACTTATGGTTTTATCCGCCGCCCGTTTTTGCAAGGAAGTATTTTGCAAGGAATTATTGCCAGCTTTTTGGCCATGGGATTAATTATTACCTGCCTTATTTCCATTAAGGAAGAGGTGCCTGACTTTTTTGAATTACAAGATATCTTCACTTTTGGAAAACTGTTTGGAACCGTTGTCCTACTTGGGATTTTTATCACTTATATGAGTACTTGGTTCGCTGTTAACAAATATTTGCGTTTACGGGGCGAAGAGGTTTATTAATATTGCACTATGGAATTTCCTTTTAATAGAACAAATATCATCTGGATTTTATCCGGACTTGGATTACTGGTACTAGGTTACCTTTTGATGTCGGGCGGTGGAAGTGACGACCCCAACGTGTTTACTGGAGACGAGCTTTTTAGTTTCCGCCGGATTACTTTGGCGCCCCTGATGGTGGTTGCTGGGTATGTAATTATCTTTTTGGGTATCCTTAAAAAGACGTCGGCATAATGAATTATTGGGAAGCTCTTTTATTGGGGCTGATTCAAGGACTTACCGAATTTTTACCTGTTAGCAGCAGTGGTCACATTGAGCTAGCCAAAGGTGTGTTTGGTACAGAAATCAAAGAGGGTTTACTGACTACCGTTGTGCTTCACGCCGGTACTGCGCTAAGCACAATTTTCGTTTTCCGAAAAGATATTCTGGAACTCATTAGCGGTGTTTTTCGTTTCGAAAAGCCGGCCTTGAATTTTGCTTTACTGATTGTTATATCCATGATTCCGGCTGGGGTTATTGGAATTTTGTTTGAGGATGAGCTAGAAGCTCTTTTCTCTGGCAATCTGTTTTTGGTAGGCTGGTGTTTGCTGATAACTGGGGTTTTGCTTTTTGTTTCGGAACGGGTGCCTTCGGGAACCGAGAAGGTGGGCATAAAACAAGCGGTTATTATTGGATTGGCTCAGGCCTTTGCCATTCTGCCCGGTGTAAGCCGCAGTGGATCTACAATTGCTACCGGATTACTCCTTAAAGTTGACAAAGAAAAAGCAACTCGATTTTCCTTTTTAATGGTGCTGCCGGTGATTATAGGAGCAACTGGAATTAAGGCCTTAAAAATAGACGAAGCTACTATGGCAGGACTCGATTTGGGCCCTTTACTTTTGGCTTTTGTTGCTAGCTTTTTGGCTGGTTGGGTGGCCTGTGTTGCCATGCTTAAAATTGTGAAAAAGAAAAAATTAGTTTGGTTTGCCCTGTATTGTGGTCTAGTTGGGACCCTGGGAATAATGTTTGGATAATGAATGACATGAATTTTGTGGAAGGGGAGTTGTTACTGATCGACAAACCTTTGAACTGGACATCTTTTGATGTTGTACTAAAAGTGCGCAACGCGATTTCCAAAAAGCTCAAACTAAAAAAACTGAAGGTCGGTCATGCCGGAACTTTGGATCCTTTGGCCACTGGGTTGCTGATTATTTGCACCGGAAAAAAGACCAAGGAGATCAACGACTTTATGGGCTTGCCGAAGAGTTATTTGGCCAACATTACCACGGGTGGAACTACTCCGAGTTATGACCTAGAAACCGAGGTTGTTCCCTTTCCTAACGCCAAAGAACTTACCGCAGAGGGTATAGCCGAAGCCTTACCCCAATTTACCGGCTTAATTCAGCAAATGCCTCCGATATTCTCCGCCAAAAAAGTAGACGGTAAAAAAGCCTACGATTTAGCCCGAGAAGGGAAAGAGGTGGAGTTAAAACCCAGCTTTGTTTCTATTCACGAAATGGAAGTCAAAAAAATTGAGGACAACACCTTTGACTTACACGTGCACTGTTCCAAAGGAACCTACATCCGCTCCTTGGCCTTCGATTTAGGAGAAGCGATGGGAACTGGTGCTCACTTATCTGGACTTCGCCGCACCGAAATTGGGCCGTTTACTGTGGATGACGCCATGAGTATGGAGGAGTTTGAGAAGATGATGAGGTAGGGGGAGGATTTTAGTTTGGATGCACCGGTTTCAATATGACTTGTGGCGGTTTCGAAGCATTTGCCTAGGGCCAGAACAAACGAAAAGAAGAGCCGAAAACCTTCGATTTTGCGATTCATCCAATCTAACTTAGATGCACTATTATTCTTTTTCAAATTTCAATCCATCGGGAATACTTATTTCACCTTTTTTGTACGGATTCATAAAAACAATTATTGTGTCAGATGGATTATTTACAGGAGTAAGAACATATCTGTCTAGTAGAAATCCTCCACCACCAATTGGCTGTCCAGTATATCTATTATAAAACCCCGTTGATTTGCATTGTGGATTTCCAACAGAGGACCTACCAATTACTTCCAGGTTCTCTCCTTCTTCAGTTCTACCTCTCGAAATGAGTAATATGAAGTGCTAATACTGCTTTCCAGGGGTCCGTTTTTAATTTCTACAGGCTCCATTGGCGTATAGCCATAGTCTTTATTTTGTGTTTGCTCCACCGAAGAGAAATACTTGGTGTTTTGAACAACACAGCTTGATACGAAGACAGAGATTACTATAATTATTTTGAATACCTTCAT
>JBLHJD010000150.1:0-6034 GCA_047618705.1 Luteibaculaceae bacterium
GCTAAACACGCCGGTTTGCCTTGTGCGTGCATTAGTGTGCTAACGGACGAATGTGATCCGGACAACCTGAAAGAAGCTAAAATCGATGATATTATTGCAACTGCTGGTAAAGCAGAAATTAGCATGATAGCATTAATCAAAGACTACATCAAAAACGTATAGCCATGGCACATGTGATCATTATCGGGAATGGAATAAGTGGAGTAACAACAGCTCGGCATCTCAGAAAACATTCCGATGATGAGATCACCATCATTTCTGGGGAGACCGATTATTTTTTCTCCAGAACAGCCTTGATGTACGTTTTTATGGGCCACATGCAATTTGCCCACACAAAGCCCTACGAAAACTATTTTTGGAAAAAGAATAGGATTAATCTAAAGCGTTGCTGGATCAAAGACATTGATTACAAACAGCAAATTTTATTTACCGCGGAGGGGGAGTCTGTGCCCTATGATAAACTGGTCTTAGGGGTAGGTTCAAAACCCAATAAGTTTGGCTGGCCAGGGCAAGATTTACAAGGCGTTCAAGGAATGTATTCCTACCAAGATCTGATGTCGCTGGAAGAACAAGCAACAGAAGGCATTCAACGGGGTGTTATTGTAGGTGGAGGATTAATTGGGATAGAGCTGGCCGAAATGTTGCGGTCTCGAGGCATTGCTGTTACCTTTTTGGTTAGAGAGAATGCCTTTTGGAGCAACGTGCTGCCCGCCGGGGAAAGTGCCCTTATTTCAGATCACATCAAGAAACATCATGTCGACTTGCGCTTTGGTGCCAACCTCAAAGAAATTGTGGACCACGGAACCGGAAAAGTAAAAGGGGTGATTCTGGAAGAAAACGGCGAAGAAATTCCCTGTGATTTTGTTGGATTAACTGCGGGTGTTTCCCCCAATATTGATTTCCTGAAAGGGGGAGATTTAGAATTAGGTCGGGGTATTAAAGTCAACCGGTTTTTGGAAACCAATATCCCCAATGTATATGCCTGTGGCGATTGCGCTGAGTTTAGTGACCCTCCAAAGGGCCGTAGATCCATTGAACAAGTGTGGTATACAGGCCGCATGATGGGAGAGGTTCTCGCCCAAAACCTCATTGGAAATCCGACGGAATACAGTCCGGGTCCTTGGTTTAACTCGGCCAAGTTTTTTGACATTGAATATCAAACGTACGGGGTAGTCCTTCCCCGATTGCCTGAGGAACAACAATCCTTTTATTGGCAGCATCCCACCAAGGAAATTGCCATCAATGTGGTGTTCGAAAAGGAAAGCAAAATATTTATTGGAATCAATGTGTTCGGAATCCGAATGCGGCATGAGCTGTTCGACAAATGGCTGCGCGCTGGTGCTTCTGTAACCGAGGTGATGGTACACCTAAAAGATGCCAATTTTGATCCAGAGTTTTATGCTTCGCAGGAAGGGTTAATTGTGGCTTCATTTAACCAAGAAACAGGACTCAATGTAGTCTTGAAGAAAAAAAGTTGGACACGTATTTTTAATCGTTAAGCCCATGAGTTTACTTAAAACATTAAAAACCATCGGGCTATTTACCTTCCTGCTTGGAATCGCCCTTTTTACTGTAATGCCCTTTTTTGGTGACTTTAAACTCTCCTCGGAAGCTGTTGATAATCAGTTAAATGAGAAGCAGAAAACAAATATAAGCGAGGAGCTCAAGCAAACCCTAGTTGGGCAAGAATTTTCCACTCCCTGGGCATTATCTGGAGCCATTGTGGATATATACTCCTCCAAGAATGAAGCTCTAAAAGAAGCCCAATTGTGGGATCAGGTAATGTACGATAGCCCGCAATCCTTTGCGTTTATCTTAGTCACTAAAAGCACCACTGGAGGGGCAACAGAAAGCCCCGGGTTTTTCTTCTTAATCACCTTCGGCTTGGCCATCATCGGTGGTTTATTATACCTCATTCCAGACATGGTCCTACTCGGGCCAGCCGGAATAAAAAACGACGGTATTTATCACAATAGCATCACTAAAAAGGGCTGGGTAGCCTGGATCGTTTTTGTCTACCTCGTTTCCTTCTACATCATCCTCTACTTTTACCCCAGTCTGGTGGTTAACCAAATTAAACTGGTCGACCCTATCAGCCGATGGATCAGTGGAAACCCGGCTAGTCAATGGTTTTTGTATGGGTTCTCGTACTGTACAACCATGATTATTTTCGGGATACGGATGATGATCAAGTACCGGAACAATGGATATCAATTGGTCCGCACGACTTCGGTTTTGTTCTTCCAAATAGGCTTTGCTTTCCTGATTCCAGAAATCCTAGTTCGGTTTAATTTGCCCTACATGGATTTTAAAAATGCGTGGCCTCTGGATTACGACTTTTTCTTCGATTGGAACATTAACTCGCTTATAGCCAACGGGAAAGTCGGGATTTTTATGCTGGTTTGGGGTGGTTTACTTACAGCCGTGATTATCCCCGTTATGGTTTATTTCTATGGAAAGCGGTGGTATTGCAGTTGGGTGTGTGGTTGTGGAGGATTGTCTGAAACTTTGGGAGATCCTTTCCGTCAGCACTCCGACAAAGGCATAAAAGCTTGGAAAGTAGAGCGTTACCTCATTCATGGGGTTCTTGTTTTTGCCATTATTATGACGGCATTTACCCTGGGCTCCTTCTTTTCCGGGTCCAGCTCATTTATGGGGA
Source organism: Luteibaculaceae bacterium (assembly GCA_047618705.1). Classification (GTDB taxonomy): domain Bacteria; phylum Bacteroidota; class Bacteroidia; order Flavobacteriales_D; family Luteibaculaceae; genus JBLHJD01. The sequence goes on from JBLHJD010000150.1 coordinate 2,660, forward strand.
TAGAGACCTACACCCTTCAGAAATACTATGGTTTCCTTATTGGATCTATCTTTTCAGGTGTAATTGGAACTGGGTTTTACCCCATTTTCGGGAATCGGGTTTGGTGTAGGTTCGGTTGTCCTTTGGCTGCTTATATGGGCTTGGTACAACGCTATAAATCGCGTTTCAGAATTACCACAAATGGTGGACAATGCATCAGCTGTGGAAACTGTTCTACGTATTGCGAACAGGGGATAGACGTTAGAGCATATGCCCAAAAAGGGCAGAACATAGTCCGATCGAGTTGTGTGGGTTGTGGAATTTGCTCCGCTGTATGTCCAAGAGGGGTTCTGAAGTTGGAAAATGGTCCCGAAGAAGGACGAATTAACGACGATCCCATTCAATTTGGTCAAGGAGAAATAACATTGAAGCTGTAAGTCGAAAAAGTCCTGTTCCTTTGCGCCATGATTGTTGATGTTGTTATTCCCGCCCGAAATGAAGAGGCCTCTTTGCCCTTGGTTTTGAAGGCGATGCCCAACTTGGTTAGGCGGGTGGTTGTTTGCAACAATGGAAGCACTGATTCCACGGTTATTGTAGCCAAAGAAGGCGGGGCAGTGGTGGTTGACCAAGCAATACCCGGTTATGGTTTAGCCTGTTTAACGGCCATCGATTTTATCCGTCAACAACTCCCACACCCAGATGTGCTTGTGTTCATGGATGCCGACAACAGCGACTATCCAGCCCAGATGGATCGGCATTTGGCAAAAATAGGAGAAGGGGCCGATTTGGTTATTGGAAGCCGAAAATTGGGGAAAGCCGAGGCCGGATCCATGACTTTTCCTCAACGTTTTGGAAATTGGTTCGCCAGTAAATTACTGCGCATCCTCTACGGGGCCAAATTCACGGACCTCGGGCCATTCCGGGCCATTACATGGAAAGCCTACGAATCCTTGAATATGGTGGACACCAACTTTGGCTGGACGGTAGAAATGCAGATCAAGGCTATTCAACAGCAAATGGTTTATTGTGAAGTCCCGGTCGATTATAAACGAAGAATAGGGGTTTCAAAAATTTCGGGTACGCTAAAAGGGGCTATTTTAGCCGGATATAAAATCATTTATACCCTATTAAAGCATGCTTGATATTGCCATAGTAGTTGCATATGGCCTTTGTTTGAGCCTAATTTTAGTGTACAGCTTTTTCCAGTTTAACCTACTGTGGGCTTACTGGTTCAGGGAAAATGAACACACAAAACTGGAGCTTACAGAGCTTCCAATGGTTACCGTACAACTTCCCGTTTTTAACGAGAAATATGTGGTAGAAAACATCATTGATGCCGTCTGTAAATTCAATTATCCCGCCGATTTATTGGATATCCAAGTTTTGGACGATTCCACCGACGATTCTTTTGAAATAGCCGAGAAACGGATTCAATATTGGCAAGAAAAGGGCATTCAAATTGTCCACATTAAACGACCTGTCCGCGAAGGTTTTAAGGCGGGTGCTTTAAAATATGGCTTGGAGCGCTGCAAAGGAGAGTTTGTGGCCATTTTTGATGCTGACTTTATTCCAACACCCGACTTTTTGACCCAAACCTTGGGATATTTTACACCAGAGGTAGGTGTTGTGCAATCGAGATGGGGGCATAGCAACCGGAATTTTTCGCGTTTAACGCAATTGCAAGCCTTCGGGTTAGATGCTCACTTTACCGTAGAGCAGGTGGGGCGAAATGCACTGAACCACTTCATTAATTTTAACGGAACTGCCGGAATTTGGAGAAAGGAATGCATCGACGATGCCGGAGGGTGGAGTGCGGGTACGCTTACAGAAGATTTGGATTTGTCCTACCGTGCCCAATTGGCGGGTTGGAAATTTGTTTTCCGCGAAGACATAGTGGTGGAAGCCGAATTGCCTATGGCCATGAATGCGCTTAAAAATCAGCAATTCCGCTGGACCAAAGGAGCAGCAGAATGTGCACTGAAAAATGGGGGCAAGGTACTCCGGTCCGACATGCCCTTTATTTCCAAGTGCCACGGTTTTGCACACCTGTTTAACTCCAGTATTTTTGTCATTATTGTGCTTTCTGGCTTGTTGTCTTTGCCTTTGTTGGGAGTCATTGTGCGCAACCCAGAATGGAAATGGTTGTTTAACCTGGGCTTAATTTACCTCTTTTCCTTTTTTGTATTAATGGCCTTCTATTTTACCTCCTACCGGAAAACCCAGAAGGGGAAAGCCCACCGTTTTCTCATCGATTTTATTCAGTTTTTGAGTGTTTCCATGGGATTGAGCATACACAACGCCAATGCAGTTTTGGAAGCTTGGGCTCGCCGCAAAAGCCCCTTTGTTAGGACACCTAAGTTCAATGTTAGTAAGGGTGACAGTTGGAAAAAGAATGCTTACCTCACCAGTACATTAAACACCTTAAACGTGCTCGAAATATTGGCAGGCTTTGGTTTCCTTGGAGCCGCAATCTGGGGTGTAATGCACGAAGAAACAGGATTGTTGATTTTTCATGGGATGATGGCCTACGGATTTTTCTTTGTGGGTATCAACAGCATTTTTCACAGTTTACATGCACGCAAAAATTAGACCTTACCTCACTGGCCTAAGTTTTTGGATAGGATTGGGTTTGTTGTTAACAGCAAACCAAACCCACTTTTGGGGAATATTTTGGGGCGCCGTTCTGGCATTTGTTGGATACACCGGCATCCTTTTTGACACCAACACCTCTCGGAAAATGGTTTTGGTATTTATCCCCGCCGCGTTTGCTGCACTCATTTTCCCGACCCTCAGCGACGATATCTACCGCTTTTATTGGGATGGTCATTGTATCCTGAACGGAATTAACCCCTTTGCCTATACGCCCCAACAGTTAATGGAATTGCATGCCTTTCCATGGATGAACCAATTCCCCAATCTCAATAGCCCCGAGTACTTCAGCGTTTATCCGAGTGTGAACCAAGCACTCTTTGCCATCTCCGCCCTTTTTGGAGGTGGAATACGGGTCTTTTCCATGGTATATGGCATTCTGTTTCTTTTGGGGTATAGTTTGCTGTTTTCTGGACTTCAAAAACCGGTGTGGAAAAAATGCCGGTGGATTATAGTGGCCAACCCCTTGTTACTGGTGGAAGGCCTCGGGAATTTCCATGCAGAAATTTTGGTTGTAGCCGGTATAGTATGGGCCATTAACTTCTGGAACCAAGGCCGCGATTTCTGGGCCTTTTTCACCTTTTTTATCACCATCGCCATCAAGTTAATCCCCGCCTTATTTGTCCCCATTTTACTCATCCAATTCTGGCGCAACAAAGCCTTTTGGGGAGCCGGAATCCTCGGGTTAATTATCGTGTTCATCCCCTGGTGGAACGGGACTTATTTCCTGAATTTCCTCAGTAGTTT
>JBLHJD010000151.1:0-6021 GCA_047618705.1 Luteibaculaceae bacterium
ATGCAACTCCTAAGTTAAGCGATGAGGATTCCATTTGAAATATAGGGGTTTCGGAATCATAGCCCTTTCTGGGCTTTTAATATAGTTTGTTCTGAATCTTCATTATCCATTATCAGAATGGACAATAAATCTATGCCTTCAGGGGAATATGGCCGAACAAGACCGTTTAGGTTTCTTTTGAACGTCGTTCCCAATTATAACAGTAAGGGTTCGCAAAAATAAAATCGCAATATTCGGTTGAGATGGATTGATGCTAAGCAAATCCTTTACCATCATCCGCTGCGATGGCCTTTTATTTTCTATCATCCCCCCTTCCAAGAAAAACGCACCAATTTCCCTCAACCACTCTCTAATATCAAAAAAATTCTTAATTTTGCACTCTGAAATGTGCGTCCAGGTACATTAGTATAAATTTCTTTCCCGCGCTGGACCGTAGGAAATACAAATATTGCAGCCACATGGCTTTAGATCCAAATTTACAATCAGTTTCGACTGATGAATTCGATTGGAAAGGCGCTACCAACGAATCTGTATACTCTGCAGAACAAACAACCCAACTAGAGGAATTGTATGACAACACCCTTACTTCTATCAACGAGAAAGAAGTAATGTCTGGTACTGTTGTAATGATTACCAAAAAAGAAGTTGTAGTTAACGTTGGGTACAAGTCCGAAGGGATTTTACCTGTTAACGAATTCCGTTACAACCCAGATTTAGCGGTTGGTGATGCGGTTGAAGTTTACGTTGAAAGCCAAGAAAACAAAGAAGGACAATTAGTTCTTTCTCACAGAACTGCTCGTATTCACAATGCGTGGATTAAAGTAAACGAATCTCTTGAAACAGGAGAAATCGTGAAAGGTTTTGTAAAATGTCGTACTAAAGGTGGACTTATTGTTGATGTATTCGGAATTGAGGCATTCTTGCCAGGTTCTCAGATCGATGTTAAGCCTATCCGTGATTACGATATTTACGTAGGGAAAAGCATGGAGTTCAAGGTTGTTAAAATCAACCAGGAATTCAAAAACGTTGTTGTATCTCACAAAGCGCTTATTGAAGCTGAGCTTGAAGAACAGAAAAAGGCAATTATTGCTGGTCTTGAAAAAGGACAAGTTCTTGAAGGAACAGTTAAAAATATTGCATCCTTTGGTGTATTCGTTGACCTTGGTGGTGTTGATGGACTTATCCACATTACTGACCTTACTTGGCGTCACGTTAAGCACCCAGAGGAAGTTGTTCAATTGGACGAGAAAATTAAAGTTGTTATTCTTGACTTCCACGAAGACAAATCAAGAATTGCACTTGGTCTTAAACAATTGGAGCCACATCCATGGGATAACTTGGATCCTAACCTTAAGGTTGGTGACCGCGTTAAAGGAAAAGTGGTTGTTCTTACTGACTACGGTGCGTTTGTTGAAATCGCTCCTGGTGTTGAAGGACTTATCCACGTTTCTGAAATGTCTTGGTCTCAGCACTTGCGTTCGGCTCAAGATTTCTTGAAATTGGAAGACGAGGTAGAAGCAGAAATCCTAACATTGAACCGCGACGAGCGCAAAATGTCTTTGGGTATCAAGCAACTTTCTCAAGATCCATGGCAAGACATCGAATCGAAATACGCGGTTCAGTCTAAGCACAAAGCAAAAGTTAGAAACTTTACCAACTTTGGAGTATTCTGTGAGTTGGAAGAAGGAATTGATGGTTTGATCCACATTTCTGACTTAAGCTGGTCTAAGAAAGTAAAACACCCATCAGAATTCTGTGCTATCAACGACGAAATCGAAGTTATAGTTCTTGAATTGGATTCAGAAAACCGTCGTTTGTCTCTAGGGCACAAACAATTGGAAGAGAACCCATGGGATGTTTTCGAAACAATCTTCGGATTGGAATCAGAGCATGAAGGAACAGTTATGTCTATCCAAAACAGCACTGCTACTGTAGCATTGCCTTATGGTGTTGAAGGATACTGTCCATCTAAACAATCCAAGAAGGAAGATGGTTCATTAGCGAAAGTTGATGAAGTAATGAAGTTCCGTGTTACAGAGTTCAACAAAGACGCTAAGAAAATTGTTGTTTCTCACTTGGTAACTTGGGATGAAACTGCTGTAGCTAAAGCGACTCCTGCGAAGAAGCGCAAACCAACTGCTGGCGGTGGAACATTCAAAACAACCGATAAAGTTGAGAAAACAACTTTAGGTGATCTTGATGTTCTTTCTTCATTAAAATCTTCAATGGAAAAAGAAGAAAAGAAGAAGTAATTCTTTTTTAACACATATTAAATCCCGGGCCTTTGGAATTTCCAAAGCCCGGGATTTTTTTTGCCCAAAATTTCAAAAATTCCACCTCAAATTATTGCAGGCCCTTCCTTCTGTTAGGCTGAAAAAAATTCGTTTCTTTGTTGGGATAGCCATGATGAAAAAAACTTACCTGTTTGTACTTTTATTGGGATTTGGACTTTGTATCTCCTGCGGGAAAGAAATTGATCTTGGAAAAGATTATTTGCTGGATCCTGAATTTGAGGTATTGTTGCGGTACAAACCTGGTTTCCAGTGGATATACTCCAATTCTGATACCTCCATTTTTGATACCTTAACCTTGTTGCAAACCCAAAGAGGGGTGCAGGCTATTAATAATGGGGAAATTGGCACCATACAAAGTGCTACCCTTATTTTTAATAGCAGTAGGCAAGGAATTACCCAATGGCACGGTAAAGCACGAGGACCAGGACAAAATTTTTGTTTGGTCCAAGAGTTCAATGAGCGAGATACCTCTAATTTGTTTTTTACTCAAAAAAATGTGGGAGCTCAAGTAGCCAGCCTTATTATGAGTTTTAAAGGCGAAGATATCTTTATCAATAATATTAAGTTTTCTGATGTTCGCCGGTTTGAGGATATTTCCAATACACAATCGGTAAAAGGAACCCTGTATACACCAGCTTATGGGGTGGTTCAAAAAATAACAAAAGATACTGTTTGGACTATTTTCGATTTTAATTTTTCCAATGAACAGAACGAGGGATTTCCTGGGCTCTAGAAAGCTCAATCTTACTTTAAAACGATTGGCTCGACAAATTGTTGAGAATCATGGCGATTGCTCCAATACCGTTTTTATTGCTCTCCAACCCAGGGGTATTGAATTTGCTGAATTACTCTACGAAGAAATTAAGCTCATTTCTCCCCAACTTCAATTAAAGACGGGGGTGCTTGACATCACTTTTTTTAGGGATGATTTCAGAAACAAACCGCTCGCTGCCAATAAAACCGAAATTCAACATGTATTGGAAGGACAAAATGTTGTCCTTATTGATGATGTTCTGTATACCGGTCGAAGCATTAGGGCGGCCTTGGATGCCATGTTGTCTTATGGACGACCCAGTAGTGTAGAACTATTGGTTTTGGTGGACAGAAGGTACCAACGAGAGTTGCCAATTCAACCAACGTATGTTGGACAAATGGTAGATAGTATTTCCACGGAATATGTGGATGTAATTTGGTCCGATGCTGGACATAAGGTGGTAATTAGATCAAAAGAAAATTAATGGAATTATCTGTCAATCATTTATTGGGGATTCGGGATTTAACAGAACAGGATATCCAACTTATTTTTGAAACCGCAGACAATTTTAAGGAAGTAATTAATCGCCCCATCAAAAAGGTGCCTTCTTTGCGGGATATTACTGTAGCCAACTTGTTTTTTGAAAACTCCACCAGAACGCGTCTTTCTTTTGAGTTGGCCGAAAAACGGTTATCTGCCGATGTTATCAATTTTTCCTCTGCTTCCAGCAGTGTAAAAAAGGGCGAAACCCTAATTGATACAGTCAATAATATTTTGTCCATGAAAGTGGATATGGTAGTAATGCGTCACCCCAATCCAGGAGCACCCTGGTTTTTGGCACGCAATTGTTCTGCCCGAATTCTAAACGCGGGTGATGGAACGCATGAACACCCCACACAAGCCCTGTTGGATAGTTACTCCATTCGTGAAAAACTAGGCGATGTTGCCGGAAAAAAGGTGGTAATTGTTGGGGATATTCTGCATTCAAGAGTCGCACTTTCCAATGTCTTGTGCCTTCAAAAATTGGGAGCTGAAGTAATGGTTTGTGGTCCAGAAACCCTTATTCCTAAACATTACGAAAAACTAGGAGTACAGGTGGAAACCAACTTAGAAAAAGCCTTGCAATGGTGTGATGTAGCCAATATGTTACGCATTCAATTGGAGCGGCAAGAAGATAGATACTTTCCGAGCCTGCGCGAATATTCCATGAACTACGGTCTAAGCATGGATATGTTGGATCGTTTGGATAAAGAAATTGTGGTGATGCATCCCGGACCAATTAACCGTGGTGTAGAAATAAGTTCGGCTGTGGCCGACTCAAACCAAGCCATCATATTGGATCAGGTAGAAAATGGTGTGGCCACTAGGATGGCAGCCCTTTATTTATTAGCTTCAAAAATCCAAAAACCGTAAATTATGTTGGTTCAAAAAGAAGAAAATTATTCCAAACTTGTTTGCAAACTGGGTTTTGATAAAACCGATTTATTGCACGAAATAAAAGCCCTGAAATCGATGGGTGAAAATATTATTGTGGATCTCTCTAAGTTTGAGGAAGATCCAGGACGTGATTTGATCCTTGAAATCCTAGAAGAACTGGGGAAATGGGGGGTTATTCTAGGTCTTGGTGATTGGGCTTTGGGGTATATGGAACAAGAATATTCCGTATTACCTACCTTGTCTGAAGCCACCGATTATGTATTTATGCTTTCCTTGGAAAGGGAATTGTGAGTATCAAAATAAAAGTGCTGGGTTGTGGTTCGGCTATACCTCTGCTGGGCCGACGTCCAACTAGTCAATACATTCAAATAGATCAATTCGAGGTGTTGTTGGACTGTGGGGAAGGAACCCAAATTCAGCTTCGTAAAATGGGAGTTCGATTTCAGAACATCCACGCCATCTGTATTACCCATCTCCACGGCGATCACTATTTAGGTTTACCTGGCTTACTGCAAACGCTACATATGTTAGGTAGGCGGAAACCCCTTGTTTTGGTTGGGCCTGTTGGAACATGGGAAATGCTTGGTTTGCACTTGAATATCGGAAATACCAATCTGAATTATCCGGTGGAATTTATTTGTACGCAATCGGAAAAACCAGAAATAGTTTGGGAAACTCCCTTGTTTACAATAAAATCGATCCCATTAAAACACAAAATTCCAACTACAGGTTTTTTTATTGAAGAGAAAATTAAACCGAGGAAGTTGATTGTAGAAAAAGTCCAGTTTTATGAGGTGCCGCACTATTTGCGAAATGCCATTAAACAGGGAGCTGATTTTGAAATGGAAGATGGTCGGGTGATAGAAAATGCCAAACTAACACGTGATCCACTACCTAGTTTTAACTACTTTTTCTGTACGGATACTGCTTTTTTTCCAGATTTAAAAAATCATTTACCAACAGGAATCTCCCTTTTATATCATGAATCTTCTTTTTTGGAGGAGGATAAGGAGAAGGCAGAAGCCACTCGGCACTCAACAGCCAAACAAGCTGGTAGTATGGCCAAAATACTTGAAGTAAAACAACTACTTTTAGGGCATTATTCGGCACGGTATAAACGAACGGATAAACACTTGGAAGAGGCAAAAACCGAATTCGAAAACACTACCTTGAGTTTTGACGGGTACGAAATTGAATTGAATTAATGGAAACAACAGAAGTAGTTATTGGGGATGGTGCTGAATTGGTCCGTTTTGGACTCGAAAGCCTAGTAAATCAAGAAAAAGACCTAAGCTGTATTGGTGCTTTTTCGGACGACAATGACCTTCTCGACCATTTATATCAACACAAGGAATCAGGACCACATTTGGTTTTGTTAGACTTCACGAGCCCTGGTTTTTCCATTGATACTATTATCGCCATCAAAAACATTGCATCCGATACCCGGATAATTGCCATCACGCCTGATCAAAACAGTCAAACCCTAGTGAATGCTTTGCGGGTTGGGGTAATGAGTTACATTAAAAAGGACTGCAG
>JBLHJD010000152.1:0-6004 GCA_047618705.1 Luteibaculaceae bacterium
TAAGTATTTTAACTCAATGTTCCCTTCTTCTCTCGCTTCCATAGTTTAATTCACTCCCATTTTTTATTCCTATGGGATACAATTAAAGGTACTGAAAAGTGAATATGAAAAGAAAGGAGGGGGAATTATTCAGGGGGGGAAGGAAAGTTTTGAGTTTTGAGTTGAGAGTTTTGAGTTTTGAGTCTTGAGTTGGAAATTAGGCGTAAGAGTAAAGACTCCTTGCTCAAAACTCGATACACTATACTCCCTACCCTTTTACTCCTTGCTCAAAGCTCGACACCCTATACTCCCTACCCTTTCACTCCTTGCTCAAAACTCCATACTCGATACCCTCTACTCCCTACCCTCTACTCCCAACCTTGGCGAATAAAAAGTCCGAATTATGTCCTGGAAGCCGAAGAAAAAGAAGGTGACAAAAGAGATGAGAGCAGCAAATAGAGAGAAAAAACTCCCAAGGTGAAAAGCCAAAAGGCCTCCCAACACCAATCCAAAGGTGGCAGAAGCCACTCCTAAAACAAAGCGTAGAGCACGGAGTCTGAAGCGCTTTTGGTTTAACCAAAAATGCAAACTTAGAATGAGGTTTCCGAGAAAAATAAACCAAAAAAATACGTCAATAAATTTAGGCGAAGTACTCGATTCTATACCGTCATGAATCAGAAAGAACAAAGCATTGGCAAAAATCAGAAGCAAAATAATGCGCATAATTTCTGCGGTCAGAATAGATCGCTGATGGAGGAAAAAAAGAAAAAACCGGTTCACGGACTTTACTTGGCCATGCGCGATGCTTTTGCCCCGGCCATTAAGCTTTCGCTGCTTTTTACAATTCCAGCTGCATCAAATCCACACACATTATACAGTTCTTGCTGCGTTCCGTGTTCAATGTATTCGTCCGGAATCCCAAGGCGTTTAATGCTGGCGGAATATCCGTGATCCATCATAAATTCACCGATAGCGCTTCCCATTCCACCTTGGATACATCCGTCTTCCAGCGTAATAATCCGCTCGAATTTGGCAAAAACCTCGTGCAACATTACCTCATCCAGCGGTTTCACAAAACGCATGTCATAATGCGCCGCAGAAATCCCTTTTTCTTCGAGTTCTTTGGTGGCTTTTACCGCTTCGTTTCCGATAGCACCAAAACTCAGAATAGCCAAATCGGTTCCGTTCTTAATTTTCCGACCAGTTCCCACCTTAATGGCTTTGAACGGTGTTTTCCATTCCGTGATAACACCTTGACCTCTTGGGTAACGGATGCTGAAAGGCCCCATGTTTTCTTGTTGGGCGGTATACATTAGATTCCGCAATTCGGACTCGTCCATGGGTGCGGAAACCACCAAATTTGGAATACATCTGAAAAAAGCCACATCGAAAGCACCGTGGTGGGTTGGTCCATCTGCACCAGCAAACCCAGCCCTATCTAAACAAAAAACAACGTTTAGGTTTTGAATTGCAACATCGTGGATTACTTGGTCGTAAGCCCGTTGCATAAACGAGGAGTAAATATTACAAAAGGGAACTAAGCCTTGTGTGGCTAATCCTGCACTAAAGGTAACGGCGTGTTGTTCGGCTATTCCCACATCAAAAGCTCTGTCGGGCATAGCTTTCATCATGATGTTAAGGCTGCAACCGGAAGGCATGGCAGGGGTTACTCCCATTACCTTGTCGTTTTTCTCGGCCAATTCCACAATACTGTGCCCAAAAACATCCTGAAATTTAGGGGGCTGAGGGCTTTTTGGAATGACTTTAATAATTTCTCCGGTGGTCCGGTTAAAAATCCCAGGCGCATGCCACTTGGTAGGATCCCCTTCTTCGGAGTACTTGTATCCTTTCCCTTTTTTGGTCAGGCAATGCAAAATTTTGGGTCCCGGAATATCTTTAAGGTCTTCGAGCACCTTGGTTAAACGCACCACATCGTGCCCGTCTACAGGTCCGAAATACCGGAAGTTTAAGGACTCAAATAAGTTACTGTGTTTCAGCAATGCGCCCTTTATTGCGTTTTCTACTTTGGAAACAATGCTCTGCGCATTCGGCCCAAATTTGCTGATTTTTCCGAGCAAATCCCACACCTCATCCCTCACCTTGTTATAGGCGTGACTGGTGGAAATGTCGGTTAAATATTCTTTAAGTGCCCCTACGTTGGGGTCAATAGACATGCAATTGTCATTGAGGACAACCAGGATGTCACTGCTGGTAGACCCGGCGTGATTTAATCCTTCAAAAGCCATTCCGGCCGTCATGGCACCATCACCAATAATAGCTACGTGTTTGGTGTCTTCTCCTTTGTAGGCATTGGCAACCGACATACCTAAAGCTCCACTAATGGAGGTAGAGGAGTGACCTACACCAAAGGTGTCGTATTCTGATTCCGTTCTTTTTGGAAAACCTGAGATCCCTTTATAAACGCGGTTCGTATGGAAAACGTCGCGACGTCCAGTTAATATTTTGTGGCCATATGCTTGGTGACCAACGTCCCAAACTAATTGGTCCTTAGGGGTATTATAGACGTAATGCAGGGCTACAGTTAGCTCAACAACACCGAGTGAAGCACCAAAATGTCCTCCTTTTATGGATACTATGTCTACAATAAAATCCCGCAACTCCTTGCTGACTTGGGGAAGATCATTGATCTGTAACTCCCGTAAATCCTTAGGAAATTTGATCTGACTTAACAGTTCTCCTACCTTTATATCGTCCATACCCTAATTTTCCAAGTGACAAAAATAGTGAATCCTATATTATGCTTTACGAAAATGGGATTGACCCCAGTGTAATTAGCTTAAATTTTTAGGACCACTATCGCTATTTCTTCGTTCTTTCCTTTCAGTTTCACCTTCCCCAATGGTTGTGGGCGCCATTTCTCTTTGTGCTCCATGCGCTCAAAAACATCCTCCGACACCACCAATCGTTCCCGCAATTCTTTACAAACCCCTTGCATCCGAGACGTGATATTGAGCACATCTCCATTGTAGGCAATTTCTTTTTTTAGATCGCCCACCTGCGCACATATTACCGTACCCACATGCATACTGGCTCTAAATTTGGGAAAGGTTCCAAATTGTTCAAGATAACGGCCTTTTTCCAAATCTATTTGTTTCTGAATGTTAAAAACGGTGTTTACACATTTATCCAAGGGTCTGTTCTTCTTAATTTTCCAAGATATAATTACCTCATCCCCTACATACTTGTAGATCTCAGCGTGGCTATCGAACAAAGGTCTAGACATCATCCGGAAAAAACCATTCAGCAAACGGTAATACTTCCTGTCTCCCAGTTTTTCTGCGAAGGAGGTACTATCTATCATATCCACAAACAGGAAAACCCGCTCTTCTAGTTTTGGTTTGGAATAGGCCCCTCGCAGGTATTTCCCAAACATTCCTTTCCCAACTAAGGTTTCAATTTGGAGATATAAAACCACAAAAATCACCGGGATCAAAACACGCAATGATTCCAACATTTTTATGGGTGTAAATATTTCGGAAACGAGATCAACAATAGTCCCATTCCTTTCAATACCCCACGCAATAATTATGGTAAAAACAATGATCAACAGCAGGGTTCCTATGTAATAAAAGATCAATTTCCCTATCAGAAGAACAGGCAGGGACATGTCCGTGTAAAAACGCCTGAAAATTACCAGCTCAATAAAACCAACCAACATTCCCAAGGAAAAACCAAAAGGAAGGATCCCCCAATGGAAATCGGTGAGGGCAATTACCTGACAAATAAGGACTACAAACAAGCCTAAAAACCCAGTCTTGAGCAAATCTTTTAGCTTGAGCACCCTAATGTTTTGATTCATCCGTTTAAAGTAGAATTTGCAATTTGGAACTGCAAGAAAAAAAGGATAAAAGAAAGCCAGCACAACCAAAACAGGTAATGCGGGCTTTCATTATCATGAATTTAATCTCTGTTTTTTACCAAAACTAGCTCGCCAAAGGCGGAATCGCTCCGTGATTACATACATCACTGGGACAATTACTAGGGTAAGAAAAGTGGCAAAAGTTAAACCAAAAATCACCGTCCAAGCCATTGGACCCCACATGGTTGCATTGTCTCCACCAAAGTAAATGTTGGCATCCAGGTTGCTCAAGAACCCGATAAAGTCAATGTTCATTCCGGTAGCCAAAGGCAACAGACCAAGAATAGTTGTAATAGCCGTTAACAGTACAGGACGCAAACGGGTTTTACCCCCTTCAACAATGGCTTCAAATGCTTCCTTTTTTGGCAACAAGTCCGTTGGACCTAATCCCAGTTGTTGGCGCTTCATTCGTTTAATTAGTTCGATGTAATCAATAAGCACGATGGCGTTATTTACTACAATTCCCGCCAATGAAACAATACCAATACCGGTCATAATGATCACAAAATCCATTTCGAAAAAGGATATTCCTAGGAATACACCAATAGTGCTGAACAAAACAGATAAAATAATGATAAACGGTTTTACAATACTGTTGAATTGGCTTACCAAAATCAGCGCGATAATTAGAATAGCTATCATCAATGCTTTAATCAAAAAGCGCATCGTTTTAGCTTGCTCTTCCTGCTCACCGGTAAATTTGTATTCGTAACCAACCGGAATAGGATAATCGCTCAGCACTTCCTTTAATGCATCATTAATTTCCGTGGCATTGTACCCTTCAATAACATTGGAAAATAAGGTTACCGCCCTATCCATATCCTTCCGTTTCACCGATCCATAACTGGACGAGTACTCGTAAGAAGCAATGGACGAAATAGGCACCTGAATAATTTTTCCTGAGCTCTGATCCCGGAAGGTGATTTTCTGGTTCATCAGGTCAGAAATATTGTTTCTGGAACTGCGTTTTAGGCGCAATTGCACTGGATACTCATCCTCTCCATCCTTAAATTTCGAAATTTCCTTCCCAAACAAAGCGGTTCTGATTGTTCCTCCAATTTGAGCAGTACTGATCCCCAAGCGCCGTGCTTTTACGCGGTCAATGGTTAGGATTAGCTCTGGCTTACCCAATTCCAAGTCCATTTTTATTCCTTCAATACCTGGAATATTGGCCCGATCAATGCGCAGGTTCACTTCTTCTGAAATAGCCAACAACTCCTCAAAGTTCTCCCCAGTAATTTCCAAGTTAATGGGTTTCCCGGTTGGAGGTCCTTCGTTGTTTTTCTCCACCGAAATTTTAACTCCTGGCAGGTTAGTTAAATCGTCCGAAATGGACCGCATAACATCAGAGGTATTGGTTCCCTTTCTGAATTCATACTCCACAAAAGACACCGTTATTCTAGCCTTGTGCGGCGTATTCCCCATACTTGGTCCTTCGCCCGGATCGCTGGTTCCGGCACCTACATTGGAAATAACACTTTCCACAATGCCTTGGTGTGGTTCTAAAATCCCACTCAAATCAGTTTCGAACATCTGGGTAATGCTATCAGTAAAGTTGATATCAGACCCTATTGGCGTTTCAATAAAGATGTTAATGTACTTTGGTTGGTTTACTGGAAAGAACTCCACCTTCGGGCTTTTATAATTCATGTATCCAATCGAAAAAACCAAGAGAAAAAAGGTTGCTCCCAATAGCATAATTGGCTTCCAGCTTTCGATAGAAAAACGCAAAATTTTCAAGTAACCACGCTCAATGCTCGATAAAATTCGGTTTCTAAAGAATATGGCAAAGGGTTGAATAAGGTGTATATCCAAAACACCCAAAATGGCGGCTATGGCCAAAATGGTTCCCATAGCAAACACACCCCAAACGTAAAACAGGACTGACAGTATGGCCAAGATTCCAATGATGGAATAGGCTTTCCCAAAGTTTGTCTTTTTGGAATCGTCCTGCCTCTTCATTAAAGTAGCTGCAATAACGGGGTTAATGACCAAGGCTACAAAGAGGGAAGAAGAAAGGACAATGATCAATGTCATTGGAATAAACTTCATAAACTCTCCCATCAGATCGTTCCAGAAAAGCAGCGGAAAAAAGGCCGCAAGTGTGGTTGCTGTGGAGGCAATAATTGGCACGGCCACTTCACC
>JBLHJD010000153.1:0-5929 GCA_047618705.1 Luteibaculaceae bacterium
CAAACGTGAAATAAAGGGAGTACAGGACCAATGGCACAAGATTATTCTGCCAAACGATATTTTTGGGAAAACGGAGCCCGACTTTTCAGATATTAGAATTTTTGGCCTCACAGAAAGGAATGATACTATTGAAGCACCCTACATTATTAGGGTAAACTCCGAAAAAAAGACACGGAAGGACGTGGCGTTTAAAACCCTCAATGCCGTGCACAATGACCTTGGCCATTATTTTACATTTGAAATTCCTACCCAAGAACCCATCAACCAAATTAAACTCAACTTTAAACAGGAAAATTTTGACTGGAGAGTAACCTTGGAGTGCAGCCAAGACCAAAGCGAATGGTTTACTTTAATTGAGAATTACCGGATTCTAGCCATCAAAAATGAGGAGACTAATTACACATTCACCAAGCTGGCCTTCCCAAGCTCAAAACATCGTTTTTACCGGGTGCTTATTAAAAGCCAAGATCAACCCAAATTGAGTTTTGTTACAATAGCACAAAACGAAATCACACCTGGTTTGTTCAGTAATTATGAGGTCCAGGAAATTCGGACAAAGGAGAATAAGCACACCCATCAAAACGAAATTGATGTTGCCCTTTTATCACCTGTTCCCGTGAGCCACATTAAAATTAGTGTCTCAGATACAGTAGACTTTTTCCGTCCAGTGACCATTATGTGCCTAACCGACAGTTTTAGAACAGATAAAGGTTGGAAATACAATTATAGAACCCTGGCAACGGGAGCACTCAACTCCGTAGAATTGAATGATTTTGAATTCAGCAGTACCCGTGTCCAGCAATTGAAAATCCGCATTGATAACCGCGACAATCAGCCCCTAACAATTGATGGGATACACCCCAGGGGATATGTTCATGAGCTAGTCACGCGTTTTACAGAAGAAGGAAATTACTACCTGACTTATGGAAACAAAGAAGCGACAAAACCGCGGTATGACATTGCCCGATTTTCTGATAAAATCCCAGAAAAACTAACGGTTTTATCCTTGGGGGAGGAGTTACCCATAGTTAAAAAGGAAAATCCGGTGACTGAACCACTTTTCAAAAACAAGGCTTGGCTTTGGGTTATTATGATTGTGATAATGCTAATACTTGGATTGTTTACCTTAAAGATGGTGAGGAGTCATTAGGGGGAGTGGTGGGGGGAGTTTCAGTTTAAAAATTGGTTTGCAATTCCCATTAACCTGCACATAACAAAACTGAAACCACCTTGCACATCCTGGGAATTGAAGAATTGGATAGCTGAGCGAAAACCTTTAACTGTCATTACAACCACCGAAGAAGAGGATAAGGGGGTTCAATGAAATTCCATTATTAATTGAGAGGTGTTCTCAGGATAAATGCAAAGAAGATTACGAAAACATTATGTTCCATTTTTGGTGGGCTAGGGGTCATTTGTAGGTTGATTTGGTATTGTATTCCGGAAGTGAATGTTTAAAAAATAGCCGTGAGCCTTTGGTTTTTAGTATCTCAATTGTTTGGGTGAATCTTATCCTAATCCGCCTAAAACGCTTATTTTGTTCTTTTGTTCAGTAGATTTAAACCACACAATGCCTTTGTAAGTTGGATGGGTGTTAATTGAAGTTATTTTGATATCAATAAACCGCTCCATAACGGTGTGGAAACCAACAAATAAATTAGAGTAAGATTTTAATGAAACAAATTGAAGTTGTTGCAGGTGTGATATTTTTTGGGGACCTTGTTTTATGTGTTCAAAGGCCAAAAAACAAACTCGAGTACATTTCAGAAAAGTTTGAATTTCCAGGCGGGAAAATTGAAAAAGGCGAAACCAAAGAAGAGGCTTTACATCGCGAGTTATTGGAGGAGTTGAATCTTGCTTCGGAGATTAAATCCTCCTTTTTAACCGTTGTGCATGAATATCCAGATTTTGTTTTAACCATGCACAGTTTTAAGTGTGAAGTGGAATCTAAAGAACTAATATTACATGAACACATAGATCAAAAATGGTTAAAAATAAACGAACTTTCTGCTCTCGATTGGGCAGCAGCTGATATACCAATTGTAGATAAACTTGTTTCTGATGGATGAAATATTTGACAATTTCAACATGAGTTTACAGACTGGTTTTGTCGATAGGTCCATTTCTTCAAATATTGATTTCCAACCGGAACTACTCGTTAATCAAAAGAATCCACCCAAAAAGGTTCTTTCATCGATACTCCGGGAACTTGACAATTGTAACCAGTTCTATATTTCTGTTGCTTTTGTTACTACAAGTGGCGTTGCCACTATAATAAACAAACTTAAGGAGCTCGAAAACAGGGAAGTAAAAGGGGAGGTTCTTGTTTCACAATATTTAAACTTCACCCAACCTGAGGCATTAAAAAAACTCCTTCAGTTTAAAAACATTGACCTTAGAATTGCGGTATCCGGAAATTCTCATACCAAAGGATACATTTTTAAAAGTGAGCAGCATTTTAACCTAATTATTGGGAGTAGTAATCTTACCGCGCAGGCATTATCTACGAACAAGGAATGGAATATTAAAGTTTCGGCTTTAGGTGGTAGTGGTATTGTAGATAAAGTAATAAAGGAGTTCAATCTTGATTTTGAAAAAGGAACGCCAGTAACGGCGGAATACATTTTGGCGTATGAAAAAATATATCAGAATCAATTTCTTCAAAACCGAAATAGCGAACTTGAAAATCTTACAGAAGGGCCAATAAAAATTACTCCAAATTCAATGCAATTAGAAGCATTGGATAATCTATTGAATTTAAGGGCTAAACAAAAAAACAAAGCCCTGATTATTTCAGCTACTGGAACAGGGAAAACATATTTATCGGCGTTTGATGCTAAAGCTTTTAACCCCAAAAAATTACTTTTTGTGGTCCATCGATTAACCATTGCCAAGGACTCTTTAAATACATTTCAACGGGTTTTTGGGAATGAAAAAACAATGGGTTTGTATTCCGGAAATCAAAGAGATTTAGACTGTGATTTTGTGTTTTCTACAGTTCAAACCATTTCGAAAGCCACTCATTTAGAAAAGTTCTCAAAGGAGCATTTTGATTATATTATTATTGATGAGACCCATCGGTCTGGCGCTGATTCCTACGTACGTTTAATGGAGCATTTTGAACCCAAATTCCTTTTAGGAATGACTGCTACTCCTGAGCGGACAGATGGCAATGATATTTTCTCCCTTTTCGACCATAATATTGCTTATGAAATCCGGTTAAACAGGGCTATGGAAGAGGGAATGATAAGCTCTTTTCATTATTATGGCGTAACTGATTTTTTTATAGGTAACACCGAGGTTGACAATAAGACAGATTTTAATTGTTTGGTTGGGCTTGAACGAGCCGAGCGCATTATTGAGAAGGCCAAATTTTATGGAAGTGATAATGGAATAATAAGAGGTTTAATTTTCTGTTCCAGAAGGGAAGAGGCCATTGATTTATCTAAGTTATTCAATTCGAAGGGGTTAAGAACAGTCGCCTTAACCGGGGGTAGTTCTGAGATGGACAGGGCAAAAGCGATTGAAAAATTGGAAATAGATGATCTGAGTGAAAAAATCGATTACATTTTTACCGTTGACATCTTTAATGAAGGGATTGATATTCCAAAAGTCAACCAAATAATTATGCTTCGTCCTACCCAATCCTCGATAATATTTATTCAGCAATTGGGAAGAGGTTTAAGGAAAGTGGATGGAAAGGGCTATTTAACGGTTATCGATTTTATTGGAAACTATGAAAACAATTACCTGATCCCGATTGCCTTATATGGAGATACCTCCTATAATAAAGACACCTTAAGGAAGTTAATAACGGAGGGGAGTAGAATGATGCCCGGGGCCTCTACCATCAATTTTGACGAAATAACAAAGGAGAGAATATTTAAATCAATCGATTCTGCCAATATGCAGTTATTCTCTGATTTGAAAAAGGATTATAATCTATTGAAATTTAGATTGGGAAGGGTTCCATTGATGATGGATTTTATTGATCATGGTTCTCGGGACCCATTCTTATTCGTTGAATATGCAAACTCCTATTACAACTTTGTTTCAAAAGTTGAGAAGGAATCAACTTCAGAATTGTCAAAAAAGCAGGTGAAACTGTTGGAGCTTTTTTCAAAAGAAATAAACAACTCGAAGCGGCTTGAAGAAAGTATGATACTTAAATCACTTCTTGAATCAGAGGTGTTAACCGTAAGTAAACTAAAGGAAAAAGTTCTGGATCAGTTCCATTATTTCATCTCTGATGAGACCATTAAATCCTGCGTTTCAAATTTGAATTTTGAATTTGTCCGCGAAAAAAATGAGGGTAAACTGTACTCAGCAAAAAAGATTTATGATTTAGATATTCTGAGTTTAGAGAATGGGTGTTTTACCGTGTCTCAAGCTTTCATTTCGGAGTTAAAGAATGAAGTTTTCAAGCGATTTCTTCTGGATTCGGTTGATTATTCGATATCTGAATTCAGCAGAAGTTTTGATAAAGAAAAATGGCAAACTGGATTTGTGCTTTACCGGAAGTACTCCAGAAAGGATGTATTTAGAATATTGAATGTTTCCGAAAATCCAGTGGCTCAAAATGTGGGTGGTTACCTAGTAAATCCTGACAATCAGCATTGTCCAATTTTTGTGAACTATCACAAAGAAGAGCATATTTCAGAATCAACTAAATATGAGGATGAATTTGTTAATGCCAAGGAGTTTGATTGGATGTCAAAATCTAACAGAACTATAAAAAGTAATGATGTTCAATCCATATTGGGTGAAAATGGGGCCATCCGTTTACCATTGTTTATTAAAAAAAATAATGATGAAGGAATGGACTTTTATTATATGGGGGAAGTAAGTCCAGATGTAAATCAAGTTGAGCAAACAACCATTTCCAATGGTAGTGGCAAGGAACTTCCTGTTGTGAAAATTAGATTTAATTTGGAAACACCTGTTTCATCCGCCATGTATGATTATTTACATGAGAAATCAACAGTTAGTAATTCTAAGAAGGTAGCAACAAAAAATAGTATCCCAATTAAACCTAAGTTCGATTCAGGATTAGAATTTGAAAATCCAATTCCTCTTTATGACTTTTATGCCGCTGCAGGATCTTTTAGCGAATTACAGTCGGAAAAAAATTATACCTTAATTGAAGCTCCTAAAAGCTTTGTTGGAAAGGACTATTTCGCGTGTAGAATTGTTGGTGAATCAATGAATAGAGTAATTCCTAATGCTTCAATTTGCTTGTTTAGACAATATAAAGGTGGTAACAGAAATGGAAGAATAGTTTTGGTGGAAAATAGAGATATTCAGGATCAAGATTTTAATTCAGCATTTACCATTAAAACCTACTCAAGCGAAAAGGATGTTAACCAGGAAGGCTGGAAACACTCATCAATTGTATTAAGACCCAATTCATATGATACCTCACACCAAAATTTATACATTACCGAGGAGAATGCGGCAACAATGCGTATTATCGGTGAGTTTGTGGAAGTACTGAAAAAGTAAAAAAAATACCGAATGGTAAATTTGGAATATGAATTCTTAATACCGCAATGGTAGGACATTAACACCCGACAATAATTAGAGAAAACAGGTTTTTTCCATAAAGGTCCCCCCCCAATAAAATCCCTACCTTCAAATCCTACAACCCTCAACCCCTCAATACTCCCAACCCAACCCCAATACTCACTACTCAAAACCCAACCCTCACTACTCAAAACCGTGACCTCTTCCCCTAAACTAAAACGCACCACCCTCACCAACGGTATTAGACCCTTTCGCTACATAGCTGCCTTTGTTGGCGTTATTTTAGTCCAAGAGGTATGGAATGCAGAAAGCTTGACGGATGGGGCGATAATCACCTTTATAATAGCTTGGGGGCTGTGGGGTCTGTTGTATGTTTCGCGCCGATTGAGTTTCGACACGAATGGCG
>JBLHJD010000154.1:0-5847 GCA_047618705.1 Luteibaculaceae bacterium
TCCTTCAATCAGAATATCCAAAATCTCAATAGCCGCGGTGCTAATTTTAGAACCAGGGCCAAAAATTCCAGCAACGCCATTTTCAAACAAAAAGTCGTAATCCTGAGATGGAATTACACCTCCGGCAACAACAAGTATATCGGGCCGGCCTAATTTGGCAAGCTCAGCTATAACAGAAGGGATCAGTGTTTTGTGTCCTGCTGCCAATGACGAAACACCCAAAATGTGCACATCGTTTTCCACTGCTTGTTTCGCCGCTTCATCTGGTGTCTGGAACAAGGGTCCAATATCTACATCAAAACCAATGTCAGCAAAACTGGTGGAGATTACCTTGGCTCCTCTGTCGTGCCCATCTTGTCCCATTTTTGCCACCATAATCCGGGGACGTCTACCTTCTAGTTGGGCAAACTGGTCGGCCAGTAACTTGGCCTGTTTAAAATCAGCATCATCCATACTTTCCGATGAATATACGCCTGAAATACTCTGAATTTTGGCTTTATATCTTCCATACACCTCCTCTAAGGCATCCGAAATTTCTCCTAAACTGGCCTTGGCTTTAGCTGCTTTAACAGCTAAGTCCAACAAATTGCCTGTTTTGTTTTTTGCTGCTTCAGTAATGGCGGTTAGGCAAGCTTGGGTATCCGCTTCGTTGCGCTGCTCCTTCAGCAAAGCAAGGCGCTTAATTTGTCCATCCCGCACCGCAGAATTGTCCACTTCCAGGATGTCTATAGCATCCTCTTTTTCGAGTTGATATTGGTTAACTCCAACAATAATATCTTTTCCACTATCAATTCGGGCTTGTTTCCGAGCTGCAGCTTCTTCAATGCGCATTTTTGGAATTCCAGTCTCAATAGCCTCAGCCATTCCTCCCAAAGAATCCACTTCCTCAATTAATGCCCACGCTTTGTTGATGAGTTCTTCGGTCAGGGTTTCCACATATTTACTTCCAGCCCAAGGATCAATGGCTTTGGTGATTCCCGTTTCCTGTTGCAAATAAATTTGGGTGTTCCTAGCAATACGTGCCGATGCATCCGTAGGTAAAGCAATGGCTTCGTCCAAGGCATTGGTGTGCAAACTCTGAGTTCCACCTAGGACAGCGGCTAATGCTTCAATCCCTGTTCTACTAACGTTGTTGTAGGGGTCTTGCTCGGTTAAACTCCAACCAGAGGTCTGACAGTGCGTCCGAAGGGCTAAAGACTTGGCGTTTTTGGGTTTAAATCGCTCCACTATTTTTGCCCACAATACCCGACCAGCGCGCATCTTGGCAATTTCCATGAAGTGATTCATCCCAATTGCCCAAAAGAAAGATAAGCGTGGGGCAAAATCATCCACATTCATTCCAGTTGCAATTCCGGCTTTCAGGTATTCTAACCCATCGGCTAAGGTGTATGCTAATTCAATATCAGCAGTAGCTCCGGCTTCCTGCATGTGGTAACCCGAAATGCTGATGGAATTAAACTTGGGCATATTCTTGGACGTAAATTCAAAAATATCCGAGATAATCCGCATGGAAGGAGTAGGAGGGTAGATGTAGGTGTTCCGCACCATAAACTCCTTCAGAATGTCGTTTTGGATGGTTCCAGCTAACTGATCCATGGAAACGCCTTGTTCCTCAGCAGCCACAATATAAAAGGCCAAAATGGGCAAAACAGCACCATTCATGGTCATGGAAACCGACATTTTATCCAAAGGAATCTGATCGAAAAGAACCCGCATGTCTAAAATAGAATCAATGGCTACTCCGGCTTTTCCAACATCACCAACTACGCGGGGATGGTCTGAATCGTACCCCCGGTGGGTGGCTAAATCGAAGGCAACGGAAAGCCCTTTTTGGCCTGCAGCCAGATTACGTCGGTAAAATGCGTTGGATTCTTCGGCGGTACTGAACCCGGCATATTGCCGGATAGTCCAAGGCCGTGTAACGTACATAGAACCATAAGGTCCACGCAAGTTGGGAGCCAATCCGGCTTGGAAACCACTTTGGATATTTTCCGAGGGAAGGTCAAATACATTTTTAGGAATGGCAATTCCTTCTGCATTATGGCTGCTCCCCTTTTCGGAATGCGATTCTGACTGAGTAAAACCTTGAAGTAAAGTAGTAAAATCTTGATTCATCTTTTAGGCGTTTACATGGGCATTAACCCGAGAATTTAACATTCCAAAATTTCTTCCGGGCTTACACCCTTTGTTCTGATTTGGATCATTGGGGTTGGGGTATAAGTTTACACCTAACCACGGGTGAGACCCATCCTGTATTTTTTTACCCAACACAGCACCAGATTGGTGAACCGCTTCCTGAAACCGACCGGAGATGAGTTCAGCGTCCCAAGCTGTTTCCCAATCTGTTTTTAGGAGTTCTTGGGTAATTAAGTAGGTAAGGCGTTCAATATAAAAAGAACCAAAACTCGGGTCAGAAGATTCGGCCATAAAGGATTCTTCCCGTAAGATGTGGTGAATGTTATTGGCTACGCGTGCACTGAAAAAATCGACATCTGCATACCCGATGTTGTGGGGTAGGTTAATGTGTTCGCTACTTCCACCGAGGATGGCAGCCATGCAAACAGTACTATTCCTTAACGTGTTGTTTTGCTCGTCGGCTATGGCATGTGTTAACCACAGGCTTTCAGAAGTTATTGAGTCTGTTTTCCACGGGTTTTCAAAAATCTGACCACCCAAGGCATTCCACAGCCATGAGAAAGCACGGATTTTGGCTATTTCAACAAAATAAGTTGCCGAAAGGGGAAAATGGAAACGGATGGGTTTTGGTTTTCCTTGTTCTTTCATTTTTCGAGCTGCAAATAATCCACCACCAATGGCGTATTGAAGCTGCTGCTCCATAGTTCCACCGGCATTAGCAACACCGGTAGCATCGATAATGATCCCTGTTGTGTCTTCCGAAAAAATAGCGTCAGAATCGGAATGGAACTCCCCATATTTGGCGCAGAAGTCCCACGGGGACGTCCAAATATGCGGGGTGTTATTTTTGATGTTTTGCGGGAGGGCATTGAGTCCATCATGCCACATTTCCATGGGGAATTCCAGGTGAATGTTGATAACGTCTAATTGGATTCCCTCTGTGAGTCTAGTCCAGTCAACGTCATCCTTTTGAATGTCAAATATTAAACTATCAATTCCAGTACGTAGGTGAATTAAGGCTTCTTCGTTGGCCTTTTTTTCATTAATTACCTTAATGCGCTGAGCACCCAACCAACCACGACCTTGCAGTTTTTCTTTGCGGAAATTGTGCAAAACGGAACATTGCTTTGCCAGGATGGTTTCGTGCTCTGAGGCATGACTGTGATCGAGGTAAGCAGGGAAGGTGAAGTTTTCGAAATCCCAATTGAGAAATTGGTCAAAATCTTTGCCTTTAAGTTCTTTTTCTACCTGTTCCTTCCATTGCCCGTAGGAAGCTTTCTGAAATGATTTGAACATTATTTGGATAGGTTTGAATCAACAATAATGAAGATATCCTCGTTGGGACGTTTCATGAAGTAAGTTTCGCGGGCAAATCGTTCCATTTCCCGTTCGTTGGAGGTAAGTTCTTCAAATTCTTTTTGTGCAGCTCTAATTTTCTCCTCGTAAAACACCTGTTCTTGCTCAATTTTATTGAGTTTTTCCCGGTATTTCCGAATGGTGAAAACATCGTAATTATCCACAAAAATCATCCAAATGCCAAAAAAAAGGAGGGCCAGAATGTATTTATTCTTGATCCAAATTTTGACTTGATTCCACTTCATACTCCAAATTTAATCCATTCTTTTATCTTTCGGACTTATATGAAGATAAAGGCAAAATTTATAGGCTTCATTTTGTGTGCATTTACCCGTTTTCTGGGGATGACTCAAAGCGGTGAGGATTTAGATCTTTTCCGGCAGAAACTGAGTGAAAGTGATCAGTGGTTTTCGGTAAATCCAGAGCAATCATTTGCTTATTTGGATTCCCTGAAGTTGGATTCCGAAGTAATCAGCAATCCGGAGTTCCTGTTAGAAACCTATTTTAAGGAAGTTTCCTTTTTATATGATCTGGGGGATATGATTAATTTATCTCGGATTGCCCGAGAAATTGAAGCCGTGGCTACAAAGGTGGATAACAAACGCAATTTAAGTCGGGTTCAGCTTTTGTACGGCTTGTTGTTTCATCGCTATGAGATGCTTGATTCTGCGGCCATTTCTTTCCAGAAAGCCTACGGTTTTGCCGTTGAAGTTAATGATGATGTTATGGCTGCAAAGGCGCTCAATAATATGGGGAACATCTATGGAGACCTGGGGCTTTTGGAGAAAAGTACTTACATGTACAAACGAGCAGTAACATTCAGGAAGGCGGTAGGAGATAATCACGGCCTCATTAAATGTTACAATAACATTGGAATTAACTTTACACTGAAGGGACTTTTAGATTCGGCCATTCATTATTCCAATAAAGCCTTAGAAATATGTGATTTTGAGAAGGACCACTCGTCCATGATTATTGCGTATCAAAATTTGGCTCAATCACATTTATTAAAAGGGAAGCTAGGTAAGGCAAAAGGCTTTATTAAAATGGCCTCTGAGAAAAGTAAATTTTTGCCTTTTTACCAAGTTTCGACCTTGAAAATATGGGGAGGTATTTTGTTTGAAGACAAGCAGTATAATAAATCCAAGGAAGTGTTTTTGGAGGCCATTGAATTGGCTGATAGCCTGAGTATGACTTCCGCTAAATTGGAGATTTATGGTGGCCTTTCTGAGGTGTTTATTAAGTTGGGAGATTTAGCCTTGGCTGTAGAGGCCATGAAACGGCATGCCGATGTACGTTATGGTCAATTAACCCAAGAGCAATTGTCCAACATTAAGGATGTGAGTCGGAATTGGGAAATCCAGGAAAATGAAAAAACGATTCGGAACCTAGTAGAAGAAAATGACCGCCAGAAAAAGGATTTGGACCAGTTTGCCTGGTTGCGGATTTTAACCATCATTTTTTTGGTGTTTTTGGGAGGGGTATTAGTCGTTTTTGGGACCAGAATGCGCATGAGGGGTAAAATGAATGCGGTACTCAAAAATCGAGTGAAGGAAAGAACGGCGGAACTAGAGCAACAGTTCGAAGAGAAAAGTTTAATGCTCCGGGAATTGCACCACCGCGTAAAAAACAACATGCAATTAATTTTGAGTTTCCTGCGCCTTCAAAGACACTTTTTGGATAATACCAATGTTGAGAATGTAATTGAAGAAGCTATTGCACGCATCCAAAGTATGGCCACAGTGCATGAGGAATTATACTCTTCCAAGGGGTGGAGTGATTCTGAATCACACCAATTTTTCGAAAACTACATTCCTCAAGTGGTTCAAGCCTTACATCCGGACCCCGAGCAATTGCAGGTGAAAATTGAATTGGAAACCATGGATTGGAAAGAAGCGGAATGGATTCCATTATCGCTGATTTTAAACGAATGGTTAAGCAATGGAATAAAATATGCCTACACGGTCGAAGAAGATCATCGTTTCGATATTAAAATGTTTCACAGAGGGGGCTATCGAGTTGTTCAATATCGCGATTATGGTATAGGAATGAAAGGAGATCCCAAAAAGGGATTAGGATTAACTATTGTAGAAGGATTAGCCAATCAATTATCAGCAGAAATTGTACACCTTGATACGGATTCTGGAACGTGTTTAGAACTAATTCTGTAATGCGTAGACTCCGCTTTATTTGGTTTTTTTTGTTGGTTGGACTCTTTGTTCTTGGGAGTGTCCAGTTAGTGGATGTTGTGGTTTCTAATTCGGTCAAAGATCGGGTAATGGATTTACCCGATGCGCTTATGGAAACCCCGGTAGCTATGGTGTTGGGAACCAGTAAGTATTTGGTCCAAGGGGG
>JBLHJD010000155.1:0-5799 GCA_047618705.1 Luteibaculaceae bacterium
TAACCAGTATAATACAACCTAAAATCAGTAGTATCATTTTTGTACACTCCAATAATTTCGGATTTGGTATGATTTTCCTTATCGCAGGAAATAAGGGCAAAAGTAAACAGGCAAAAAACCAAAAAAAGGTGCTTCATTCCTTCAAGTTAAGTTTAGAATAGGCTTAAAAGTAGTTAAAAGTTTTTGGTGGGAATTAGGATTCTGTTTTCAGGAAATGGTGGAACACAGAATTCGCAATTTTGTCACCCGCTTCACCACCACCATAAAGCGGTTTCGTAAAATCAAAGGCTCCTGAACTAAACCCATCAAAGGCTGCCTTAATCTTCTCTGAATTACAGGCAACCAAGGTATTTACCCCTGCTTCCAACAATTCCACCCATTCTGTTTGATCCCGCATAGTAATGCACGGTTTCTTAAAAAAGTAGGCTTCTTTCTGTAATCCACCACTATCGGTCAGGACCATTTTACACGCCTGTAAAAGGCGGATCATATCAAAATATCCAACAGGTTCTATGCACTGAAAAGAAGGCGTAATGTCAAATTGTTTCAATTTCCCCTTTGTTCTGGGGTGCAGAGGAAAGATAACGGGAGTCATTTTATTGATGGCTTCTAAACCATTGATAATCCCCTTTAATTTTTCCGGATCGTCCGTATTTTCAGCTCTATGGGCGGTTACCAAAACAAACTCCTTTGGGATTTCGGGCAAATTACTTTCCTTTTCCCCCAATTTTTGGGAATAAAACTGAGCCGCGTCCTCCATTACATCACCTACTTGCTCAATGGCTATATCAAAACCGGCATACCCTTCTTTTTCCAGGTTTTTAGTTGCGGTAATGGTTGGTGTATATAAAATGGTAGAAATGCGATCTGTTAAAATTCGATTTACCTCTTCAGGCATACCCATGTTATAGGATCGTAACCCGGCTTCAACATGCACTACGGGAATATGTAATTTTTGAGCAGCCAAGGCCCCAGCAAGTGTAGAGTTAGTATCTCCGTACACCAAAACCACCTTGGGTTTATCCTCCAACATTATTTGCTCAATTCCTTCCAACATGCGGCCTGTCATGGCACCATGTCCTACCCCATTAATATCCAAATTAAAATGGGGTTTCGGAATTTCCATTTCATCAAAAAACACATCTGACATGGCGGCATCGAAATGCTGGCCGGTGTGCAAAATGCGCTCATCAATACCGAGTTTCTGAAACGCTCTACTAACTACAGCTGCTTTAACAAACTGAGGTCGAGCCCCAACAATGGTAAGTACTTCCATCTAAATTTTCCTAAAAAGTTTTCCGGCATCCAAGAAATATACAAAGCGGAAAGACAAACTTCCTATCCTGGAATCGGGATTGGCCCAAACTTCGGAAAAATTCTCCTGTAAACCTGAAATTAATTTGCTTCTATCGTCGTCCAAGTTGTTTTTGTACACCACATTTAATTCACTTCCGGGACTGAATATCCACCGGTATACCAAATCCACAGAAAAGCTGTTGAAATTCCGATTTAAATCCGCTGTTTCCAAGTTGTATTCGTTGCCATAATCTACGGTTTCCAAGTCTCCACTCCCTTCATTTAATCGGAAAAAATCAAGGTACTTTACTGAAGCCCAGTGATGTCTTAAGCGGAAGCTAAGACTGGATTTGGCGGTAAATATGTAATTCACCGTCCAAACATTGGTCAGAAATTTATTGTCGCGCCATCCAAACAAAACAGCCTGGTCGTCCGTAATTTTGGCAAATCCCTGCTCCGATTTGTTAACCCCTCTGGAAAGGACATAAATGGTGGATAATTTATCGTTAATCCTAACTCTCGGACTAAAACGGATAAAGAAGTTGCGTTGGTCTATCCCTTCATAATAGCGCTCCCCAGAACTAATATCAATAGCAAATGTTTTTCGGTAATCGCTGGATATCCAGACATTAAAGCCTACATTTTTTGGAGTGCTGTACACCGCTCCTCCTTTTCTTGGCTCAAAATAATCGTTCCCACCAACAGGGCTTCCATCCACACGAAATCCAAAAGCATGAAAGTTTTTAAGTACTCCAACTCCATTTAAATTCAAATTCCAACTAGTGAAGTTGGACGGCTTATACAACAAGCCATAATTGGTATTAAAATTCACGTTCCAAAAATTGAATTTTCCTTTAGGAATAAAGCTTCTGTATCCAAGATTAACCCCGTTAAAAACCTCGTTATTGGCCAATAAAAAGCCCAAATCATTGGGATCATAAGTATCGCTTTCAATACCATGAGAAATCCCATAACTCCAATTCCCTCCTGATTTATTAAACTCCGTGAAATAATTAAAACCCCGAACAATTTCATCCTGTTTGAACTGCTGAGTAACCCGTAGCATGGAGAAATTACTCAGGCTATTCGATTTATTGGCTACCCGAAATTGCACTCCGGTGGCGTTGGCATCCTCCACTGATCCGTCCCTAAGTACATTGGCATTAGTTAGGGTGATATATCCATTATTCGGGAGGTTCTGATCTAAAACCAAAATATTGTAATTGGCAGCTACTCCTGTTTTCTGCGTGATTTTTTGCCCTAAGGAATCCTGATATTCCGCAAAAGTATTTCCTTCCACTGCATTAAAAATCCCAACACCTAGGCCTCCACCAGTTCTACCCGTAACCTTACTCGCATTTAACAATCGAGCTTTATCTGGGTTTGAGATAACGGTCATGGAGTCCGACTTCCCTTGAACATCATAATAACCACCCGGGGTTCCACCAATACGTCTGGAATAAAACAAGCCTCCTTTTCGGAACAGCTGGGTTCCCTCCTGAAAAAAGGGCCTATTCTCATCAAATTGAATCTCAAAGGGAGACAGGTTGAGGACTTTATTATCGGATTGAACTTGTCCGAAATCTGGAATTAAGGTCATATCCAAGGTAAATGCATCACTCAAACCAATTTTGGCATCGAGTCCACCATTCACCGTATAATCCTGCACCTTGGAATTTCCAGCAAAATCAGAGCTTCGGTAGTATCCTGATAAATAAGGTGTTAACTGAATTCGAAGGGGGCTTTGGATTCCATTAAATCCTTTTACCTCTTTAAATTGATTCAAATTACCATTGATATTAGGATCAATAAAAGACCAAGAAGATTCTTCCCGCACTCGCCTGATTTGCCTAAAAAAATTGATATTCCAGCTTTGCACCTGTTTGTCCGGGAAACGGAAGGAGAAAAAAGGGATAAACATTTCTACATTCCACCCTCCGTCATGGATATGCACCTCACTGTACCAAACGGCATTCCAGGAAAGGTCCTCACTTCCATTCTCTATCCTTTTATCAATCTGAACACCACTGGCAGTTACACCGAAACTAATGGCATTAACACCCCCTTTAAATGGGTCGATTACTACCTGGAAATGATCTGAATTTTCGATTTGATCTCGGGGAGACAATTGTTTCAGAATTTGGTCAGGTTCGCTATCCGAGAACAAGGCGAGAATATAGATACCTTCATCGGAGTAGGCCATTTTAATTTCAGAAGGCTGACTCGGTTGTGCACCTGGATTCGGTGCATTTTGAGTAAAGTTGTCGAAGGCTGGGACTTGCGACCACACCGGATCGTTAGCAAGTCCATCAATTAGCGGGAATTCAGAAATCCGGGTAATCTCTTGAGCATCTATACGTTGTGGCACGCAAACACCCAAACCAATTATCAAATACCACAACCAAGCCCTTTTCATTCCTTTGAATTTTCGTTTGCAAATTTCCAATTTATGTTGGTAAATCAAACAATAACCTACGTAAATATTCTAGGATTGGGTTTAAAGGGGTGCGAATTATTCTGAAATAGGTGAAAAGAGCCCCTTTTTATTTGGAATGCGAGCCATCTGGTATGTCTGCCCTTTAATTGTAAGGGGGGTGCATTTCCAATTGCATTTTAATTGGTCCAAATCTCCAAGGACCAAATAGTCCA
Organism: Luteibaculaceae bacterium; assembly: GCA_047618705.1. Lineage (GTDB taxonomy): Bacteria > Bacteroidota > Bacteroidia > Flavobacteriales_D > Luteibaculaceae > JBLHJD01. Next base: position 3,946 of record JBLHJD010000155.1, read on the forward strand.
TGTCCCCTCTAGAAAGATGTGTTCCGTGCCATAATTTGTTGACAGGCATAAGTACTGTACACAAAAACAACAAACTTAAATAGAGGGTAAGACGTAGGTTAGGCATTTCTTTAAAATAGAGCAGGCCAATAATGCTTAATAGTAGGGCATAGAAAATCCCCAATTGGAAATTGGTGAAATAGAAGTGCCAGGAATTAGAAGTAATAAACTCGGAAATTTGAAACAAAAAATCGTGGAGAAAATCCAATGGGAAATCAAGGTACTCCCAAACCAAATTTAGGTTTAGGCCTAATTCCCACAAAATAACAACGAGGATGCCAATGACAAACAATACGGGAAAAATCAAATTAAAAATGAGTTGAACGCCCAACATCAAAGGATGAAAACCTTGTTCAAAACCTAAAATAATGGGAGCTAAAGCAAGTTGAACTGCCAAAGAAATGATTAATGGAACCAGAATCCATTTTTGCCACCATTTTCGCATTGATTCGAGCCCTAACTTATGAATAAGGAGGATGGCCAGAACGGCAATGTGGGACATCCAAAAACCCAAATCAAACAACATATTCGGATTCCAGCATACAATCAGAAAAAGGGAAAGGAGCACCCCATTTACGGGCCTTTGATCCTTGGCATAAATACAGCTTATTCCAATGGTGGTAAGCATAATGGCTGCGCGGATTGCGCTTACGGGAAAGCCAACCCAGCAGGTAAAAACCCAGACCATTCCAACAGATAAGGCGATGCTCCATTTTGGGCCAAAAATTTTGGAGAAAACAAAATACACAATCAAATAAACGAACCCAACGTGAAATCCACTTACCGCAAAAAGGTGGGCCAATCCGGTTCCTACATATGCTTGTTTGAGCTGTTCACTGGCAAAATGTTTTTTCCCTTTTACGAGGGCTTGAAACAGGGCAAAGGAGGTGGAACTTGGGATCTTTTTTCCAATTTGGAATTGCGCATCCATAGCCATGAACTTTATTTGGTAAGGTCCTAAGCACCCTTTTCTTTTTACCCATTGTTGAAAATCAAACTGCCATGGAAAAGGCTTTTTACCCGTCATTTTTTGAAGGCAAAACTCACCGTGATTGCCCTCTATAACCGGGGGCCATTTTTGCCTGAGTAAAAATAATTTTTCACCAGATTCTGTCCGAATCACAAAACTTCTACCACTGCTTGAAATTTTATCAACAACACCCTCAACTTTAATTAGTTGTATTTCACTACTAATATTATTAGCAATTGTTTTTCGATGAATAAACCCTAAAGACAAGCCCAAAAAAAGACCTAAAAAAACGATAAAAACTCCTTGCAGCCAGCGGTGGTTAAAGGGCATTTTTAAAGGCATAATAACCAGGATGAAGATAGCCAAGGTTGGCACCACCAATTCGGCTAATACTCCTATCCTATCACAAAAAAATAGGCCTAATAAAAACGGGGGTAGAAATCGCAACAAGGGATAACTCCCCCATTGTATCATACATTATAATTTGGAACGCAGCACTGGAAGCCACTTCTTATCTATGATATACGAGCGATTGTAATAATGATGAATTATTTCGTGGTATTTCTTTTGGTTCCGGGCCATTTGCATTGCCCCTTCCTGGCACATCCCTACACCATGACCAAATCCACGGCCGAGGAAGTAAATGTCCTCATTACTGTGCTCCAAGTCGAAATAAGTACTCTTTAGGCGCCAGTCTTTACGTATCGTTTTCAAAGGAATACCCTCCTCAAAATCAAGAAAATAGGTGGATCTAGTGGGTTGTTTGAAGTTGTAAATTTGAGAAGTGTCTTGGTTGGGGATTTTTGACCGTTCGGTGATGTATTTCTCCCATTCTTTTGCAGCCA
>JBLHJD010000156.1:0-5770 GCA_047618705.1 Luteibaculaceae bacterium
CATTAACAATTCACCATTAACATTTTGTCATTCATCATCAATAATTCCCCATCAACAATCAACAATTCATCATTCACCATTAACAATTCACCATCCCCCATTAAAAATTCACCATCAAAAAGGATACCCTATCCCAAAAGAAATATTATACCCCTGACTCCGATACGAGCCCAAGGAGCTATTGTTTTTTTCATTGAATTTTTGAACAGCAGCATTAAAATTGCTTTTGCTCTCAAAGAACCATTTCTCTCCACCATCCAAACCTGGATCGCGCAGTCGGTAACCCAGATCCAGCCGAAGAATGAAGAATTCAAAATCTACCCGGGCACCAAATCCACCACCAATAGCTATATCTTTATAAAAGGCAGTATCAAAAGCTCCATCAGGTCGGCTATCCAATGGATCCAATGTCCAAACATTCCCTGCATCCACAAAAAGTGCACCCTTCAAAAAACCAATAATCGGAAACCGAAATTCGGTGTTCGATTCCAGCATTACATCTCCTATCCGATCGAAATTGGCCCCAAAGGACAAGGCCTCATCATATGCTCCTGGCCCTAAAGTCCGCGCTTTCCATGCCCGAATTCCGTTGGCACCACCTCCAAAATAACTTTTCTGAAAAGGAAGCACTCCATTCCGACCAAAAGGCAACCCCAATCCACCGAAAAAGCGGAAAGCCCACTGCGATTCTTGTCCCACCTTGTGGTAGTAACGGATGTCGGCATCTGTTTTTAAATACTGGGCATACTGAATATTCCAGATTTTATGCCTTCCAAATTCATTTTCAGGAAAAACAAAAAGACTACTCAGTCCCTCCATAAAGTTCCCAGCTCCTTCCACCTCGGTATACAAGTAAAACCCGTTCCTCCCACGTTGCTGATTCAATGAAAAGGAATATCCGGAAGCAATAATTAAATGATCTCGGTACGCATTGGTAATAAAGGGGTCTGTAATACTGTCCAACCTGGCCGAAAGATTGGGGCTTGGGTTGAGTTTAATCGAACTCACAGAAACCGGGCTAAATGTGTGCCTCTTAGTGTCGGTTTCTTGCCATGCATATCGGAAATCCAACTTGAGTTCTTGCCGTTTTAAGTCGATGTTACTCAGGATGTTATACGATGCCGAAATTTCTGTTTTCGCCCGGTCAGAAAGCCGAATCCGGTTGCCGAATGTAGGGAAGAGTAACTTGGGAATTGTTAAACGAACTAAGGGCCCAAATTCAAAGGTGTTGAGCAGCAGATCATTGGCTGAGGAAAGGCTATCCGTGATTAAGAAAGGTTCCAAACCACCCCCTAAACTTATCCGCAAATTTTCAGCCCCTTTTAGCAGGTTTTTTACGTCAAAACTAACCCTTCCGTTGATCCCAAAATTACTAGCCAAATTGTTTTTCCAATCACTAATCCTGCTTTCCAAGCGTGTTTCTGCAGAGATAGAATATTTGGGTAATATGCGAAGTTGAATTTTACAATCCACATATCTTTCGCTTCCCTCTACCTTTGGAAATCGGATTGAAATGTTTTGGTATACACCGAGTTTACTCAGGTTCCGGTATGAGTTTTCTGTGTTTTTTATTAGCAAAAATCCATCGGGTTCAAAGTTAATTTGACGAGCAAGTACATCCGGCCTAACTTTTGAAATTCCGTGGCTTAAAAAATAAACGTTGGGTGCAAATTCTAAGGTGTCAGGAGAAATTGGATTCAGGGGGTCAAAGTTGGTCTCAATAAATATTTTCCGAATCTGTATAGTTTTATGCCTAGACCCATCTTCCGCATTTCTGATTTCCAGGCTCAAATCTACCAATCTGTTCCCAGATAAGGTGTCGGCTAAAAATTGGAGGTGGGTGGCATTGATGCGGTAATATCCCAGGTTATGCAGGTTTCGAAGTACCTTGGACCGCTGCTTTTCCATAGCGTCCCGAGAGAAAACAGAACCGGGCACAATTTGAGGGGTTTCTGGGTAATAGTGATTGTACTTCACATCCAATGAGGCGTCATCAAAATTAAACTGAAAATCAAATACTTTATATACCTCCCCTTGATCTATGGTGTGACTAACTTCCACACTCTTTCTACTTCCAAATTTTGGAGTAGTCTTGGTCGTGATTTGCGCATTGTAATACCCCCGAGCTCTGAGTTCATTGATCAGGAAAGATTCTGATTTAGGAACCCAGTTGTCATTGAGCCACAAAGGCGGTTCCCCAAACTTCCGATCCAAATAGTTCCATAAACGGGTGGAGTCTTTTTGATTTTTCAGGAAGATGTATTCCCGCAAAGGAAACCCAAAGGTCTTTTTGGGAGGAGTGGGCCTGCAAAAGGGAATGAGGTCCGTTTTTAGCCGGCGGTTTTTCTTTTTTAACTTAATAGTATGTTTGTACACCCTTTGGGTGTTGGGCGGAAACATGGATCTACTCAAGCAACCCGATAACAACAAGGCCCCCAAAAGGAGGACAAGAAGTGGGATAGATATGGAAATCCGTTTTTTCACCCCACAAAACTAACAGAATTGAATGATAGGACAGAGCACCATTAAGGAAATTGGGAAATTAAAGTTGCAAAAGTTCCGAAAGGAAAGCGGCTTGTTTCTTGTGGAAGGAGAAAAGCTGGTGTTGGAGGTAATCCAATCGACCCAGAAATGGGACATTAAATATGTTCTAGGCGCCGCCAGTTCTACCATTGCGCCAGAAATCACCGAACATGCCAATTTTAGTGGAGTGTCCATAAAAGACCTGGGCCGAATTAGTACCCAGAAAAATCCGGATAAGGTTATTGCGGTTGTCGCCATGCAGGAAGTGGCAAAAATGGAGCAAAATGGATGGTTTATCTATTTGGACGGGGTTCAAGATCCGGGGAATTTAGGTGCAATTGTGCGCATTGCCCTGTGGTATGGTTTTGCCGGAATTATAACCGATAGCAACTGTCCAGATGCGTTTAATCCAAAAGTAATCCGAGGCAGTATGGGAGGATCGATGCAATTGCCTTTTTACCAAGAGGCACATTTTGATGTTTTAAAAGAAAAGGGGCTCAACGTTTTTGTGGCCGACATGCACGGTGAGAATATCGATGCTGTTACTTTCCCAGATCAAGGAATCCTGATTGTAGGAGCGGAGGGGCCAGGTGTTAGTCCAGAAATGCGGAATTCAGCCACCAAAACCATATCCATTCCAAAAATAGGAGCAGGCGAATCCTTAAATGTTGCCGTAGCCACCGGGATTATTGCTCACCAGATAAAAAAGCAATAGCAGCCAAAGCACAACGTTCGCCGTCAATGGCGGCAGAGACAATTCCGCCCGCAAACCCGGCACCTTCGGCACACGGGAATAAGCCTTGTATCTCAGGATGCATTAAACTTTCCTTATCTCTCGGTATACGTAAGGGAGAACTAGTTCTGGTTTCAACACCAATCAATACCGAATCTGGGTGCACATACCCCGGCATTTTTTGATCGAATTTCTGAAGGGCCTTTCGCAGCCTTTTTGCCACCACTTTCGGTAACACATCGTGCAGATTTACAGGGGTTAAACCTGGAATATAAGAACTAGTTGGCAGGTTGGCGGACACCCGTCCATTAATAAAATCAGCTACTTTTTGGGCAGGAGCTTTTTGGGTTTTTCCGGCCAATTCCCAAGCCTTTTTTTCGATAGCACGTTGGTAGTTGAGCCCATCCAAAGGACCAGTTCCGTAATCTTTCTCATCTACAGAAACCACCAAGCCAGAATTGCTCCAAGCGTTATTCCTTTTACTTGGAGACCAACCATTGGTAACTACTTGTCCTTCCTCAGTTGCACATGGAGCAACAATACCTCCGGGGCACATACAAAAAGAAAAAACACCGCGGCCATCCACTTGCTCCACCAAGGAATAACTAGCGGGAGGCAAAACATCGTCTGCAGATCTACCGTGGTATTGCACCTGGTCAATATATTCCCTAGGATGTTCTATCCGGACACCAACGGCAAAACTTTTGGGCTCCAACAAAACCTTTTGTTGATGTAGAATTTCATAAATGTCGCGTGCCGAATGCCCCGTGGCTAATATTAAGGAACTGCACTTTTCCTGGTATTCGGCATTAATTTCTATCCCAGTTAATGCGCCATTTTCATGAAAAAGATTCGTCATTTTGGTGTTAAACCTAATTTCTCCTCCTTTTTGAATAATTAATTCAGAAATAGCACTAATAATTCCGGGTAATTTATTGGTCCCAACATGCGGGTGTGCGTCTACTTTAATAACCGGATTTGCTCCAAACTGAATAAGGGTTTCCAATACTTTTTCTACATCACCCCGCTTTTTGGATCGGGTGTATAACTTCCCATCAGAGTATGTTCCGGCACCGCCTTCTCCAAAACAATAGTTGCTTTCGGGGTTTACAATGTGCTCCTTGTTCAGTTTGGCTAAATCGCGTCGGCGCTCCCGCACGTTTTTCCCCCGTTCAATGATGATGGGTTTTTTACCCAATTCCAAACAGCGAAGTCCCGCAAACAAACCTGCCGGACCAGCACCTATAATATACACGGGATCAGCATCGCTTACGTCTTTGAAATCCCGCTTGGGCGTGGTAAGTGGCGTGTATTCTTCTCCTGCAACTATCCGTAGTTTTAAATTAAAATAGAGTTGCCTTTTCCGAGCGTCTATGCTTTTTTTAAGAATGTCGTATCCAGTAATTTCAGCCTGTGCAATGTGCAAAAGCTGACTAGCTACTTGGTATATAGCCTGGTCGTTGAGGTCGTCAACGGGTAATTTAATGGATATTTCGTGTATCATGGTTTACCCTTCAAAGGTCATGCAAAACTGAAAAGTTTGCCCACGCAAACCGTTAATTGGGTTGGTGAATTGGGATCCTTCGGGAATAAGTAGGTTCCTAGTTCCCCTCGAATAGCGAACCTCAAGTCCAAATTTAAAATAGGGTAAAAAGAAGTCGAAGCCAGCTCCTAATGTGGCTGAGATATCCTTTTTATCCAAAAGCAATTTGTTTTGGTCGTCTGGACTTGAGCTGTTTTTTTTCTTTTTGGAGGCCATGTCTACCGAGTATTTACCACCAGCCAAAGCATACGCAGCAAAATTCCCATACCGGTTGGTTCTAAACTTCAGGAGTAAGGGAAGTTCAATATTGGTGGTTTCGGTAACTTTAAATTCGTCCTCCGCCTCCCCGTCTTCATTAATAAGGGTGTAGTGTATCTTTCTGTCCTGGAACGAAATCCCCGGAATAGTTCTGATCCGGATGTTCTTGTGCAAATTGTAGGAGGCAACAATAGCTAAGTCTAAACCAGGCAATGGCTCTACTCTAATATTGGTAACATTGTTGGCTACTAAAACTTGGGCAGGAGCTAAATCCAGAAATAAACTCCCTTTATTGGCACCAACAATAAATCCAAAATGGTACTTGCGCTCGTCAAACCTTTCCAGATTTTTGGCGATGTATTTTATTTGGCCCCAACTCTGGAGTCCAAATATTACCAATACAACTAAAAGAAGTCCTTTCTTCATAGACCCAAAACGTAATTTTAAAGCACTTATTTTTCACCTATATATAAGGAAGCAATTCCACCAGTGAGTTTCACCTGGCGCACATCCTTAAACCCTGCATTGTAATACTTGTCCAAAAAGTCATCCCCATCCGGAAATGCCTTTACCGATTCGGGTAAATACGTGTATGCTCTGCTGTCCTTGGAAAACCATTTCCCTACAGTTGGCATTACTGCATTAAAGTAAAACCAGTACACCTGTTTTATTGGAAATGCCGTTGGCTTGGAGAATTCCAATACTACACACCG
>JBLHJD010000157.1:0-5758 GCA_047618705.1 Luteibaculaceae bacterium
AGTGGTGAGTTGGGAGTATTGAGTGGGGAGTTGGGAGTCGGGAGTTGGGAGTATTGAGTGGGGAGTTGGGAGTCGGGAGTTTTGAGTGGGGAGTTTTGGGTTACTTGGATAGGCTCGGAAAATGGGGTGTAAATAACCTCTATGGTTTTTGATAAACCAATGAAGTTTTGGGGGGAGTGAGTGCCTAAAAACAAAAGGGGTAAAAGAAAAAGAAGCGATGGTTTGAACATGGATGGGGTTTTGTTAAATTCACAACAAATTTAAGGAAACTAATATGGCCGAAATTAAACCTTTTAAAGCAATCCGTCCACCTAGAGACAAAGCCCATTTGGTGGCATCGAGATCTTATATTAGTTATTCGGATCAGCACTTGCAGGATAAGCTGGTTGGAAATCCGTACACGTTTATCCACGTCATTAATCCAGAGTATTATTTGGGCATGGATACCCGCATTACTGGGACCAAACGTTTCCCCTTGGTAAAACAGGTTTTTAACGACTTTGTGACCCGAGACATTTTAATAAAAGACGAAGTACCTTCCTTTTACTTGTATCGCCAGAGCAACGACGAGTTTTCCTTTACGGGGATCATTGGTGGCACCTCGGTGCAGGAGTATTTGGATGGGAAAATTAAAATCCACGAAAATACCATCACCCAGCGAGAGCAACTCTTTAAAACCTACTTGGAAACCTGTGGTTTTAATGCAGAACCCGTGTTGTTAACACACAGAAAGCACGAAGATATTCAATTAATTTTCCAGAAATATTTGGGACAAAGGCCTGAGTATGAATTCTGTACCACCGATGCCGTGAAACATGAATTGTGGGTAATTAATGACGCCGTTGATATTCAGTTAATCCAAAAAGCGTATTCCTCCCTACCCTCCTTATACATTGCAGACGGGCACCACCGGTCCGCTTCGAGCGCCATCTTGGGGAAAGATATTCGGCAAAAACTAGGAAATCCAGACGAGCCTTTGGCTAGTGATTATTACATGGCTTGCCTCATTCCGGAAAACGAGCTTAAAATCTTCTCCTTCCATCGAGGAATAAAAAAGGTTCCGTTTTCTGAAGAAGTTTTAGTTGAAGAACTCAAAAAATGTGGTACGCTTATTCCAGCTCCCCAACTCACTGAACCCAAATCCAGATTGGAAATTGGGATCCAAATAGGAAAAAAGTGTTACACCCTTATTGTGGATGAAAAATTGGTGGACATGCATCACCCCGTAAAAAGTTTGGCGCCACAGATTTTATTTGATCTGGTATTGGAACCTATTTTAGGAATAAAAGATGCCAAAAAGGACCCCAATATCACCTATGCTGGTGGACCAAAAGCCCTAGAAGACATTGTTGAGGAAATCAAAAATAAATCCATTGAACTGGCCTTTGCTTTGGCACCCATATCCGTGGAAGAGGTAATGAAAGTGGCCGACAACGGGGAAGTAATGCCTCCTAAAAGTACGTGGGTAGAACCAAAATTAAGAAGTGGAATGTTGGTGTATAGCATATCGAAATGGTAAGTATTGCTGAGGAATTAAAACACCTAAGGGCTGAAATCCCTACTGAAGTTTGTTTAGTTGCCGTGTCGAAAACAAAACCCATTGCAGCTGTAATGGAAGCGTACGAGGCAGGTCAACGCATTTTTGGGGAAAACCATGCCCAAGAAATGCAGGAAAAGGCAGAAACCTGCCCCAAGGACATTCAATGGCATTTTATTGGTCACCTGCAGCGGAACAAAGTAAAATACATTGCGCCACACGTTCATTTAATTCACTCCATAGACTCTGTTCGTCTTTTGGAAGAGGTCAACAAACAGGCCATTAAAATAGGCCGAATTATTCCTGTTTTGCTGCAAATAAAAATAGCCAAGGAGGACAGCAAATACGGTTTAGACTTGGAGGAAGCGAAGGAAATATTAATAGCAAACACCCTTAATCCACTGGCAGGAATTGCTTTCCACGGGCTAATGGGTATGGCTACCAACACCGAGGACACCACCGTTGTAAAAACCGAGTTTTCTTTACTGAAATCGTATTACGACTCTTTATCTAGCATATCCGCTGGCAATATTGACTGGCAACATTGCTCCATGGGAATGAGTGGAGATTTCCAATTGGCCATGGAATGTGGATCCAACATGGTCCGGGTTGGAAGTCGGATTTTTGGGGCACGAAATTATCCAGCCTAATTAAGGCCGAAAGAAAAACCCAGGAAAGGCTTTTTTTTCGTCTTGTTTTAATACCAGTATTTTCCAGAATCCTTTCAGGAACCCAAATCCGTAGCCATACATCTGAACAAAGGTGGCCAACACAGCCATAATTGCTATGGCCGGGTTTTTGGTTCGGAAAGTCGCATCCAGAAAAATGATTCCAGCAAATAATCCCAACAGTTGCCAGAGCAATGGCAACCAAAATCCCCCGGCTATAAAAGCTAGCGACCCCAATAGGAACAAACTTGGTAAAAGATAGGTTGGTTTAAATCGGTGCGGATACCATTTTATTAAAATGGGCCTTACCACTCCAAACTTGTACACTTGTTTGGCAAATTTCTTAAAATCGACCCGGCGTTTGTGGTATACAAAGGCGTTTGGAATTAACCCTACCTTAAATCCCGCTTCCATAATTCGGTAACTCAAATCGGGATCCTCACCGGGGTGAATATTTCCAAAACCACCAACTTTAGTATACACTTCCCGGGATATCCCCATATTAAAACTGCGCGGCTGGAAGGCGTCGAGTTTGTTTTCTTTTCCGCGCACTCCCCCCGTGGTAATAATGGAGGTCATGGCATAATTAATCGCCTTTTGCACCAGGGAAAAAGAGGCATCAGCGGCATCTGGTCCACCAAAGGCATCCAAGGGATTTTGGATAAATGCTTTTTCTACTTCTGAAAAATATTGGGCAGGAATGACACAATCCGAATCGAAGAATAGCAGGTAATCACCCGATGCTTTATCCATCCCAAAATTCCGACTATCTCCAGGCCCAGAATTGGGTTTGAAAAAGTAAACAAGGTCTAATTTATCCGAGAATTGATCCACCACGTCCTTGCAGGGCAAAGATGAACCGTCTTCCACCATAATAATTTCGAAATTGGTGTAGGTTTGGTTTGCTAAACTTTCCAACAACTCCAAAGCCTCATCGGGCCGATTATAAATGGGGATGATGACCGAATATTTCACTTGTTTATCCATTTCCATTTGGATTTAAGGCCTTTAAGCCTTCCACATTTTGGCAAAAGTGAGTAAAATTACCCGAATATCGTCCCAAACCCCTTTCCTTTCCTGCACATATTGAATATTCAACTTCAATTTGGCGGGCATAATTTCTTCGATATAGGTGGTTTCTGGATCCGAGCTTTGGGCCAATAATTCGGCTTCCTTAAAATAGTGAAGTGAAGCTAAATCTGTTATCCCTGGTTTGAGATTTAACACAACTTTCTGTTCTTCCGTGTATAAATCTACGTACTTCTTTACTTCTGGTCGAGGCCCCACAAGGCTCATTTCCCCAATAAAAACATTGATAAGTTGCGGTAATTCATCGAGCTTAAATTTCCGAATAAAATAACCACTCCTCGTAATCCGGGGATCCCTATCCCCTACGGTAATTTGACCCCCTCCAGAGTTGATGTACATGCTCCGAAATTTGAACAAACCAAAAGTTTTACCTCCCTTACCAATGCGCTGGTGAACAAAAAAGGGCCCACCTTTTGGGTCGTCCCACAAAATCCATAGGATCACCCCAATAAATACCGGTGAAAGCAGGAATAGCCCAACAAGGCTTGCCAGAATATCAAGCAGTCTTTTCATCCCGCAATGCCTTTACCCCTGCACTTACCACCTCAATAACCCGATCCATTTCTGCCTCTGTCATGGTATAATATACCGGAAGGCTAATTTCATTTGCATACATCGCAAAGGCCTCCGGAACATCTGAAATTAGAAAACCTAAATTGCGGTAGGCGGTTAACAAAGGTAAGGGCTGAAAATGCACATTTACTGCCACATCCTGTTCCGCACAATATTCCATCAACCGATCTCGCTTGCTTTCCGAAAAGCCCCGGAGCCTTAATGCAAATACATGGAAAGAAGAGGACACTTTTTCAGTACAATAGGGTGGGATAATTTCGTGCTCAAATGCATTGGCATAGCGGTCAAATATTTCCTTCCTGCGCGCCAAAATTTGAGGATATTCCCGAAGCTGAATTAAACCAATTGCAGCCTGGATATCTGTCATATTACACTTGAAGCCTGGAAAATCTACATCATAACGCCATCCACCCACTTTGGTTTTAGCCAAAGCGTCTTTAGATTGCCCGTGCAAAGCCCATTTCCGCAGCTCTTTTTTAACTGCTTCACAGTCAAATGCTATGGGAAGGTGAATTGCCAATCCCCCACCCTCCGCGGTAGTTAAGTTTTTTACCGCATGGAATGAAAAAGCTGAAAAATCAGCTAGACTTCCCACCTTTCCTTTTTCTGTATAAGCTCCCAAGGAATGTGCCGCATCTGCTAAGACCAAAATTCGTCCCAATTTTTCTTGCTGCTCTCCCTTGGCTTCAAATTTGGCTTTATGTTCTACTACCAAGGCCGAAATCCCCGGATAATCACAAGGGAAACCACCAAAATCTACTGGAATAATAGCCTTAGTATTGGGTGTAATCAACTCTCCCAACTTGCTAACATCAATATTAAAATCGGATCCTACATCGGCCATAACAACGGTAGCTCCACAATGTAAAACCACGTTAGCCGAGGCACAATAGGTATAGGCTGGAACAATTACTTCATCGCCAGGCCCAATTCCAAACCACCGCAATGCCAATTCTAACCCAGCCGTGGCCGAATTGAGGGCTTGCACCTCCTTGGCTCCTGTAAATTCTTTTAAGCCTGCTTCAAAAGCGGCCGTTTTGGGTCCGGTAGTTATCCATCCTGAGCGCAGCACTTCTGCCACTTCTTGGATCATTTCTTCGGTGATATATGGGGGTGAAAATGAGATTTTCATGGGTGAATTTTTTTAAAAAATGTACATAATCGATCGGCCGCAGCATCGCGAGAAAAATATTGGGCAACATAAGCTCGGCCTTTGGTTTTGCGTAAATCCAAAGCCGGACCTGCGTCCAAAACAAGTTGCATTTGCTCTTGAAGTGCGGTACTATTTTCGGGTTCAAAAAACAAGGCTGCTTGAGCTTGGTCCACAAAAAGGTCCTTGGCCTCCCCTTCTACGCCCAACAACACTGGTTTCTCCATAGCCAATGCCTCAAAAATTTTGGAAGGGATGGCCCCTTTGAATAAGTCGAGGCGGCGCAGTGGAATTACACTGGCGGTGATGGTACTTAAAATACTGGGCATGTGAGATTTAGCCACTGGATCCAAAAAATGGACCTGATCTAAACCCATTTCTTTGGCCTTGTGTATTAACCCTTCTTTTTCGGGGCCCGAACCCAACAAAACAAACTGAACATCGGTTCTTTCCTTATACCCTGCAGCAGCATCTAAAATGATTTCTAAGCCTTGGGCATGTCCAATTATCCCCCCATAAAAGAAGGTCTTCTTCCCGTTTTTAAACACGTCTGGGAGGTCATTCAAATCATGATTTAATTCCGGGTTATAGAATTGCAAATCGGCGCCATTGGGTAGCCAGAGATAGGGTTTATTGGGGAAACGAGCCTTTATGTTAGCTACTATTCCTTGCGTTTGTCCTGAAATACCATTGGATTTTCTATATAAAAACTCCTCCAAAATGGTGGCTAATTTTAATGCT
>JBLHJD010000158.1:0-5718 GCA_047618705.1 Luteibaculaceae bacterium
TTCAACTACCCCAAATTTACTTGGTGCAAGAACATGGCTTTTGGCCTTGTCTTCCTTCAGTAATTCGCGGAGTTTATCGTGTAATTTCTGATTATTGGCGGATTCGGCCATATCGATAAAATCGACAGCTATAATTCCACCCATATCTCTAAGGCGAAGCACTCTGGCAATTTCTTCGGCACACTCCAAGTTGGTCTCAAGGGCGTTTTGCTCTTGGGTATCCGCTTGGGTTTTCCGATTACCTGAGTTTACATCAATAACATGCATTGCCTCTGTGTGTTCGACAATAAGGTAGGCACCGCTCGACAAATTCACTTGCTTCCCAAAAGAAGCTTTGATTTGTTTGTTGATTCCAAATACCTCGAACACGTTGGATTTCCCTGAATAATGCTTCACAATTTTCTCCTTTTCAGGAGCCGCACTGTGCAAGTAATCCTTAATTTCAGAATGCATAACCTCATCGTCCACATGAATGGCCGAAAAGGCTGGACTTACTAAGTCTCGAAGAATGGCAGATGTTTTATTTAACTCTCCCAGAACCCGCTTGGGTGGCTTGGAGGCTTTTAAACCCTGCTCTAAATCCTCCCAACGCTCTACTAACTCACGTAAGTCACTATCGAGTTCTGCCACTTTTTTGTTCTCGGCAACAGTTCTGATAATAACGCCGCAATTGGAAGGGCGAATACTTTGCATCAAACGACGCAAGCGATCTCTTTCCTCAGGACTTTTGATCCTTTGTGAAATGGAGACCTTATTAGAAAAAGGAACTAATACAACATACCTACCTGCAAGGGTTACCTCGCACGTTAACCTTGGACCTTTGGAAGAAATGGGCTCTTTAGTTACCTGAACAGCCACCAATTTCCCCTGTGTTAGGATCTCGCTAATTTTCCCATCTTTTGGGATCTCTGGCTGAAAATTCACCTTTTTCATGGCAAAATTCGTCCCATCGTTTTTCAAAGCTTCGTTAGTAAACTTATCGAACGTACGGAATTGGGGACCCAAATCGAGATAGTGCAAAAAAGCATCCTTCTTATACCCCACATCTACAAACGCAGCGTTGAGGTTTGGAACCACTTTTTTTACACGACCTAAATAAACGTCGCCTACAGAAAACTCAGGAATGCCAGAAGCATCGTGAAGCTCAACCAACTTTTTATCTTTGGTTAAGGCAATACTTGCTTTGTTATCCTTGGATTGAACAATTAATTCGTAACTCACACTCTAGCCCAGGAAGAACCAGCTGCCCACAAAAAATGAGCAGCCGGTTGTATATTAGGTGATGAAATATTATTTCTTCTTCTTGTGACGGTTCTTTCTTAGACGCTTTTTCCGTTTGTGCGTCGACATCTTATGTCTTTTGCGCTTTTTTCCACTTGGCATAGCAAAAGTGTTTTTATGGGTTTGTACTACTTAAATTCTTTAATAATGCTTGAGCATTCGAAACCACTGCGGTATCTTTTTCATGCTCAACCAGATCTTGCAATAGGGTCAATGCTTTCGCTTCTTCTTCTCCTCCAACCAAAGACCTTGCATACAACAATACTGCCTCTGGGTATTCCGTTCCCGCTTGCTCGGTAAGTTTCTGTAAACGTGGTAGGGCTTTGTCGATTTGGCCAGACATTAAGGAAAACTTGGCCAATAACCATGTAACTTCATGATTGTCCTCATCTTCCAACTCCATCCTTTTCAAGATTGTAATCCCCTCCATCGGGTTTTCACCATTCTCAATCAAGTACACCGCTCTTTCTAAATCAGAAAGCTCTTGGTGCTGTTCCTCCACCACCTTTGTAGGTGTACGAGGCATGAAATATATCCCCGTGGCCAGTGCCACGGTGCCGATCAACAGAAAACCTTTAGTGTACTTCACTTGGCTCTGCCGTTACATTTTCTTTTACAGCCTGAACAAAATCTTTCGACGGTTTAAACGCCGGCACAAAATGTTCTGGAATAACTATGGCCGTGTTGCGAGAAATATTACGTCCCGTTTTCTGGGCCCGCTTCTTAATCACAAAACTTCCAAATCCGCGCAAATAAACATTATCCCCGCTCTCTAAGGACTGACGTACCGATTCCATAAACGCTTCTACAGTGCGCTGTACAGAATGTCTTTCTATTCCTGTTTGATCCGAAATCTCCGAAACAATATCTGCCTTCGTCATAAGGGTTAAATGCTTTATCCTCAGTATCTTCTTCCCGAAAATCGGGGTGCAAAGATAGATTTATTTCCTAAAATAAGAAACCTTCGAACAGAAATTTTGTGGCATATTTACCACATGATCCCTAGCAAGAAGCAAATTCACTCCCTTATCCACTGGTACTCAACTATCAAACGAGATTTTCCGTGGAGAAAAACAATCGACCCTTATTTGATTTGGCTCTCCGAAATCATGCTTCAGCAAACCAGAACAGAACAAGGCTTGCCTTATTACAATAAGTTCACTAAAAGGTTCCCCAAGGTAGACAAACTAGCATCAGCTTCGGAGGAAACTATTCTTAAAATGTGGGAAGGCCTTGGTTACTATTCCCGTGCCCGAAATTTACACAAGTGTGCAAAGGTGATTTCTCATGAAATGCAAGGTGAATTCCCACTATCCTATGAGGGCTTATTAGACCTTCCTGGGGTAGGCCCATATACCGCTGCAGCCATTGGCTCCTTTGCCTTTGAGAACCCAACACCGGTACTCGACGGAAATGTAAAAAGAGTCGTTTCTAGGGTCCTAAGTCTCCACTCAGAAATTGAATCCAAAGCAAGTAAAAACGCCCTGATGGATTGGCTTAATCTGGCTATTTATCACAGCAAAGCATCCACTTTTAACCAGGCCATGATGGAATTAGGCGCTTTGGTCTGCACTCCTCGGAGCCCAAACTGCACAGAATGTCCAATTAATGCCGGTTGTTCTGCATTCCAAAACGGGAATCCGAGCCAATTCCCCATTAAGTTGAAAAAAGTGAAAATCAAAGAATGGAATCTAAAATGGAGTGCCATCTCCACCCCAAAAGGATGGATAATGGTTCAAAACTTTGAAGGCCAAATCTGGAAAAACCTGTACCGATTCCCCGGTGAATTAATGGAAGGAGAGAACTGCCTTTCCAATGAATTACCGCCGCTAAATTGCCTTGGCGATTTGGAGTCCATCGGAAATCCATTCCGCATCACCCACCTTCTATCCCACCGGAAACTCATAATTGAAGTGCTGTTTTACCGCAGCCCTTTTGCCGATAAACTTCCGTCTGGCTACTACTACAACCCCCATCAAAATTTACCCGTTCCGGTACCTGTTCAGAAAGCCCTTGATTTTATCTCTGAGCAGTTTTCCACTCCCATTTTGCAGCAAAAATAGCGTGCTATAATGGCACAAAATGATTAGTTTCGTTATATGAGTGGAGTAAACAAAGTTATCTTGATTGGGAACCTAGGTAAGGACCCTGAAGTACGTTATTTGGACAACGACATTGCTGTAGCGCGTTTTACCCTAGCTACTTCAGAAACATTCAAAGATAAAACTGGTGAAAAAAGGACCAATACCGAGTGGCACAATGTTGTTTTGTGGCGCGGTTTGGCAAAAATATCCGAGCAATACCTGAAAAAAGGAAACCAAGTTTACATCGAAGGAAAACTTAAAACAAGCCAGTACGAAAAAGAAGGTCAAACCAAATACATTACTGAGGTGCAAGCCACCAACATGACCTTACTTGGTGGTAAACCGGCCGATAGTGGGTCTGGAAACTACAACGAAGCACCTCAAGCAGCGGCGGCTCCACAGAAAGCAGCTCCAGCAAAAAAGGCAAGTGAAGCTGCCCCAGAAAATCAAGATCAGGAAGAAGACGATTTACCATTTTAAACTGACGCATGCTCATCCTGGAAACCCTTCCATTTTTCTCCCCCGATCTCATTGGAATTTCGATTTCAACTATCATTCTATTATTTTTATCGGCTGTTTTTTCGGGCAGCGAAGTCGCGTTTTTCTCTATCACACCAAGGGAAATCAAGGAGCTTCGGGCCGAAAACCCCTTGAATCCCGACAAAATAATTATCCTACTCTCTCGGCCCAAACGCCTATTGGCCACCATCCTTATATGCAACAACTTGGTGAACATAGGGATTGTGCTCCTCTCCTCCGTGCTTGTTAGCCGCTGGTTGGATCCCATGGGCTTATCTCCCACCAACATATTCTTAATTCAAGTAGTGGCGGTGACCTTCATTATTTTATTAGTTGGGGAAATTATCCCTAAGGTGTTTGCCAACCGAAACAACATGCGCATTGCCAAGTTGATGGTGGTTCCCATGCAATTACTCAACTCCTTCTTCCTCCCCTTAAGCAAACTGTTGGTGAATTTCTCCAACATCATTGATAAGCGTGTTTCGGAACGAGGTAGTAACCACAGTGTTGAAGAATTGGAACAAGCCATGGAGCTTACCCTTGGGAATCACGCCCAAAATTCGGAAGAAAAGAAAATTCTAAAAGGAGTCGTGAAGTTCGGAAGTACGGAGGTAAAACAGATTATGACCTCTAGGACCAACATTGAATCCATTTCGGAAGGAACCCCTTTTAAGGTACTCATCACCAAGGTCCTGTCGTACGGATACTCCCGGATTCCAGTAGTAACAGACAACCTAGACAGCATCAAAGGTATTTTGCACATCAAAGATTTACTCCCGCATTTAGAGAAGGATGATTTTAACTGGGAAGAACAGTTAAGGCAACCCTTCTTTGTTTCGGAAAACAAGAAAATATCGGAATTACTAAAAGAGTTTCAAGACCAGAAACAACACATGGCCATTGCCGTGGATGAATATGGCGGAACCTCCGGAGTTATCACACTGGAAGATGTTATTGAGGAGATTGTAGGAGACATTTCTGATGAGTTTGACGAAGAAGATGTAATCTATTCTAAAATCGATGAGAAAACCTTCATTTTTGAGGCTAAAACGTCTCTAGTGGACCTTTACCGCATCCTCAACATCTCGGGCGAAAATTTTGAAATCAAAAAAGGGGAAAGTGGTTCCTTGGGTGGTTTCTTAATTGAACAGCTTGGGAAAATCCCAAAGAAGGGAGACACTATAAAATTCGACGGATACCAGTTCATTATTGATTCTGCCAACCAGCGCAAAATAACGCGGGTAAAAGTGATTTGTTTATGAGATTAGGCGTTTTGTTGCTATTAATTCTTGGAGTGGTTTCGTGCGGACAAACTCCCATTCCTAAACCATTTGCCTACCATCGAGCAGAGTTCCCACAACGCGAGATAATTAACATCCCCTTCCCCAACAGCCCTTTTTCCTTTGATGCTCCCCGGTACTCCAGATTTTCTCCTGACCCCGGTCAACGGCCTGGAATGTGGTTGTGGACCATGCCAGAATTAAAAGCAGAGATTTTCCTTTCTTACCACAGAATAGACACCAACTTTGATGGTTTGGTTCGGGATGCTTTTACCTTAATGCAACGGCACCAGGTAAAAGCCAGCAATGTAGAAATGACTCCCTTTACTACTAAAAACACCCTTTCTGGAGGCCTCATTTTTAGAATTGAAGGCCCCGTAGCTTGTCCTTACCAATTCTTTATCACAGACAGCCTTAGCCATTTTATTCGCGCCGAACTTTATTTTAAATCGCGTCCCAACCCGGATAGCTTGCAGCCTGCATTAACCCACGTACTCGAAGACCTGAGGGTAATGAGAGAAACCTTAGTTTGGGGGGGTTAAAGATGTGCATGA
>JBLHJD010000159.1:0-5627 GCA_047618705.1 Luteibaculaceae bacterium
TGCTGGTGATCCAATCCCGGAAAGCATCCTGATCTTTGTCCGAATAGGGATTTGATGGAAGTATGGTTTCATGGGCTAAAATTGCGCCCAAAGGAAGACTGGTTTTATACAGCATTTCCTGATTCTGGCCAATAATAAATTCAACACTCCCACCGCCAATATCCATGATTAAATAAACCCGGTCCGGGATGTGATGTGCTACCTTGGAGGAAATCCCATAAAAAATATGTTCGGCTTCTTGGAGCCCCGTTATCTGGTCAATTTTAAACCCCAGTTTTTCTTGAATAGACGCAATGAACTGCTCGCTTTTTTCATAATCGCGAAAGGAGGCAGTACCCCGGGCTATTATGCGTTGGCATTCGTACTCCCGAGCAATGTGAACGAAGTCTGTTAAGGTGTTTTCCGCTCTTTCCAGCGTTGCAGCAATAACCAAAGGGTCCTTGCTCCGGGAAAGCACCCCGAACTTAACGGCCCGTTTGTCCTGACAAAGGATTTTAGGCGCCAACCCACCCAATTCCCCAATCAGGAAATTGAATGTGTTAGAGCCCAAATCAAATATGGCAATATTATTTTTTATCCTTTGTGTTTCAGCCATTTAAATAACTCCTTATAGGTTATTTTTTTACCGTACATCAAAATTCCTGTTCGGTATATTTTGGCCGCCAAGGCAACAATTCCAATAAATGTTACGACTAGCAAAGCCATGGATGTGTACAGCTCCCAAATGTTTTCTCCAGAAAAGCCCATGGCCACCCGTATCATCATTACAACCGGACTGGTCAATGGGAACATCGAGAACCAGAACACGGCTGGACCCTCAGGGTTTTGTAAGGCCATTTCAGCTACAATAAACCCGAAAATTAATGGAGCGGTTAAAGGCAGCATAAATTGCTGGGTGTCGGTTTCGTTGTCCACCGCAGCCCCCACAGCGGCAAATAGGGAAGCATACAATAAGTAACCACCCAAGAAAAAGAAAGCAAACATTCCCAATAACAACGGGAAGTTGATCCGGTCTATGAGGTCAAAGAAATAAGCAGTGTCTTCGGTTATTCCTATGCCACCATCTGTTCCCACTTGCAAGTTCTCCGCAATTTGATCTTGGGACAAAGCGGCAGCTTCGGTTATTTTATCCATAAATACCCCTTTTGCAACTCCTCCCAACACGGCAGTAAGGGCAACCCACAGGGTAAACTGGGTAAACCCAACTAAAGCAATTCCAATGATTTTTCCCATCATCAGTTGGAACGGTTTTACGGTGGAAATAAGGACCTCAACCACCCGGTTGGTTTTCTCCTCAATTACCCCACGCATCACCTGGGTGCTGTAAATAAAAATGAACATGTAGATCAGCACGGCAAATCCAAAACCTACAATGGCCAATTCCATTTTGTATTGCCCTTTTTCTCCTTCTTCCCCATCTTGAATACTCTGGGATTTCAGATCAATTTTGGTGCTAATAGCATCGTACTTTTCCTTCGGAATTTCATTGACTAACAACTTGTAGCTTTCTATGGCTTTTTCCAGTTGGTGTGTAATGTAGCCCTGTGTCCTGTAACTAGGTAGCTTTTTGTGGTGTAGGGTCGCTAGTTCGTTGGTGATCACTTGCTCATTAATGTGGAGCATTAAATCGTAAGGGCTTTTACTTAGCTCTTCCCGTTTAATGGGATCTTGCTGATAAAAGAACTGGATGCCCTCGCTGTCCTTGAAGGTGTCCATAAAAAACCCGGTTGGGGTTTCATCCACGACCAAAACTTGGTGGTTGCTTTCTTCACTTAAGCTCAACCAAATAGCCAAAGCCATTAGCGCAACCATAATTATGGGCCCTAAAAAAGTCATGATGATGAAGGACTTCTTCCGAACTCTCGATAAATATTCGCGCTTTATTATTAAGGAAATCTTGTTCATGCTTACTCTTTTACCGTGGAAATAAAGATGTCATTAATGCTCGGGATCTCCTGACCAAACCAATCGATTTGTACTTCGCCCATCACTGCATTTAAAAGTTCGTTGCGGGTACTATCTCCAAGAAGTTGGATAAGCACCTCATTTGCCTCGCCTTTTTCTATGGAATCAATGAGTTTAAACTTGGCACCTAAGGCTAAAGTGAATTTCATTAGGCTGCCTTTAAACTTAACCCGGAAAAGGCCCTTGGCATGGTCTTGCTTTATCTGATTTACCTCTCCTCGAAGCAAAACCTCCCCTTGGTGAATTAAGGCCATGTCATCACAAATCTCTTCCACAGATTCCATGTTGTGCGTGGATAAAATAATGGATGTTCCTTTTTCTTTTAATCCCATTAAGGCTTCCTTAACCAGATTAGCGTTGATGGGGTCAAAACCACTAAAAGGTTCATCCAAAATCAGCAATTTTGGTTGGTGCAGTATGGTGGTGATAAACTGAATTTTTTGAGCCATCCCTTTGGAAAGCTCCTCTACTTTTTTGTCCCACCACCCCGATATTTCAAAGCGCTCAAACCAATATTTGAGCTCCTTTTTTATATCGGCATTTTTCATGCCACGCAGTTGAGCAAAATACATGGCTTGCTCACCTACTTTCATTTTTTTATATAATCCTCTTTCTTCCGGCAAATATCCGATGTCCGCAATGTGCTTGCGCTCCAATTCCTCTCCCCAAAATAAAATGCTTCCGCTATCCTGGTAAGTAATTTGGTTTATAATCCGGATCAAAGATGTTTTACCAGCACCGTTTGGACCCAAAAGCCCAAATATGCGGTTACCCTTTATTTCCAAACTAACATCCTTCAATGCTTGGTGCGAGGCGTACTGCTTGTTTACGTTTACTATTTCTAACATTTCCAACGATTAGGGTAGTGAAATTAGGGATTTTAAGGCAGTGATGAAACCTCTTTCTGAGGTCATTTTGCTTTTGCACGGAAATAGTAAGGAGAGAAAAGGAGTTGCAATAATAAAAACAAGAAAATACTCGCTCTTATTTATATATTTACATAATAAACGCAAATAAACACATAGGAATGTTGATTGAAGAATTCAGCTTCGGTAATTTTAAGTCATTCAAAGACATCCAATCTTTAAATATGACTTCTGCAAAAATTAAATCTAAGAACCCTAAGATAGACATTGGGAATGTCATTAATATTGATAATAAACTCTCTGTCTTAAAATCAAAAGCTATTTATGGCGCCAATTCCAGTGGAAAAAGTAATGTTTTTAAAGCACTAGTTACATTTCTTAAAATCATCAAAGGTTCAGTAAAAGATGGAGAAATATTATATTTAATTGATTCTTTTGGATTGTCCAAAGAAACAGAAAATCAACCTTCATTCTTTCAACTCATTTTCAGACATGAAGATGTTAAGTATAGATATGGTTTTGAATTAGATGATGAAATCATTCATAGTGAATGGCTATTCTCTACGCCAAACATTAGAGAAATTCCACTATTTATTAGAGAATTCAATAAAGTTATTGAGATTGATAAAACTCACTTTAACGAAGGCAATAAACTAATGGCACTTTTCCCTGAAGATGAGGGTGATGAAAATGATATTTTTAGAAAAAACTCACTATTCCTATCCTCTATTGCTTCTTTAGGGTTTGGTAAGTTATCTAAAAAACTATTAGACGCAATTTCTTCAATTACAGTAATTAGTGGTCTTGGTCATAAAGGAATGTACAATGTTGCAGGCAACGCATTAAATGAAAAAGAAACCAAAGAATATATTTTAAACTTTTTGAAATACGGTGACATTGGAATTAAAGATATAGAATCACTTGAAGTTTCAAAAGACGATTTACCAGATGATGTAGAAGAAGATTTTAAAAAGGACTTCAAAAAGAAAAAAATACTGTTATCTACTAGATTGAAATACAATGAAAAATTAGAAGTAGATGGGGAAGAGAGATTCCCTTTTTCAACACATGAATCAGAAGGAACCAAAAAGTTATTTGAATTAAGTCCGTTTATTTATAAAGCGATTAAAGAAGGAACTCCTTTATTTATTGATGAATTTGATTCACGTTTTCACCCGTTATTAACTAAAAAAATAACAGAATTATTCAATTCTATTAGTAATACTAGTGCTCAATTAATTTTCACAACTCACGATACAAATTTGTTATCCTCCGATTTATTAAGAAGAGACCAAATTGACTTTGTTGAAAAAGACAAATATGGTGCAAGTCATTTATATACGTTAGTTCAATTCAAAGGAATTCGAAATACTGCATCATTTGAAAGAGACTATATTCAGGGTAAATATGGCGCTATCCCATTTTTAGGCGATTTTAATAAACTTTTTAACCCGGAAGTTGATGCCTAAAAAAACGAGAGCCATAAAAATAACAGATTCAAAAGGAGATAAAGCTTGGCTTAGAAAGGTGAGGTCCTCTGTCTATACGATAGAGACAAAAGACCTTAATAAAACCATTTTAATAGTAGGTGAAGGGCAAACAGAGAAGCTATACTTTGAGTCTTTTCCAGTATTGGGGTTAACTGTCGAAGCTGTTGACCTAAGAGGTCAAAGTAAATTAAAGTTGATTGAATCGACAGAAGAGATGGTTGCAAATTCAAGCGTCACCTACGATGAGATTTGGTGTGTTTTTGATATGGATATTAAATATAGGGAAAAGGAGTTTTCTGATTTTGATAATGCGATTAATCAAGGGCAATCTAAAGGATATAAAATAGCTTATTCTAACGATGCTTTTGAAGTTTGGTTCTATTTACATTATCAATATACAGACCAAAAAAACCATCGCACATTTTACTACAAAGCTTTAGGAGAGCAATGGGGATTAAATTATGCAAAAGATGGGAAAACATATAAATATTGTCTTTCTATATATCAGAAACTTGAGAATGACAGTCTTGCATCACAGGAAAAAGCGATTGAAAGAGCAGAAAAACTATATCAAGATCAGAATCATCTTCCATTCCATCAACAAAACCCTATTTCAATGATTTTTGAATTAGTAACATATTTGAACGAGAATAAAAGGAAATAAAAACAAGCACGCGCACAATCTATAAAGTATTAATTAAAGAATAATAACACTATAACGTATACCCAACAGAAAAACCAAAAGGGGTGAATAAACTTGTTTTGTCCCCTTGCATAAATAGCAAGCCCTGTGGCGATCGCAGTAATGGAACTTGGGCAAAAAACCGAAGCATCCCGTTTTTCCACCACAAAGGAAACATGCGGTAACCAATGGAGGGGAAGATGGTGTAGCTGGGGCTGTCGGATTTAAAGTCGCTCCAAACACCACCCAATCCGTATTCCATGCAATTATCTACACCGTGCCGTTTTAGAAAGATAATTTGTTGACTAAATGTATAATAGGGTTCTGTGATTTCGAAGACGGGTTTTTCATTAAAATAAGTGCCGCTCTCACCCACACCTAAGCCTAAACGTATCACGATCGGAAACTTTTTTTCGGCCCGAGTAATTCCTTCAATGGCTACCGAATACTTGGCCCCAGACCCAAAGAGTTCCAAGCCAATGGAAGGCCGTAAGTTGTGCTGCCGTTCAAAGTCTTCCGCAAATAAGGAGTCTTTTTGCGCTTCGGCGATCAATGTGCCAAACAGGAAACTGACTAGTATTAATGAGGATATAATATAAGGATAGCGAGGTTTCATAGGGTAAA
>JBLHJD010000160.1:0-5585 GCA_047618705.1 Luteibaculaceae bacterium
GAGTCCTTATATCTCCTCAGAGAGTTGCTCAAGATCCGGTTCATGGATTGCTTAAATGCATAGGTAATCCGAACGTCCTCCAGAGAATCAGAAGCCAACACCACAATATTCTCCGTTGTGTGGTTTTTCCCTAAATAAGCCGCAACATTTTGCATTTGCACATAATTACTTGGCCAAATATTGGTTAGGTGTCTATTGTTTTGGAGCAGTTTCGGATTTTGCTGTACAGGGCAAATCACTCTCCCTCCACTAGTTCTGGCGAAATCCAAAACCTCTATTAAAGGGGCTTTAAACATAGGGCCAACAAAAAGATCCACGTTTTGCAACTGGTTACTTGTGAGTAATTTTTTGGTAGTAATTGCATCTCCCTCCGTATCAAAAACCTTGACATTAAAGGTAGACCCCGATTTATCAATTAGCTCTTGCGAAGCCATTTTAAAGCCATTGTAAAACTCGACTCCAAATTGGTTGTCGGATAATTTTCCAGAAGACAAAGCTTGCTCAGCATTGAAGGGAATAAGTAGCGCAATTTCGTATACGTCCTTGTAAGCAAGGTTCGGATTGTCGTTAAAAAAAGGCGTGTTACGTTTTTGGGAAGAATTACTATCTAATTGCTCAATTTTGTGCTGAATCCGAGGAATACGAATAGTTTCCCCCACTTTAAGTCCTCCAGGAAGCCCATCATTCAAAGCGCGGATCTGATTTACGCTAACCCCGTACAGTTTGGATAAAGAATAAAGGGTCTCTTGTTTAAACACTTCGTGATAAATAAAGCGATCGTCGTTTTCAGTTCCGGCGGGATTAGTCCATTTCGCATCCATTCCCTCCCTGGATTCTACTGGGATGCGAATTTCTTGTCCCACTTTTAAACCTTCATCCAAAATTGGATTGTACCCTTTTATGACATTGGTTTCAACCCCATATGATTTTGAAATACTGTAGAGTGTTTCTTTTCTCTGGACAACGTGGATTAAATACTTTCCTTTGAGTTCAGGCGTATATCTCCGGGCAATTTGTCGGTTTATCCGAAAAGTAGGTATCAGGATTTCCTCACCAATTTGCAGACCATCCTCAATTCCACGATTGGCTGTAAGGAGGTGCTCCATTTTTACCGCATACTTTTTAGAAATAGCATAAATAGTATGGCCCTGTTCTACGATATGCACATAGTATTTGGTACCCTTTACGAATTTAGTTGGGTATTTATCCTTTTGGAAAATCTGTGCACTTCCTACAGAAGGAAGCATCAACGTAAATAAAAGTACTAAAACACTAATCCTCATATTATTCCCATTCAATTGTTGCCGGTGGCTTAGAGCTAATGTCGTATACCACACGGTTAATTCCGTTCACTTTATTGATGATCTCATTGGAGATTTTCGCCAAAAATTCATATGGTAAATGAACCCAATCAGCTGTCATCCCATCAGTTGAACTTACGGCCCGCAATGCAACTGCATTTTCGTACGTTCGTTCATCACCCATTACACCAACGGTTTGAACAGGTAGTAATATTGCACCAGCCTGCCAAACATCGTTGTATAATCCATCTTTTTTCAACCCATCAATATAAATGGCATCTACTTCTTGCAAGATGCGCACTTTTTCGGCGGTAACATCTCCCAAAATACGAATTCCAAGGCCTGGACCGGGGAAAGGATGACGTCCCAAAATATTCGGGTCAATATTTAATTCGGCTCCAACCCTACGTACTTCATCCTTAAACAAGGAGCGCAAAGGTTCAACCACTTTAAGTTTCATGAAATCCGGAAGGCCTCCAACATTGTGGTGCGACTTAATTGTTGCGGAGGGTCCGTTTACCGAAATGGATTCGATTACATCCGGGTAAATGGTTCCTTGGCCCAGCCAGCGTGCACCTTCAACCAAACGGCTTTCAGCATCAAAAACATCAATAAAAACTTTCCCTATAGCCTTTCTTTTCGCTTCAGGATCTTTTACTCCTTCCAACTCGGCATAAAAGGCATCCTTAGCGTTAACCCCTTTTACATTTAGTCCCATATGTTTGTACGACTCCAGAACCGACTCAAATTCGTTCTTCCGCAACAAACCATTATCTACAAAAATGCAATACAAGTTTTCCCCGATTGCTTTATGCAACAATACCGCTGCAACCGATGAATCAACTCCACCACTTAAACCCAAAATCACCTTATCGTCTCCGACGGTTTCCTTCAGTTCCGCAACAGTTTGGTCTACAAAGGAATTGGGTGTCCAACCTCCTTCACAACCGGCGATATCGTATATGAAATTCTTTATAATCTGACTTCCTTCAGTGGTGTGATACACCTCTGGGTGGAATTGAACCGCGTAGGCATTTTTACCTTTCCATTGGTAACCAGCCACTTTTACATCTGGTGTTGATGCAATAACTTCGCATCCTTCGGGAATATTGGCGATGGTATCCCCGTGCGACATCCACACCTGGCTATTCTCGGTAAGGGTAGCCATTATAGGAGAACTATGATCAATAAAACTAAGGTTTGCTCGTCCATATTCCCGAACTGTAGACCTAACAACACTACCACCATTGGCATGACTCAAATATTGAGCGCCAAAGCAAATTCCAAAGACTGGATACTTTCCTAAATATGGGGATAAATCAAAATTAGGGCTGTTACTGTCGTGCACAGAAAAAGGGGAACCCGATAAAATTACACCTTTTACAACCCCTTCAAGTTCGGGGATATTATCATATGGATGTATTTCGCAGTAAACATTTAACTCCCGAACTCTTCGGGCGATTAACTGGGTCACTTGCGAACCAAAGTCAATAATTAAGATCATTTCTTGCATGCGCAAATATACAATGCCTATTGGAATTCAAGGCCGTAAATCCTGCCATTTTTCAACAATCAAATTAATTGTAAAACGAAGCCTGAATTTGCAGCTGAAAACACCTTATTCCATGGAATATTGGTGTAGTTAAAATCCAATGGATGGCACCTGCGCTCCTTCAAAACACCATTGTACCGGAGTGAATCATAAATTCGTTTCAGTTCAACTATTTCCTGTGCCTTTGTTTCCCGCGTATTTTTTCGGATTTTCCGTTTAATTCTCACTTCAAACTGCTCTACTCTTTTTTGTTCTCCAGCTTGAAAAGCAGGATTGGAAGTCCCCAAAATCTGAGACAATCCAAAGCTTGTAGCTTCCTTTAAGGAAGTGATTAACGTAGTCAAATCAACTAAAGCATCGCGACTTTCGTTTTCGAGATAATGCAATTCAACCTGCTCCCATTTCTTCAAAAGGAAGTCAGAATCAAGCCCAGATTTCTCCCAAGTTTTAAAATCCTCAGAACTGATTTGGCCATAGGATAAACGCTGTTTCACCAGTGGAAAAGGCTTTTTATACGCCGCAAACACTTCTTTTAATTGTCCCCAATATTTTACTTCCGCGCCACCGCCCAAATACATAATATTGGGCAAGATTGATTGTTGAAACAAAGGCCTCAGAACCACATTGGGGCTCCAGAAATGGGGCTTTATTTCTTCGAGTTTATGCTGGGCACCATTATCTAATGAGATAACACCGTTAATAAATCGTTCAATTTTATGCCTTTGGTCCCCTATTAAACCAAAGGAATTTATGGTTTGAGCCTGGATTTGCAATTTATCCCCTGCATTTAAGGACCGTTTCTTCGATTCTTCGAAAGCATCCCTTGTAATGCCATTCAAATCTTGCGTAAACAAATCTTGAGTAAGGCTTTTTAGATTGGCATTGTTCGCATCCAGAATAACTAAATCCTCATCTGGAAAAAAGTACCGGACTATTTTTCGGGTGAAACTTGCCTGACTATCTCCTTCCAAAAGCAAGTTTCGCCATGCATGCGGTAAGTCAACGGATTCAGCATAGTCAATAAAAGTTTGATGTTCCTTACCCGACCAACGCCATTTTCCCGATTGCAAATTATTCGGAAGATCCTCGAACCGAATTTCCTGACCTTTATATATAGGTTCAAAAATCTCGGCTAAATCGTGATCCTCTGTGGCCATCCAAAAAACTGGAATCACCTTAGCCTCCCCATTTAACTTTGAGTTGACCGACTTCGCCAAATTAATTAGTTCTGCAATTTTTAGGTAGAAATACAAAGGACCACCTAAAAAGCTGAGTTGATGTCCAGTAGTAATTGTAAAGGTATTTGGGTTGTGTAAATCTTCAATTAACTCGTTTGACAATTCTGGATTTTGATCAGCCACGACCTTACAAAGGACCTTGCGAGCCGCACCTGGCAACTGAAAAGCATTGGAAAAAGTCAAGAACTCGTTTGAACTCTTCCAGAGTTCACGAACATCGAACTCGTTTTCTTCCCCAAAAGGGATGCATTTCACATGTAAATCATCCAACATAGGCTCAGTTTTTATTGATACTCAGGAATAAACAAAGGTATTTGTATTAATAAACAATCTGATATCAATTTTTTACCAAAAATGTGAATTAAAACTCAATTTTTATGCCTAGTTTTGCATTAATAATTAAATCTGCACAATAATGAAAAAATTAAGCCTAGTACTAGCAGGAGCGACTCTTTTGGGAGCGTCTTTGTTTACTTCATGTAGTAAGGAGTCCGGTGATTTTGCTTCTGCAAAGAACAAAACTACTGTTGGAGATAATGATGACAAACGAAATCTTCTTGATTTAGACATGCCTTTTATCGCTGGAGTAAACCTTTCAGATGAATTGGATGGAAACGATGCTGTTGATTATCAAATTGACGACATTATTCTTGATGCAAATACCGGACATTTAGAAGCTTCAAGCTTTTACGGTATTGAATCAAAGGATGGAACTCAAGTAGTTTCTGCTTTAGATGAAAGTGGAAATGTTATGGCTTCAACTGATTACAATTTTGAAGACGGTAAATTCTATGAAGTTGTTTTAACTGGAGACGGAACGGTAGACCCTTACGGAGTTAAAGTGTACGAATTGGATTACGATTTCACTACTGCTTTGTTAGATGAAGAAGGAGAAATTACTGCAATTAATGGTTTAAACACCAACAATGATTTAGAGTATGTTTCTATCCAAACACAAATGGACAATGATCAGTTCGGAACAACTATTCCTTCTTTAGCTGATTTGCAAGTAGATATGAATGACTTTTCTACTACAACTACTAGTGAAGATCCTATTGAAGCTTCTGCTCGTTTGATTAATTCTGGTTCTGAATTGATGGAAGATTTAGTTGATGGATCATTAGTATCTATCGGTTCTGATGAAGTATTCAATGAAGATCTTGGAATTATGCGTTTTGAGAACGGAGATGACTATACTGTATTTGTTTTAGGAGATGAGTATTCTTCTGAAATCACTGCAATTAACATGTCTGAGTCTTTAAGAAACATTGATCTTTCATACGTGGAGCTTGATTCTGAGAATTAAGATTTACGATTAAAATATTAGGAAGCCCTACCGATTTTCGGTGGGGCTTTTTTTTTTTTTTTACTTCGGCTTCGCTCAGCACAAGACTTCGGCTTCGCTCAGCACAAGACTTCGGCTTCGCGCAGCACAAGGTTTCAACTCTGCTTAGCACAAGGTTTCACTGCCAGCACAAGGCTTCAACTCTGCTT
>JBLHJD010000161.1:0-5564 GCA_047618705.1 Luteibaculaceae bacterium
AGTCGAGAAGTAAAGTACTCCATTGGTTTAGGTTTGGCCTATTGCAAAAAAATTGCTCAATTGCACAAAGGTGATATACGGGTAGAATCGAACCTGAATGCCGGTTCGACTTTTTATTTCACCTTGTCTAAATAAAAAACGGTTCACCCATTTTCTTTATTCAGCGAGACTTAATCCCTCTTCACAGCAGTGAATCTCCTAAAAACCGAAAGCGATTATATCTGATTTCACCATTCCAAAATAGGAGAGAAATCACATAGGTATACAAAACTACTTTTATTCTACTCAACCGCTTAGTCCTGTTTTTTTTTGGTTTATAACAAATGAGACTGGGACAAATATAATACTGAGATGGAAACATAATTATGTGCCTGATATTGGCAATCAGGCACAAAAAGCCTTTTCATAAGGGGAGGCGTCCTATTTAACACGTGTGACCACAGAAGGGTTTAAGTCCAAGAATAAGCTTAACAAATGGGCTTTCCAGGTGTGTAGTCTTAGCATGGTGGTGGCCTTTTACAATTTTCTATTTAGGAAAAAATCCGAAAAAAATGGGCACTTCATTCTCACAAACATTACTGTTTATCAGCTCTGAGAGTTAATTGAACAATTATTAGGTAGAACCCCACCAAAAAGCCCAAAAAAGTCAGATAATATTCACGAACTTAGGTAATAGAGTTTATTCTACATACTGTACTAAGATGAAAGAATATATAACAGATTTACTTCAAGATGGTTTAATTGGTTTCGATATTTCGGGAACAGTTAGCTATGCCAATAAATCTGCATTAGACATTCTTAGTTATACTCTTGATGAACTTCAAATTAAAAATTACAGCGGGGTACTCGAACCAAAAAATGGGTCAAAATCATTTGAACGGATACGCGAAAAATTACTTTTCGGGGAAAAAATACCCTCCTCCTTAACCACATTTACAAAAATAAATGGGGATACTGTGGATCTTATTACCAAACATGCCTTGGTCAAAAATAACACCAATGAAATAATTGGTATTTCGGTCTATATGCATGTAGTAAATGAATTCGACTTTGTTATTAGTAAGGCCAATGAAGTGCTTGAAACTGCTCCCGACGGAATAATTGTGGTGAACAACACGGGCCACATTGTTATGGTAAATAAACAAACTGAAAAACTTTTTGGTTATGTCAGAAATGAATTGCTCGGAAAAGAAATAGAAATTTTGGTGCCTAGCCGCTTTTTGGGCAAACACAAACACCACAGAGATCAGTATATTGACAAACCCAAATCACGTAATATGGGTCAAAACAAAGACCTATACGGGAAACGAAAAGACGGGACCAACTTCCCGGTGGAAATTTCTCTTAGCCCCTTAAATTCAGACGGCAAACAATTTGTTTCAGCGGCAATTCGAGATATTAGTGACAGAAAAAGAGCTGAAAACAAATTTAAAAGTTTGTTGGAAAGTGCTCCGGACGCAATGGTAATTGTGGATCAAAAAGGGTTGATAACTTTGGTCAATGCTCAGGTAGAGAATATTTTTGGTTATACTAGGGAAGAGTTAATTGGTCAAAAAGTTGAAATTCTTATCCCGTCCAAATTCCATGGAAATCATCCCAGTCACCGAGAAGGATTTCATGCCAACCCTAATGTTCGACCCATGGGTGCTGGAAAAATTTTATTAGGACTCCGTAAAAACGGGGAAGAATTTCCTGTGGAAATATCGCTAAGCCCTTTAGAAACAGAAGATGGAAGGTTGGTAAGTGCGGCAATTCGGGATATTACCGAGCGTAAACAAGCGGAGGAACAGATGAATATCATGAATCAACAACTCATGTCTAAAAACAAAGAGTTGGAACAGTTTGCTTATATAGCATCCCACGATTTACAAGAACCATTGCGTACTGTATCCAATTTTACAGATTTAATTAAACTGCAATACCATGACCTTTTTGATGAAAAAGGAAAAAAATCTCTGCAGTTCATTTCGGACGCCACTACTAGGATGCAATCCTTAATTAAGGACCTCCTAGAGTTTTCTAGGATAGGATTAGAAATTGAAAAAAAACCCATTAACGTAACTAGTTTAATGGAAAACCTAGTTCAGGATATCTCCAGCAAAATTATGGAAACCAAGAGTAAAATAGTTTGGGATAAACTGCCTATTATTTTTGGCGCTGAGACTGAAATTCGCCTTTTATTCCAGAACTTAATTACCAATGCCATCAAATTTAAAATGCCTGACGATGATCCTCTTATAACCATAAAAGCTGAGGAATTTAAAGAACACTGGGAATTTAGGGTGGAGGACAATGGAATTGGAATAGATCAAAAACACCAAGGGAATATTTTTAAAATCTTCCAACGTATTCATGATAGAAACGTATACCCTGGTACAGGAATTGGATTAGCCCATGTGCAAAAAATTGTTAAACTCCACGGAGGAACCATTGAAGTTAAATCTGATTTGGGCCATGGAAGTATTTTTATTTTCACCCTAAAGAAAACAAAATCATGACAATGAAAATTAATCGAACTCTGCTTATCGATGACGATGAGCCAACCAACTTTTACAACGAGCACATTATCAACCAAAGTGGTCTTGTAAATGAAGTAATGGCCTTACAGAGTGGGGGGTCAGCACTGGAATACTTAACAACAGAGGTGGATGGTGAATATCCGAAACCTGATTTAATATTTGTGGACATCAACATGCCTGCAATGAATGGCTGGGAATTTTTGGATGAATATGAAAAGTTGGATCCAAAACACAAAGGAACTGTAATAGTTATGATGTTAACCACCTCACTAAATCCAGATGACGAGGGTAAGGCCAAAAATTTTGGCAGTATAAAAGGATTTAAAAGAAAACCACTTAACCAAAATACCCTCCAAGATATTATTGAACACCATTTTAGTTAAACAACCATGTTAAGACCAATATCACATCAGGAAACAGATTCTTCCTCGCAAGGGAACCAATCTGACTTGGATCAAATAAGGGGCCAATTAGACGTTCAAAAGCGCGTTAATTCCGCTTTTTTGGACAACCCTAAGTTGTGCTCTTGGGAGTGGAACATTGGTAATAACGTACATGCGTTTAGCGGCAGCTTTGCATTCAACTTTGGTCATACAGGAGCCGACATCAATCACTTTAAAGATGGGTGGAAAAGAATGGTTCATTTGGAAGACCTGGGTGCTGTGGATGCCCTAATGCAAAAGCACATTTTATCCAATGGTACACTTCCTGTAAACACCACTTTCCGAATTTACCATAAAAATGGATCCTTAGTCTCTGTGCAATTTTGGGCGAAAATATCCCAGTGGTCCGAGGCCGGAAAACCTGAAATCTGGAACGGGACTTTTCTCAATATTTCTGAAAAAAATGGCTTAGAAAAAAAAATAGAGCACCTCGAAAAAATCAGTTTAGCCAAAAATGAGGAGCTCCAGCAATTTGCCTATATCACTTCCCATGATTTAAAGGAACCATTGAATATTGTGGATAGCTTCATTGGGATTTTGGAGGAGGATTATTCCGATTTATTAGAGGAAAGGGGTAAAAAAAGTCTGTATTACATTGGTGAGGCCGTAAATCGAATGCGCATAAAAATTGAAGGACTTTTATATTTGAGTCGAATTGGACGAACCCCAAATTTCGAGTCTGTGGATTTGGCCTTAATTGTGCACAATAGAATAGAAGAAATCCAAAAGGAAGATGTTGCTAAGCAGGCGATTTTCCGTGTAGCAGACTTGCCAACAATAGAAGGATTACCACAAGAGCTGGAGACCCTATTCCTTAACCTCTTAGACAACGCATTAAAGTTTAACGAAAAAAATCCCGAAATACATATCACTTGCAAGGAGTTAACCTACTCTTGGGAATTTGCCATTATTGATAATGGAATTGGAATCCATGAAAAAAACTGGAAAAAAATATTTAAAATATTTAACCGTTTACACGACAAGGGAACCTATTCTGGGGAAGGCGTTGGACTTACTTATTGTCAAAAAATTGTGGAGCTGCACAGGGGTGGGATTTGGATTGACAGAAACCCCAAAGGGGGATCCCAGGTTCATTTCACTCTTGAAAAAAAACGTTAGGCTGATCTAGGCTATTGGATTATTTGTATCTTTTTAAAAAAAACACAAAACCATGCTGCAAAAAATCACCTTCCCTGCCCTACTCACCCTAATTATTCTTCTTAGTTCCCTAAATACAACATCCCAAGAATTTATTCGATCAGAATTACCGACAACCATAGCCACACCCTGGGAAATCACCTATGGTCCAGATCACCACCTTTGGCTTACCGAAAAAAATGGCGTTGTTTCCAGAGTAAATCCGACAACAGGTGCCAAACAGCTTGTTTTTACCGCCCCCGATTACTTTGCCGGAGATCCGGTAGAAAACAATCCAGACTGTCCAACCAGAGCCATACAACACGGGACCTTAGGTTTAAGCCTTCACCCCGACTTCCTCAATTCCCCCTTTATCTATTTCACACATTCTTACAATTCTCAGGCCACTTTAGTTGAACCAAAAACAGCCTTTAAAATACGGCGATTGCACTGGGACCCCGTCAGTGAAACCGTAATTGGTGACACTACCATTTTTGAAAACATCCCCACGGGATACGATCACCTGGGTGGCCGCTTAATGGCAGTAAAACAAAATGGAAAAGAATACATCTACTTTAGTGTAGGTGATTTAGGTATTAGCGAAGACAATAGCCCGGATTGTTACAATCCACAATCCGGGAATCCCAATAATTTCACCATGGACCCAACAACCATGAACGGAAAAATCCACCGCATAAATTTAGACGGGACCGTGCCTGCATCCAATCCTATCCCGGGTAACTCCTTGTTTACAATGGGCCATCGAAATCCGCAAGGGTTAATGTTTAATACCCCCTTAGAAAGCATGTACGATGTGGAACATGGGGATAGAACAGACGATGAAATAAACCAATTAATACCCGGGCAAAATTACGGCTGGAAACAAGTGCGTGGTTTTTATAGTGATGGGAATTTCCCGGGAGAAGAAAATTTCGTAAACACCTACACTCCTCCCGCATCCATGCCCAACACAAGCATAGAGGACCCCCTATTTTCATGGTGTTCCACTCCGCCAGATAGTTCGGCTGGATATTTGGATTGGTGCACCATTGCCCCTTCAGATGGGGTTTATTACGGAACCAATGGAGATATTGTGGCTTGGAGAAACAGTTTTTTAGTGGTAACGCTCAAGGATGGCGCTATCACAGACCGATCTGTCCATTTTATTCCGCTTAATGGGGACGGTTCCGTGAATCAAAACTCACCTAAACTAGATACCAATTATTTTGCGGGTGACCAAGCCTTAAACGGCCGATTGAGGGACATTGCCATATCCCTTGACGGGTCTCAGATCTACCTCATAAACAATGGCGGTACAGATAGGGATAAAATTACGGTGTACAATTATATCCCTAACTCCATTGATGAGTTTGCAAATGCAGGAATAAGCATTGGCCCCAATCCCTTTTCCGATGAGATTCAAATTAGCGGTTCCAGCCTGAACGTACCAAGTAGAGTCTTTAAT
>JBLHJD010000162.1:0-5498 GCA_047618705.1 Luteibaculaceae bacterium
ACAAAGTTGCTTAAGAAAATAAGGGTAAGGGTAATAAAACTCATGATATGGAATGCCTTAAAAATAATTTCAAAAATAGGATTCCTTTTACACCATTATTGATTCTAACCCTTTTTTCCATCAGCACGCCTGAATGCACCTTTTTGATTTTCCTAAATAGTTGATAATAGTAATTGTAAGCCAGCATTACGGCCTTAGAAATATCCTTCGGCAATTTTAATATTGATTCCCGGGCTTCTTTAAATTCCAATTCAATTTCTGCTTCTATTTTGGCTTTTACTTGGCAGTTCCATCCTTCCTTTTCTATACTAGGAAAGTAAGTTCTTCCCAATTCCTCATAATCCTGTTTAATGTCGCGCAGGAAGTTTATTTTCTGAAAAACAGATCCCAATTTCATTGCCCCAGCTTTCAGCTCCTGATATTGTTTCTGGTCGCCATTAACAAACACACTCAGACACATTAAACCCACCACTTCGGCCGACCCTAGCACGTAGGTTTCGAAAAGATCTTGGGTATATATTTTACCCTCTAAATCCATCTGCATGGAATCCAAAAAAGCCTCAATGCAGGCATGATCAATGCCATATTCATTCACCACTGCCTGAAAACGATTAATGACGGGATTCATGGATATACCTCGAGCTATAGCCTTAAAGGTGTCTTCCCTAAATTCGGCTAATAATTCTGTGCGATTAAAATCATGAAAAGAATCCACAATTTCATCTGCAAAACGGACATAGGCATAAATATCGAAAATAGCCTGACGGGTTGGTTGAGGTAATGTTTTTACCGCCCAGCTAAAGGATGTGCTGTATGCCTCCGTCGTTTTCCGACTAAAATCTGCGCCTAATTGGTCGTAAATATTTTTCATGTTTATAGTAAACTTGCCGCTATTTCTCCCGAAATAATACTGGGTGGTAATCCCGGACCTGGATTGGTCATTTGTCCCGCAAAAACGACATTCCCC
The DNA here is from genome assembly GCA_047618705.1 of Luteibaculaceae bacterium. Lineage (GTDB taxonomy): Bacteria > Bacteroidota > Bacteroidia > Flavobacteriales_D > Luteibaculaceae > JBLHJD01. Next base: position 968 of record JBLHJD010000162.1, read on the forward strand.
AAACTTCGGGATTTCATTTTTGGTTTTAAAAAAGCTGTTTGCTTGAGGGTGTTGGCCAAACCATAGGCATTTCCCCCGAGGCTGTTATATTCCTTTTTAAAGTCGTCCACAAAAAAGTGTTCCTGAATAATTTCATTCCCTCGGATACCTGTGATTCCCTTTTTTTCTAGGCGGGTTAATATCTTGTTGTAGAAATTATGGATGCGCTGATTGTCCCGCTCAAGGTTTGTTGCTATGGGTATTAAGATAAACAAATTCTCCATGCTTTGGGGTGCTACATTGGAATCTGTTTTGGACGGGGCACAGATATAAAACAAGGGGTCTTCTGGCCAGCCATGGTCTTTGTAAATGCTATCTGTGTGGGCGTCAAAATCCGTATCAAAAAACAAGTTGTGATGTTGCAAACCTTCTACCTGCCGGTTTACTCCCACGTAGAACAAAATAGCAGAAGGTGCTAGCACCCTGCTTTCCCAATATTTCTTTGAATACATCCGGTGTTTGGGCGGAGCCACTACCGTATCAAAATGGTGGTAATCTGCAGTCCAAATTAGGTGATCACACTCCATGTTTCCTTTTGAGGTAATAAGGGAGGTGACTTTTCCGTCTTTTTCTTCAAGGCCTGTTACTTCTGTATTGCAAATCACCTGAACCCCATAATGGTCCAACACTTTTTTCATAGCTTCAATTATCGATACCATTCCACCCATAGGGTACCAAGTCCCTAAGGTCATGTCGGCATGATTCATGAGGCTGTACATCTGCGGAATATTTTGAGCTGTACTTCCCAAGAAAAGCACTGGAAATTCCAATAATTTTCGAAGTTTCGGGTTTTTAAAAGCGGCCTCTATTTCTTTACTCAAGGCTCCCAGTAATTTTCCAGATAACAGGAACTTGAGGGATTCGATATTCACAAACTCGAATGGACTCAGCGCTGGTTTTTTAATGAACTGCCCCATGCTGATGTCGTACTTTTCCTTGGCATCCGCCAAAAATATTTTCAGTTTCTCCCCGGCTCCCGTTTCCTGCTTTTCGAAAAAACGGAGAAGGTCCTGCATATTGGCCGGTATGTCCCAACTTTCATCGTCCCAAAAAACGGAATAGGACGGATCTAATCTTTTGAGATCCAACAGATCCTCCACATTAAACCCATGATCGCTAAAAAAGTCGGCAAAAACATCGGGCATCCAGTACCAAGACGGGCCCATGTCGAATGTAAACCCTTCCTTAGTAAAGCTCCTTACACGGCCCCCAATTTGGTCGTGGTTGTCCAGTAAAACAACCGATTTCCCTCGTTTGGCTGCGTAACATGCACTGGAAATACCAGCAACTCCTCCCCCAACTACAATTAATTCCGCCATTTTTACCTTAATTTGGTCACTGCACTAAAGTTGAATTAAATAATTGAATAAATCTAATCCAAATTGGGAATCACTTTCCCCGAAGGTTAAGGCGCTTCCGAACTCCCCGGGTGTATATAAGTATTACAGCAAGGACGAGGAAATCATATACGTCGGAAAAGCCAAGGACCTTAAAAAGCGAGTTTCTTCTTATTTTTCTAAATCTAAGCATGAGAATAGAAAAACGGAAATTCTGGTCTCACGGATTTTTGATATTCGATTTATTTTGGTGGAAACCGAATTTGATGCGCTTTTGTTGGAGAGTAACCTGATTAAAAAATACCAACCTCGGTTTAATGTTTTACTCAAGGATGATAAATCGTATCCTTGGATTTGCATCAAAAACGAACGCTTCCCTCGGGTTTTCAGCACCCGCCGAATTATCCGGGATGGCTCCTTATATTTTGGCCCCTACCCCAGTGCTCGGATGATGAACACCCTCTTGGAATTAATCAGAAATTTATTTCAAATCCGGACCTGCAACTTTGCTTTGAGCGAAGAAAACGTAAGCAAAGGCAAGTTTCGGGTATGCTTGGATTACCACATCGGGAATTGTGCGGGACCTTGTGAAGGACATCAAACGGAGGGCGATTACAACACCGATATTGCCGAAATTAAAAGCATGATTAAGGGGAATATTGGCAGTGTTAAAGATTTACTCCACGGGAAAATGATGGAGCTGAGTGCCAATCTCGATTTCGAAAAAGCCCAATCGACGAAGGAAAAAATTGATGCGCTGGAAAAATACCAGGCCAAAAGCACCATTGTGCATCCGAGCATTACCAATGTAGATGTGTTTAGCCTTATTAACGACATCAGCACTGGCTTCGTTAATTTTATGCGGCTTGTGAATGGTGGGATAGTGCAGATGTACACTGTGGAAATCAAAAAACGGCTGGACGAAAGTGATGAAGAACTTTTGGGGCAATCCATTGCAGAAATAAAACGCCGCTACGATTTTTTGAGTCCGGAATTATTGGTGAGCCACCCCATAAGCATAGATGGCTTAAAAATAAGCATGCCCAAAATTGGCGATAAACGGAAGCTGATTGATTTGGGCTTACGGAACGCCAAATACTATCAGCTCGACAAGCGCAAACAAGAAGCCATAAAAGATCCAGAAAAGGCCACTCTTCGGATATTAGAAACCGCTCAAAAAGACTTAAACCTGGCCGAGTTACCCAAGCACATTGAGTGTTTTGATAACTCCAACATTCAAGGAACAAATCCGGCTAGTGCGTGTGTGGTGTTTAAGGATGCCAAACCCAGCAAAGCAGACTACCGCCATTTTAACATAAAAACGGTGGACGGCCCGGATGATTATGCCTCTATGGAAGAGGTGATTTATCGCCGCTACAAAAGGCTCCTGGACGAGGGCGAATCGCTGCCTCAACTTATTATCATTGATGGAGGAAAAGGACAATTAAGCTCAGCTGTAAAAAGCCTTCAGGACCTAAATTTAATGGGTGAAATTGCCATCATAGGAATAGCCAAAAGGCTGGAGGAGATTTTTTACCCGGGAGATTCTTACCCTTTGTATCTCGACAAGCGAAGTGAGACTTTAAAATTAATTCAGTCTTTGCGAAATGAGGCTCACCGATTTAGCTTGCGCCACCACCGAAATTTGCGCAGCAAGTCGGCCTTAAAGTCGTCTTTGAACGAAATTGAGGGAGTAGGTCCCGCAAGTGCCGAAGCCTTATTAAAGGAGTTTAAATCCGTGAAACGCATCCGGGAATTGAGCAAGGATGAGTTAATGACTATTCTGGACAAAAAGAAGGCCCAGGCGGTGTATGATTTTTTCCATGGGGAGTAGCGGTTAATGCCGCTAATACTAGGTAAGATTATCCACCAAAATCCGGATTTCTACCACCGGGCTAATTTTCTCGTACACGATATTAAACACGGCTTGGCAAATTGGGATATCTACCTTGTACCTTTTGTTCATCTCAATAATACTCTTTACGGCGTAGTACCCTTCTGCCACCATGTTCATTTCAAACTGGGCTGATTTCACAGAATACCCCCGTCCTATCATGGATCCGAAGGTTCTGTTTCTACTGAATTGTGAATACGCCGTTACGAGCAAATCTCCCAAATAGGCCGATGATTTTACGTCGCGGTGCGTTGGGCTAATGGCATCAATAAACCGTTCCATTTCCTGGATGGCATTGGCAATAAGCACTGCCTGGAAGTTGTCTCCATAACCCAGTCCATGGCAAATACCGGAGGCTACTGAAAACACATTCTTCAGAACCGCCGCAATTTCTGTCCCGAATAAATCGTCGGAGTGGGTGGTTTTAATATATCTACAGGCCAATTTACTAGCAAACCACAAAGCGAGTTCAGTGTCCTGGCAAGCAACGGTGAGGTAACTCAATTTTTCCAAGGCTACTTCTTCGGCGTGACAAGGACCACAAATAATCCCGATACGTTCGTAGGGGATACCAAATGTTTTATGGAAAAACCGAGCTGGAATGGCGTGGAATTCTGGGATTATCCCTTTAATGGCACTAATAACAATTTTATCTTCTAACCCGGTAACGCTAACGGTATCAAACAACTCCACCAAAAATGCGGAAGGAGTGGCCATCACCAAAATATCGCATTCTTTTAGGATTTTTTGCAGGTCATTGGTTACCCTTATTTTCTCAGAATCGAATTGTACGGAGGTCAGATACCGTGGGTTTCGGTTAAACCGTTTGAGGTGTTCAACGGCTTCCTCGTTCCGCAACCACCAATGTACGGTGTCGAAATTGTTGCACAGAATTTTCACTAAAGCTGTGGCCCAGCTTCCTCCACCTATAACACCTATCTTCTTTTCTTCCATGTGTTGAATCAATTCAGGCCGGAAAATTAAGGAATTTCTCGACGTCGGCTGCGCCTTTGCTCGAAAAGCTCTATGCACGGGCCGTTCGGCTCCGCTCAGGCGCCGTGGTTTGAGGATTCGATAAGCAACCGGTAGGACTTGCCCTGAACGAAAAGCGGTGAGTTGAAATTGAATAGGGAGTTTTCAGAACTCAAAATTTGGTGCTCAAAACGCATTTTCCTGAAATTGAAACCTGTTTCTCGGCGGCGCTCCCATTCGGCGCCACTACGTTCTGCTCAGGGCGGCGGCGCCTGGCTCGAAAAGCGGT
>JBLHJD010000163.1:0-5490 GCA_047618705.1 Luteibaculaceae bacterium
ATGGCCACAGTAGATAACATTCGAAATGGATTGATTGATAAAATCCTTTCTATAAAAAACAAAGATTTCCTAGTTGCTCTTGACAAGTTAATTTCATCTAGCTCATCTGAAACAGAAATCATCGAGCTAACCAAAGAGCAAAAAATTCTTTTGGAAATGAGTGAGAAAGACATTGAGGCTGGAAAGCTAATTTCTCAAGAAGCTATGGACAAAAGGAATATGGAGTGGCTAAACGCAATGTAATTTGGACTAAAACAGCCGATATCCAATTCGTTGGGATATTGGAATATTGGGTAAAAAGGAATGGCTCCAATTCCTATTCAAAAAAACTAGTAAAACTCGTTTCAAAACGAACCAAACAGATATCTGAAAAGCCTTTTATATACAAGGCAACAGATTTTAAAGAAACAAGAGTTGCCTCTTTGGGAAATTTCAGTATTTATTATAAGGCTCTTGAAATGGAAATTATTATTACGGCATTTTGGGACAATCGGCAGGACCCGAAAAAACTTCTAAAAGTATTGGAGGGAAAAAAATAACGGTGTACAATAACTAAGCATTCGTGTGGTCTGTACTTCGACTCCGTTGCACTGCGCTCAGCAATTCCGATAACTATCGGAATGATCATCGTAACTCTACTAGACTCGGTTCACGGAAAATTGGACCATTCGTTCCCTACTTTTCTACCGATTTGCATCCGGTTTTTTGTCATTAGATCCTATCTCCGCCATTCAGTCCCAAGACGGTTTTTGGAGCTGCTACAGGGTAAGGTGGTTTATATTTAGAGGATGTTAATGGGTATCTGTACTTTCAGGGTAGATAACCAAACGTTGTAAACGATACAAAAATGATAAAAAATTCACTCCTTCTATTTCTACTTTTTATTAGTTGTACCGTTATTGCCCAGGAACTCAAAACAATAGAAAAGAAGCCATCCAGAAACGTCCATTATTCCGAAAAATATACTGTCCTTAAATCAAATAAAAAAATTAAAGAGGGCTTCTATGAAAGAAGAAGACGGAACGGCAGCCTAGATGAAGTGGGATCCTATAAAAACAATGAAAAGCACGGATTTTGGACATCATTTGGAATGCAAGGAATTGATACAATTTCAGCCGGAGCATTCAGGAATGGAAAAAAGATAGGAGAGTGGAGATACTTTAACCGAGGAACTCTTGATTTTATTTTTGATTGGACATCTCAAAAGTGTGTTATCTATAATTGGAGAAATTCTTCTAAAGAAATCCAATGTGAAATAAACGGTAAGATGGAAATAATTATGGTTGATCATCCCCCGCTAATTATTCCCGAAGTTTCAGGGAATGTTTACCGTAAAATTGGTAGGAATTTGAGATATCCAGCCTCCGCTCAAGATAATAATATCCAAGGTGAAGTGATTTTAGGATTTACTGTGGATACTGAAGGAAAATCCTCTAAAATCAAAATTCTCAAAGGATTGACGGATGACCTCAATAAAGAGGCTATGAAAGTGTTTTCCGAAATAAACTTTACATGGTATCCCGCATATGTGGGAGGGGAAAGTATTACGTGTAAATATAAATACCCAATTAACTTTAGGTTGAAATAAGTAAAATGTACAACAAAGGATTTCCCCAATTCTACCCCCCACAACCCAAATTAAGTAAGAGAAAATACTAAATTGTGGTTGTTCTCTTCCGGCCGTCTCCCAGAACTGGGAATACATACCGTTAGCACCAATTCGGATAGATCAAACAAAAGCTAAATGGAATTCAATATGAGACTTGAATCAAATGCAACCATATAAATTCAAAAACCAATTGAAGATTTTTTTGATGGGATTGTAAATCCAGAGAAAATGACCAAGTATTTTATCTCGGAAAGTAGCGGTCGACTTGAATCCGGAAAAGAGGTGATTTGGAAATTTCCTGAATTTGAAGAAATTCCCTATTAAAGAGATAGAAATTGAAAATAACAGCTCCATTTCCTTTGTTTGGAACCCAGCAACTGTTGAGGTAATCACATCAGAAAAATGGCCAGACGATAGTGCCGTAATAGAGTAAATGGAAATGAACTTAATGAAGATAACCTGAATTGGGCTCTAGAAAATTCGGAAGGATGGGCAAATTTCCTGGCCTGCATGAAAGCCTATTTGGAATACGGTATCCAACTCAGAAAAGGCGCATTTGAATTTATGAGAAAGCGATAAACATTAAGCCGTATCAGAATGAAAGTTACAGCCGAAAAAAATGAACAGGTTGCCAATATGGTCTTTGCATCTATTTACCCCCTGTATTGGAATAGATTGGAAAAGAATGGTAGAACCAAAGACGAATTCCACCAAGTATTCGAGTAGTTTACGGGTTTTGATGTAGATAAACTTCAAACACTCCTTGCAGAGAACGTAACGTTTAGGACGTTTTTTGAAAAAGCAAAAATTCATCCAAATGCACAGATGATAAAAGGAGTTGTTTGCGGTTATCGGATTGAAGAAATAGAAGATGAATTTGTGCTGTATAAAAAATGTAGGCAAATGGAAAAGCGGATAGATGAATTGGCAAAAGGCCGTAAAATGGAGTAAATTTTGCGGGAAGAAAAGAAATAAATACGGGTGCTACCGTTTAGTATATGGGGCATTATTATAATTGCTTTTACTCAGCGTAGCTTCCATTTGAAAAAATACAAATTTTTCAAAAAAGCATAAAAAATCACATGATAAAAAGGAAGGCTTATTTAATTAGGATTGATACTAATATATGAATGAGAAAATAGTAAGATTAAGACAGGAACTGCATAAACACCCAGAAATTTCGAATGATGAGTTTGATACTTCTGAACGGATAATAAACCATGTTAAGCAATACAAACCTGACGAAACCATTAAGCTTGGGGAAACGGGAGTTGCGTTTGCTTTTAATGGAAAAGAAAAAGGGAAAACGCTTGTATTTAGAGCCGAGTTGGATGCGTTGCCTATTCAAGAAAAGTCAGGCCTTGAGTATGCCTCCATCAATGAGCATATAGCCCATTCTTGTGGCCATGACGGACACATGGCTATCTTGACAGGACTTATTCAAAAAGTTGCTGAAAACAGGCCTAAAAGAGGAAGGGTAGTCATGCTCTTCCAACCGGCCGAAGAGGTAGAGCAAGGCGCTCGGGATGTAGTAGAAAATCCAATATTTATTAATATGAAGCCGGACTACATGTTTGCGCTTCATAATGTGCCTGGATTTGAAAAGAACAAAATTGTCCTTAAGAATGGAAGTTTTGCCTCCGCATCAAAAGGCATGACCATTTGTCTTACTGGAAAAACAGCCCATGCCGCCGAACCACAAAATGGCATAAGTCCGGCAGATGCCATTGCTGAAATCATCCAAAAACTACATGCATTAAGGGAGGACAAAACGCTTTTTACCGATTTCATTTTGTTAACCATCATCCACATTCAAATGGGTGAAATATCTTTTGGCACTTCTCCTGGGTATGCTGAATTGCGGGTTACATTACGTGCCTTTGAAAACGAAGACATGGAAGTACTCACGGATAGTTGTGAAAAAATAATGCGAGAAATATCGAAAGCAGAAAAGTTGGACTGCACCATTTCGTACAACGAAGCATTTCCTGCAACCATGAATAGTGATGTCTGCGTGGGTATGGTGGAACATGCAGCAAAGCAGAGTGATTTAGATATTCAAAGGATTGAGAAACCCTTTAAGTGGTCTGAGGATTTCGGGTATTTTTCTGAAAAATACGATGCTTGTTATTTTGGTTTAGGGTCCGGAAAAGATCAACCACCGCTGCATAATCCAGACTTTGATTTCCCAGATGACATCATTGAATCGGGAGCGAATTTATTTTATGCGATTTATACAAAATTATTAAGCGATGATTGAGAATTCTCTGATAACGCTCAATGAAAGTGCGGTTGAAAATAATATTGCTTTTTTAAAAAAGAAACTAGGAGACAAAGTAAAAATATCGGCCGTAGTAAAAGCTAACGCTTATGGGCATGGCATAGAGCAAGTTGTTCCACTTTTCGAGAAGTATGGAATTGAGCATTACTCGGTTTTTCATTATAGCGAAGCTCTTCGGGTGTATGATAGTTTATCTAAACCGGCAACTATCATGGTTATGGGATGGTTGGGGGAAGAGGATATTAGAGAAGCGATTACAAAAGGAATAGAGTTTTTTGTGTTTAATACTGAACGACTCAATGTTGCAATAAAACAGGCCAAAGAACTTAATGTAAAGGCTAAAATTCATCTTGAAGCCGAAACAGGCATGAATCGTTTAGGCCTAAATACCGATGAATTACACAACGCGATTATCACAATAAAAGAGAACGCTCAATATGTTGAAATAGCTGGATTTTGCACACATTTGGCAGGAGCCGAGAGTGTTTCTAATCACGTCAGGATCCAAAGCCAGCTAAAGAAATATAAAAAAATGTTAGCGACTTTTGAGGCCAATGACTTGATTCCCAGATATAAACATGTGAGTAATTCTGCAGCCGCATTTGCTTATCCAAATGCAAGAATGGATTTGGTGAGAATAGGAATTATGCTGTATGGTTTTTGGTCGAGTAGCGAAGTTTATGTCCGGTATATCAACCTAAAAAGCAATAAAATTGACCCATTGCAAAGGATACTTGGGTGGAATAGTCAGATTATGGCGATAAAAAAGGTCAAGAGTGGTGAGTTTATCGGTTATGGCATTTCTTATCTGGCCCAAACTGATATTACAACGGCACTGGTCCCCGTTGGTTATTCCTATGGGTACAGTCGTTCATTGAGCAACAAGGGGCGAGTGCTTATTGGCGGTCAAAGGCATAGTGTAATTGGGGTTGTAAATATGAACATGATCATAGTAGATATTACCCAAAATACCGAGGCTAAAATCGGAGATGAAGTTGTTTTAATTGGAAAACAGGGCGACTTAGAAATAAAGGTCAGTGCATTTAGCGAAATTAGCGAGGAGCTTAATTATGAAATATTAGCCCATTTATCTGAATCGATAACACGGACTGTTATCAAGAAATAGTTGGTGCTTTTGTGAACTTGGGAGGCTACTGGGCCTCATCAAACAAACACAATACCATAAACCTATGCCTGAGTATACTGTTGAGCGAAACTAAGTGAGTAAAAATACACCCGCCCCCCGGTGAGCGGAGCCGAACCTCACCGCGGTGAGCGGAGCCGAACCGAACCACACCATGGTGAGCCGAACCGAACCCTACCATGGTGAGCGGAGCCGAACCATTATTTCACCATTTTAAAATAACGCACCTTACCATTGATTTCCAATTCCACAAAATACACCCCCGGCACCAGTTGGGACGTTTTGGCTTTGCCATTTTCCCAATTCAAGTAAAACACTTGTCCTGCCGTATTAAAGACTCTACTTGGTACGTTCAGGCTGGAACCGCTAATTTGAATCTCATCGGAAAAGGGATTGGGGCCAATGCTTATTCCTGCATTTGCAAACTCATCAATGGAGTTAGGGATATAATTGTAC
>JBLHJD010000164.1:0-5478 GCA_047618705.1 Luteibaculaceae bacterium
GCAGTTTCAACTTTTTGTGAGCTATGAAAGTCGAGGGAAACAGCGCGTAGATTCTATCATATTTGGCGAAGTGAATACATTAGGAAATGTGGCTAATGCATCTGTTTCTCCAGATAAAAAGCATGTGGTTTTTTCCTTTTGCCCCAGCAATTGCCAACTCTGGATAGCCGACCTTGTGGGTGGACGTTTTGTGCGGCCCCGCTCCATTCCTGGCTTTTCAGCACCGGGAGTAAGTTATACCCACCCCAGTTTTCATGTGGTCGACAAATCCACCTATTTGTTCTTTGCCAGCACAGATACAACGGCGGGGAAGGGCGGTTACGACTTATTTAAAAGTAAGTTTAATGGTCCTGATTTTGAGGAAAAAACAGCCTTGGTTGGTGCCAACACCCCAGGCGATGAAATTTCCCCTTTCCTTTTTAATGGAACACTTTTTTTCTCCTCGGATTACCATCCTGGATTTGGGGGGTTTGATGTTTTCAAATCGGTTTACCCGGCTTCTGAAGCCACCATTGCCAACCTAGGTTTACCCTTAAACTCTCCTGCCGATGATTTGTATTACAACTTAAATTCTGATGGCACACAATACCTTTTGAGTTCCAACCGACTAGGAATTAGAACATCTAAGACATTGAATTGCTGCAATGACATTTTCACCGGACTTACGGATGTTCAACCTTTTAAGGAACAGAAACAAGACACACCTTATTTAGCTCTCCTAAATTCCATCAATGCGGGATTCCCTTTTCCTTTGTACTTCCACAACGATGAACCAGATCCTAATACCGCAGCTACTGTTAGCTCTAAATACTACTCTTCCAGCTTAAAGGAATATTTGGACATGGACCAAAAATACAGCAGTAATTCGCCAGATGGCCGGGCTGTAATGGTGGAGTTTTTTTATGAGCGGAAAAAAGATTTAGATCGATTGGATACCCTAATTATGGGGATAGAGCAAATGTTGGAATATGGACAAAATGTGCAGCTCCACATCAAAGGTTTTGCCAGCCCTTTGTCTAGCAACAGCTACAATTTTAACCTCACCCAAAGGCGGGTAAACTCTTTTAAGAAAGAGTTGCGGTATAGGGGATTAGGCACAGCTGTAGATGAAGGCCGGATACGTTTACTTTTTGATCCCGAAGGCGAAGAAACAAGTCCGGATCATGTGAGTGACGATTATGGTAATACGGCCTATTCTGTATTTAGTATTGGTGCTATGAATGAACGCCGGATTGAGGTGTACAAACTTACCGGAGGAGAATAAATTGGGCTTTAACCCAACTTCATTTTTAGTTGTTCCACTTCTTTTTTCAAATCTTGGAGGGCAAAGGAAACATCTCCTGACTGATCCTTCCTAACAGCCAATGTTGGGGGCTCCGAGGACATAAAATTCACGAACTTCCAGATTTCTGCAATATCCTTAACCTTCACAGAATAGTTTTCATAAATGGGGTTTGTACTGCACAAAAGCAGCGATTCGGATTCTTTCATTTTGGTGTACACCACCTTAAAAACAATGCCATCTTCCCGGGTAACAACAATGTAAGGGAAACCGTCTTTTAGGTTATTCCAGTTCTCCACAAATTCGGCTGTAACATAGGCTCCATCTTCAATGGGAGGCATACTATCGCCGGAGAGTTGGAAACTGCGGTACTTTTTCTGTTTGGATAAAAAGGGCAATTGAAAAGTAGGGAGTACCCGGATAAAATCGGGATCTGCAAAACCAGTTCGGTAACCTGCCTTTGCGGTCACCGGAACCAGCTCAATATTTTCGTTATCCTCTGAATCAACTGTGGTAGTGAGTACACGCAAAAACCGACCTGTAACATCTGCCTTTCCATCATCCCCTTCTTGGGTAATACCCATAAGGTAATCGAGGCTTACTTCAAAATAAGTGGCGATTTTCTTGAGAGTTCCAATGCTGGGTTCGGCTGTTTCATTTTCGTATCCAGACAAGGTAGACCTGGTTAACTCAAGGGCTTGAGATAATCCTTCTTGGGATAATTTGGCTGTTCTACGCAGGTGTTTTAGTCGTTCTCCGAATGATGTCATCCTGCAAATTACGAATTTTCTGTCAATTGACAGGTTTTTCGTCAGGAAAGTACATTAAGCGGGAATCATCGATAAACATTCCGCGGTTTTTTCTTTTCTTTTCTCGCACCCGAAAACCGATTTGTTCGTGGAATGGAATAAAATTAGAAAACTCGGTATAGCCGTAGTCCCCCACCAAAAGTTCGAGAATTTTCCATCGAGTATGCGTTAACTCATATTCATCCGTTTCTGGGTGGTAGTACCCATACATTACTTCCATAATATAGTGTCCAGCCCCGCGTGGATTTTCTTGGGTAACCACACCCCGCAACTGCACTTCTCCGTTGGGGTAGTAGGCCCTGAAATTCTTGAACAACTGGCCATGATTAAACATCTGAACAACGCGCAATTGGCCCGTCGGATAAAATTGTTTGGCCGTACCATGCAATTTACCATCTACCAAATGAGCTACAGCTTTTAGCTGCCCGTCCTCATAGTGGGCCTCAGCCCTCCCACCTACTACATCCCCGTTAAGGAAATATTGGCCATATACAAAATCCAATTCCGAAAACTGAAATAGGAGATCTTGAGCATTGGATCCAAGTGGTGCGCACAAAAGTAGGCCTAACGCCAGGCTTTTAAGTGCTTGTATAATTTTGAGATTGGCAATCCCATTACGTTGTAATAACAACCCGTTATTGATTTTACTCCGATGTGTCCTATCCATTCTTGAATCCCGTATCCGCCTGCCTTATCGTAAGGTTGGCTTTGTTTAATATAGTAATCTATTTCGTCATCGGTAAGATTAGCAAATTCCACCGTTGTTTTGGAAACAAAGGATTTCCGTATGCCATTTTCCCGAATGCAAACTCCCGTAAATACCTTGTGGATATCTCCTGAAAGTTGTTTCAACATACGAAATGCATCTTCATAATCTTTCGGTTTCTCGATAATTTTTCCCTTATAAACGACAACAGTATCACTGGTTACGAGGAGTACATCCTTGTCTAATTCGCCAAAACTTTCGTTTTTAAGCGCCGCTAAAAAAACAGGTACTTCACGCCCAGCAAGACTTTTCGGATACAGTTCTTCCACATCACTGGATTCCACTTCAAATGGCAACCCCAATTTGGAGAACAATTCTTTTCTCCGCGGACTTTTCGATCCTAAAATGATCCGCTTTCCTTCCAAATGCTCTAAACTCATTATACTAATATAAACCGTATGATTCCGCCAAACAGAATTCCCATTACCATAATTAACTTGAGGGCCAAAGAGGCCTTAGCTAAATTTAATGAACTTCCTCGGAGAAAGTAGTACACTCCTCCGGTTAATAAAAATATTAATCCAAAATATCCGCCCGAAATACTGTCGCCCAAAAACACGAACCACATTCCGCCCAAAAAAGCAAGTCCAAAAATCAAAAGTACAATTAGCACAACCCGGGTTGCAGGAACACCAAAGACCAAAGGAAAGGTCTGGCTGTTCACAGACGAATCTCCTTTCATATCCTGCCAATCCTTCAGTATTTCCCGGATTATGTTGTACCAAAAGGCAAAAAAAGCAAAAGAGGCCACCCACAACCAGAGGATATTAAAATACCCTTCGGGGGTATATCCATTCGGGTTACCGTCCAACATCTTGTACAAATCAGCGAGGTAAAAAAACCGCAGCTGGTTAATTTCAAACAAACCAACTTCCATAATTACACTCCCCGCCAACAAGGCAACAAGTACGTTGCCCACCAGCAAGGTGCGTTTGGCACTGGCACTATAAAACCAGAGAATAAAGGAGGCTATCAAGGGGAACAAAGCCAAATACCACATTCCAGATTGCCACGCCACCCAAGCCCCAAGAATAATTCCAATACTAGAAAAAACCAGGTGCCCAGCAATGGCCCAAACGGGCTTTAAACTTACCCCAACAATCATTTTTTTGGGGTGATTGATAGAATCAATTTTAGTATCGAAATAGTCGTTAATAAGGTTTCCGGCTGCAGCAATAAGCACGGTTGATAGCACCAAAATATAAAACTGCACATTGGAGGATTGCAATTCGAACTCCAAGGGGCTAATTAGGCTTTGAAGTATCCCATAGCGGGTTGCCATCATTGCCAAAACAATAATTACCAGATTGACTGGCCTACTTGCAAAAAAAATAGATCTAACGACTTTGCTCATCACTCCAGTTCCATTTATTCTGTACGCGCAATGTTTGCTCTACTATGTCGCGTACACAGCCTTTACCACCATCAATGGGGCTGATATATTTACTAACTCCTAAAATCTCTTCAGCCGCATTTTTTGGGCAGCAAGGCAGTCCAACCAACTTCATTACTGGCAAATCTGGCAAGTCATCACCCATGTAAAGTACCTCATCCGCATTCAATCCAATTTTGGCGAGGTAATCATTCAAAACCGCTGTTTTATCTTTCACATTCAAGAAAACATCATCAATGCCCAAACCCTTAAACCGATCTACCACCAAAGTGCTTCGACCTCCAGTAATGATGGCTACCGGGAAACCTTTCCGCGCTGCCAATTGCACAGCCAATCCATCGCGAACACTCATGGTGCGTGCCTGCTCCCCACCGGGTAAAAGCAAAACGGTACTATCCGTAAACACCCCGTCACAATCGAATATAAACGCTTTAATCTTGGGTAATATCTCCTTATAACTCTCCATCCTTATTCTTCATTATCCACTCCGAAATTAGGGAATAGATGTTTTGTATATCCAATTGATCCTTTAAAATATTGGTATGCTTGTTTATGGTGCTAATATCAGCTCGTTGGGCCGGACCTGTTTGGGATTTGGAGCCACCGAGGTCAAAAAATTTATCCACACTTTCTTGGACCAAATGCTGTAAATCGGACCGGGATAGTCCCATGTTGTTTAACTGCTGCTCTGCAATCCGGAGCATAGCCACCGAAAAATTGCACCCCACCACAGCTGATACATGCAATTTTAAACGAGAAGGAGAATCGAGGGGTTTGGTGGGATTGGGTAGTTTCGATACCAATTCTGCCATTTTCGATTGCGCCAATTCGCCTTTGGTTTCATAGTAAAATGGGATGGCTGGATAATTCAGTTCCTTACCCTTAGTGAACGTTTGCAACGGATATAACACGGCCGCCTGGGCATGGGGAATGGCATCAATAGCCGTGCTCCCCGAACAATGCACCAGAACCTGATCTTCCCCAAATTTTCGGCTGGCCAACCAAGGGGCAATAGCCGCATCGGGGATACACACCAACACTACATCACATTGGACTAATTCGGCCGCAGATACATCGGAGGGGAAAAGGGTTGTCATGGGCCATATTCCCGCAAAATAATGCGACAAATGGCTCCCTACATTTCCCCGACCAATGATGGCTATTTTCATCGCACTTGTTTCCGTCGGTTAAACATTGAAATGATACACCCAATGACCATGACCACACA
>JBLHJD010000165.1:0-5462 GCA_047618705.1 Luteibaculaceae bacterium
TTAGGCAATACAAGTGGAGAGAAAAACGGCAGAAAGATATGGTCTCCTGAAATGGACAATGTTTCACGCATAATCCCTCTTTAATTAAGGCATTAACGAGATAAGCCTTGGGTTGAATTTTTTTGACTTTTTGTATGGGAAAGAAAACCCACCTCAAATCAACATGGCAATAGGCCTAAATCTGGATAAGAACTCAACGGAGGTTAATTTCAGTATTTAGTAAATATTGTCGCTTAACTACCGGTTACCAAAGCTATGTACTACTTTTAAGTATGTATAGTATATTAGCCATAAAAGAATAAGCGTTGGGCTCAATAAAAAGGAACAAAATGAACGTATCGAGATTAATTCTAGGGGTTTTAGTCGTTGGACTTTTTTCCAAGTGTGAAAAAGATGTCCATTCAGGGGGAACAGAACCGTATAATGTTGCCCTATCAGGAGACACATACCATGACCTGGAAGAGAACCCATTTGTTCAAGTTTCAGAACAGCCAATTTCAACTTTTTCCATTGATGCAGATGGTGCCTCTTATGCAAATGTCCGTAGGTTCATTCAACAAGACAATCAACGCCCACCTATAGGAGCGGTGCGGACGGAGGAACTGATCAATTATTTTAATCTGGATTATACCTATTCCGATCCAACGCACCCTATTGCCCTAAACGGGGAGGTTAGTCAGTGTCCTTGGAATACCTCAAATAAATTGATCCGAATTGGAATAAAAGGCAAGCCTATTCCGGAAAACGAACTACCGCCTTCCAATTTTGTTTTTTTAATTGATGTGTCAGGATCAATGGGAAGCGAAGACAAATTGGAACTTTTAAAAAGCGGGTTTAAACTTTTGGTGGATGAGTTAAGTTCTGAGGATAGAGTTGCAATAGTTACCTACGCCGGATCAGCTGGTATTGCACTAGAATCCACCTCTGGAGATAACAAAACCGCAATTAAAAAGGCTATTGACGGACTCGGCTCCGGAGGTAGTACTGCGGGAGCAGAAGGAATCATCACCGCATACGAAATTGCCCAGGAGAATTTTATTGACGGTGGAAACAACCGCATCATTCTAGGAAGTGATGGCGATTTTAATGTAGGGCCATCCAGTAAGGAGGAACTAATTACCCTGATAGAAGAAAAAAGGGATTTTGGAATTTATATTACCGTACTCGGTGTTGGTAGGGGAAATCTAAATGATGCCAGCCTAGAACAAATTGCAAACAACGGAAACGGCACCTATGAATACATAGACAATATTGAGCAATTGCGTAAGGTTTTTATTTATGATTACAGTAAATTCTTCACGGTAGCAAAAGACGCCAAAGTACAGGTAGAATTTAACCTCGACAATGTGGAAGCATATCGATTAATTGGGTATGAAAACAGATTATTGAATCAAGAAGAATTCGAAGATGACAATACCGATGCCGGAGAAATTGGAGCCAACCAAAACATCACCGCTCTCTATGAAATCATTCCAAAAGAAAACGCCAACTTCAAAACCATTCCAACATTTAATATCGGTTTTAGGTACAAAAACCCGGATTCAGACAACAGTATTCCACTAACCTTGGACATTTTCGATGAAGGAAAAACCTTTAGCGAAGCCACAGAATTCATGCAATTCACAGCAAGTATTGCCTCTTTTTCTATGCTAATAACAAACTCCCTATACAAAGGAACCAGCAACTATGATGATGTAATAAACTGGATAGACCAAACAAGCCTGAGCGACGAGCACAATTTCAAAGCAGCTTATCGAGGAATGGTGATTGAGGCAAAAGCATTATAGTAGGGTCGTGATTATGGAAGGAATTAAATTTTAGGTTTAAAATTAATGACCACATGTCATGCCTTGATTACCAGCCACCGGTAAAATATAAAACGTGATGGATCGACTTCCAATTGGTACTGCAATAATAAATTGCCATTGAAAAAATGAATTCAAAAGAAAAAACACTTTGGCACAAGGTATTAGATTTCAATATCGACGACCCCGATTCTTCCTTCACCTTTACTGATAGACTTTGCCGAGAGAATAATTGGACCATGGAATACGCCCTGAGGGCTGTCTTTGAATATAAAAAATTCATATTCCTTATTTGCACTACAGACCAGGCTCAAACCCCATCGGATCAGGTAGACCAAGTATGGCACCTCCACTTACTTTATACGCGATCGTATTGGTTGGATTTCTGTAAAGATTTGTTGCAAAAAAACATTCATCACGGCCCAACAAAAGGGATTGAAGAAAAAGGGTTTTTCAAAAATCAATACTCCTCAACATTGGAGCAGTATTCCAAAAAATTCAACGAATCTCCACCTCCTGACATCTGGCCAAAGCCTCAGGATAAAACTTCGGAGATCTACTTTTCTCGGGTTAATAGACACCGGTACTGGGTAATTCAAAAACTGAAATTTTAGCATGAAATTATTATCCAAACTCAGTCCGGCAGAAACAATGCTGCTAATAGATTCTGCCTGTCCATTAAAAGACATGATGAAATTTACATTCATGGATCTGCTTTTAAAACGAATTATTGAACTAAAAGTGGAGAAAAAGAGCGGTACTACCTTGGATAAGTATGCCCGAAAAATTGAAGTGATTAAAACCTATAAATACGCAATACCTGGGGCTAATTTTAAGGAATATCGTCCGAATAAACATGAAGTAATCTTCCTTTCTCCTTTTCAAGAAAGCCCTTCCTTAAAAATTCTTTTTAAGCATTTGGTAAAAATGGCGTACGAAAATGCCGGAGGTAAAAAGGCTTTCAAAAAGACCGTTCAAAAATCCGAAATTCTTCAGGATCTATTAACAATCAATTTTTTTCAGGGAATATTTGGAGGGATGTCCTTAACCAAAACCGGGGTTAGAACAAAAAACGAAATTCATCAATACCTCAAACCCATTGATGAAAATATTCCGACCCTAATACAAGAAAACAAGGTGCACGAAATCTTGCTAAAAATAGGAGGAAATATTTTCCTGCTTAACAATATGGATTTTGCACTATTACGGAAAGTTAACAAGCAATTACTCCGTGTACAAAAATCGCCATTTCCTAAATCAAAAGAAAGACTAGATAAATCGTTGTACTACTTCCCTGATTTTGATGAAGCCTATTTATTCGACACCTTTTTTGATGATTTTGACAACACCCTGAATTCCTTCGACACCAACTTTGATGCAGCAGATTGTTCCTCCTGCAGTGGTGACAGCGGATGCAGCAGTTGTAGCAGTTGCGGAGGATGTAACTAACATCAATAAAGCCAACATACACGGAATTATTGCACACACGAATTGAAGGCAACTAAAACAAAAGAAATGAACATGGAAAAAACATTACTCATTCTTTGGATCATATTTGGGTTCGTTTTTGTTCAAGCCATTGATTCTGTTTTATTTCTCACAACCCATTTAATGCATTTTGGGGCAGTATATGTGGGGATATCCTACCCTATTCTAAATTTCATTATCCCAGCCCTAACCACCTTATCATATCTGGTAATGGTGATTTTTATTCTAAAAAAAATCAAAATAAAATCAGGGATACGTGGGATATTATTAACCGGATTTCCAAAAAAAAAGTTTTACATCCTCTTGACTTTAGCCCTTGTCTTAAACCCAATAACTAACAAGCTAAACACGGTGTTCTCAGAATGGGTCACAGGCACCCAAGACGCTAATGCAGTAGATTTTTTAGCGTTTCATGGATGGATGTATTTGGGAATTGGATTAGCAAGATGGACCTCAATAATTGTACTCGCCGGAATCTACCTTAACAATTATAGATTGAAACCGTCAAAAACAGGTAGCGACAACTAAGCATTCAAATGAAAGGAAAAACCGCCCCAGAATTATTTAACATTAAAAAAAATCAGCCAAGTCATTTTTGGGACTTAGACAATTAAATCTCAGGCGGAATTCCACATAAACCTTAGAGCAAAAAACACTACCTTTTTATCGCATAAATGAAATTAAATATTGGGATACATGAAGCAGATAGTTCAAATTCTTGCAATTTTTTTGATGGGGTGTTCCACTGTCCTAAAATCAGATGAAAACGAAATAGTCCAAAAATCAATCCAAGAGTTTCAGTATCAAATTATGGAAAGTATATCCTCCATAAATGCTAGATCTCAAGAGAACCCCGTAAAATTTGAGAAATTTCTTCACTCTTGTTTACAATTGGATTCCATTTTCGAAACAATAGATTTTGCATATATAGCGGACAATTCAGAACTAATTAAAAAGCAAAATTCTATCCTCGCGGAATATTTTCCACAATTCGGAAGTCCTAAATCCGACACCTTATTTACACTTCCAAAAAAAAGTAATATTTCACCCTTATTTCTTGAGTTAGAATATTCAAGGGTAGTATCATTGGCATTAAAATATTTTGAGGAGTCAACTGATAGGGGATGCCGCTTTAGACCTCCTAATGAGTTAAAAATAATTGCACCAGACAGTCTTCCTACCAACTACTTATTATTTGATTCGGAAACAGGCTCGTTATTGACTATTCGGAATCTAAAAATTGACCAGGTATATCATAACAATCTACCAATCGAATCCCCCTTTACCATTAAGCCCATGAATGTTGTAGGTTTAGTCTCCTACCCCGATTTAAAAGTGGGTAATTATAGGATATCTGGCGAATTATCAGGGATTAATCGATGGGAAAAAGGGGTAATCGAAGAGTTTGATTACACCCTAGTTGTTAAGTAGTCTCCAAAAAAAAAGTCAAATGATCCAATTCAATTACCCCCTTAAAACTAAACTGACATAAGAAAACCAAATGAGCATCTTCTCCTACCACCTGGTTAAACTACCGTTTTCCCTCGCAATTAAAGGTTTATTCTCCAACCCCATCCCAAACACAACAAACGGCCTTATTCATGCAGAATACATGACGGCCATGACCCTGGGATCTCTGATTTTCTCTCCCTCCCGATTCTTAATAAAACAGGTAGCAATTTTTGCGCAATGGGAAAACGAAGCAGTGTTGGAGACCTTCTTAAATACGGATAAATTTGGCCAGATTTTAAAGCAAGGCTGGCACCTTCGCCTAGCTTTTATCCGGCAGTGGGGCTCCATCGCTGGATTTAACATTCCTGAAATTAAAGCTGAACTCAACAGCCCATCTTCTCCCGTGGTAGCGGTTACCATTGCACGAATGAAACCCCTGGCTGTTCCCCGATTTATCCATTGGGGACGACCTGTTGAAAAACTAGTGCGGGACCATGCTGGCACTTTACTGTCCTTGGCCTCATTTAAGTTCCCGAACACCATTTCCACCTTTTCCATTTGGAAAACAGAAAAAGAAATGACCAATATGGTGCACGGCCATAGCTCCATGCCAAAACCAAAAAGGCATGCAAAAGCAATGCAAGAAAGAGAACGCAAAAACTTTCATTTCGAATTTACCACCCTTCGGTTTAAACCATTGGCTGAATATGGCTCATG
>JBLHJD010000166.1:0-5450 GCA_047618705.1 Luteibaculaceae bacterium
AAGGGACTGACATAGTATATGCTGGATATGGTATTGAAGATGCTAAATATTCGGATTATTCGGATGTTGATGTTACTGGCAAGGTGGTTTTGATCTATAATGGTGAACCAATGAAAAAGGGGAAGTTTGTTATTACAGAATCGGAAGTAGCGTCTGATTGGACCTTTGACAGAACTAAAAAAATGGAACTGGCTAAAAGTAAGGGTGCAACAGGATTGATTGTTGTTATGGAAGATTTTAAGAAACAGTTTGGTCGGTTTAAAGGTTTTATTATGGCTGACAGATTGAGCACTCCTGAACAACTTCCGCAAGAGAAATTTCCTATTTTTTATGTGGACTCTGAGAAGGTAAACACATTTTTTAAGTTGGATGAAAAAGCCGCTAAAAAAGCATTAAAAAGAAGAACCAAAGGAAAGGAATACTCATCAACGTTGGAGTGTGAAGTGAATATTAGTTTGGCTGAAAAGAAAAATGTGTTAGGTACAGAGAATGTATTAGCCTTTATTGAAGGAACAGATTTAAAAGAAGAAATTCTCGTTATTTCTAGCCACTATGATCACATTGGAATAACCAATGGAGAAATTAATAATGGTGCGGATGATGATGGAAGCGGAACAGTAAGTGTACTGGAATTAGCTCAGGCATTTTCTGAAGCTAAAAAAGCGGGTAAAGGTCCTAGAAGGTCTATTCTATTTATGAATTTTACGGGTGAGGAAAAAGGTTTACTGGGTAGTGATTATTATAGTTCTAATCCAGTTTACCCACTTGAAAATACCGTTGCTGATTTGAACATTGATATGATTGGTAGAAGGGATAAACAGCATGAAAATGACCCTAGATATGTTTATATAATTGGTTCTGATAAGTTGAGTAGTGATTTGCACAACTGGAGTGAAAAAGCGAATACAGATAATGTTAAAATTGCCTTGGATTATACCTATAATGATCCTAAAGATCCAAATCGTTTCTATTACAGATCAGACCATTATAACTTTGCTAAACATAATATTCCTGTAATTTTCTACTTTACTGGGGTTCATGAGGATTACCATAAGCCAACAGATACAGTGGAAAAAATAGAATTTAATAAGATGGAAGAAATTGTAAAACTAGTATTCCATACTGCTTGGAAAATTGCAAATAGTGATACTAAACCTGTGGTTGATAAGGTTAATGATTTTGAAGCTAAATAGAATGTTATTCTATATTTAGAAAAGGCCGTTCATACATTGAACGGCCTTTTTTTTTATCTAAAATTGTTGAAGAAACTGTTCCATTTCCTCTGTGTATTTGGTATAGTGTTTTCCAGTACCAGGACCGTAAAATCCGGTATGTATTTTTATTATTTCACCAGTTTGATTAAAAAATATACTGGTAGGGTAACTAATGATTTCATTGAGGTATGGGAAATGAGAGGAGCTTAATGATTTACTTGCTCTTCCACCATATAGCATGGTCCAAGGTAATTCAAGTTCTTTCTTGTATGCTTTAATACGTTGGATAGCCTCAGTGGTGTCTTTTTGAATTTCATAGGCTACTGTTATAATTTGAATTTGTGGATGTTGTTGAACTAATGATTTGTAATAGATGTTCTCATCCATGCAATTAGGACACCATGTACCCATTATCTGAATGATTGTTAAGGGTGCTTGTTTGAATATGGATGAATTAAGCTCAAAATTTTGATTACTTAAATCCCGAAAAATAGTAGGCGTAAAGTTTCCTTGTTTTTTAGTTAGGTCAAAGGGGTTTTTTAGATTGTTTTCAGTGCTAGGAACTCCAATAAATGGTTCACTCCAATGTTTTCCGGAATAGAAAATTCCATTGCTGATTGTATCTCCCTTTAATTTTCCTGAGAAGTAAAAAAGATGGGCTCCATCAAAGCAATTAAGGTAAAAGGAATCGGCTGTTTTGGTTCCAATTAAATAGCGATAATCACCTGTTTCAGTTAATATGGTTCCTGATATTGTATTGTCAGAATATTCTTGTAATTCTAGTTGTCCTGGATAATAATTATCGGTGGCGGGAGAAAATTCTAGGCTGTATAATTTTTTTATTGTGCTTTGTGCTTTTGGGGTTGGTCTGGTATTTGGGGTTAAGGTAAGGGGGATGCTATAATTGGTTTTGTTTGGATTAATAAATAAACCCTGAATGTTTTGTTCGGATATATTGTCTAATTGAAGGTAGTTTTCAAAGTAGGGTAAGGTAATGTGTGTTCCAGAATCTAAGGAGAATGTTTTGCTTTGGATGAGTTCTGTATGATTCCAAAAATGAAGTTGATAATTTTTACCCGCCTTAACTAATTGCGCATCCAATGTAATTTTGGTGCTGTCGTTTAACTGTATATTGAGTGTATAATCACCGGCGAAGGAGGGGGAAGTATTATTTTGGCAAGCGGTGAAAGCTGCTATAGCCAGAATGAGGATTATGTATTTTTTCATAGTTAAGGGTAATAAAAAACCCTAGACTATGTAGCCTAGGGTTTTGAAATTTAAATATTGAATTTAATCCCTTGTGAAAGGGGTAATTCAGTGCTATAGTTGATGGTGTTCGTTTGTCTTCTCATATACACTTTCCATGCATCAGATCCGCTTTCACGTCCTCCTCCAGTTTCTTTTTCACCGCCAAATGCTCCACCAATTTCTGCACCGGAAGTTCCGATGTTTACGTTGGCTATTCCACAATCTGATCCTTTAGCACTAAGGAACAACTCAGCTTCTCTTAAATTGTTTGTCATTATTGCACTAGATAGACCTTGGGGAACATCATTTTGCATTTTAATGGCTTCACCTAAATCCGTGTACTTCATAAGGTAAAGGATCGGAGCGAAAGTTTCGTGCTGTACAATTTCGAAATGGTTTTCAGCTTCAATGATGCATGGCTGGATGTAACATCCTTTTTCGAAACCTGGCACATTTACTTTTCCACCTTCCACAATTACATTTCCACCCTCTTTTTTGGCTTTTTCAATGGCATCCAAATACATGTTAACTGCATCGCTGTCAATGACTGGCCCAACATGGTTGTTTTCGTCCAATGGATTACCAATTTTAAGTTGACCATAGGCAGATACCAATTTATCCTTTACGGCATCATACACACTTTCATGAATGATTAAACGACGAGTGGAAGTACAACGTTGTCCTGCAGTTCCAACGGCACCAAAGGCGGCACCAATGATGGTCATTTTAAGGTCAGCATCTGGGGTAACAATTATCGCGTTGTTTCCACCTAATTCTAATAGGGATTTTCCAAAACGGGAAGCAACTTCAGTTCCAACAATTCTACCCATACGGCTAGAACCTGTAGCAGAAATTAAAGGTACATTCTTATCCTTGGTAATAAACTCACCAACGGTGTAGTCTCCATTTATTACAGCAGACAAACCTTGGGGAAGGTTATTTTCTTCAATTACTTCGGCTATCATATTTTGGCAAGCGATAGAGCACAAAGGTGTTTTTTCGGATGGTTTCCAAATACAAACATCACCACAAATCCAGGCTAAGGCGGTATTCCATGCCCAAACGGCAACGGGAAAATTAAATGCAGATATAATTCCAACTATACCAATTGGGTGGTATTGCTCGTACATTCTATGTAGTGGTCTTTCACTATGCATAGTTAGACCATGAAGTTGACGGGAAAGACCTACTGCAAATTCGCAGATATCGATCATTTCCTGAACTTCACCTAATCCTTCTTGGTAGGATTTCCCCATTTCCCAACTAACCAAGGCACCAAGTGCTTCTTTTTTGGCTCTTAGTTTTTCTCCAAACTGACGAACTATTTCACCTCGTTTAGGAGCTGGTTCTGTTTTCCAAAATGAGTAAGCCTCTAATGCTGATTTTTGTACTTCTGCATATTGTTCTGGAGTGGTCCAAGAAACCTCCCCAATTTTTTCTCCATTTACGGGTGAGAATGAAGATATTGTTTTTTCTGATGAAAGAATTTTTGACCCGATCATGGTCCCTCCATTTTTTGGAGAAATGTTGAGTTGGGCGAATACATCTTTTAGGTTATTCATGTGTTGTTGTTTTAAGTAAATGTACTTTGATTTTTTAGCTTCAACTAAAATTTTAGAGCCTTTTTAAGGTGCTTTTTTGACTGCTTTAATTTAACACGGGGTAATACTGACGGGAGTATAGTTTTGTAACTAAACAACACCCTCTGTGCGGCTTGTAATTTTTATTATTATTGAAAAACAGCAACACGTTTCACGTGGAACTACTGGTTTAAAAATATCATGAGTACATTTAAATCGGAGGGGCTTATCCCTGAAATCCGACTTGCTTGACCTAGATTTAGTGGTTGGCCTTTTTTTAGTTTTTCAACAGCCTCCGACGAAAGGCTTGGGATTTTTGAAAAGTCTAAGTTTTGAGGAATTTTCAATTTTTCTAATTTATTAAGTTTTTCGGCAGCTTCTCTCTCTTTCTCAATGTACCCCTCGTATTTGATTAAAATCTCTACAGATTCTTTTTCTTCCTCAGAAAGCGGGTTTTCTGCTAGGTAGTTTTTAACCTCCTCTAACGAGGAAAACGATTCTAGATTTAGTTGGGGTCTTCTGATTAATGGTTTTAGTTTTCCTTTTTGTGTAACGGGGTTTGTGTTTGCTGCTTCTAAAATTGGGTTTATGTCTTTTGGACTAACAGATGTTTTGTCTAGAAACTTGTAGAACTTTTTTGTTTTGTCGTATTTCAGATTAAGCTGGCTCATTCTCTCTTCATCCGCTAATCCAATTTTGTGAGACTTTTCTGTTAGGCGCTGGTCCGCGTTATCCTGTCTCAGTAGTATTCTGTATTCCGCCCTGGAGGTAAACATTCTGTAGGGCTCTTCTGTTCCCTTTGTTATAAGATCATCTATGAGAACTCCGATGTACGACTCTGCCCGAGTTAACACTAAGGGTTCTTCCTCCTTGATGCTTAAAGCAGCGTTTATTCCCGCCATTAACCCTTGGCCTGCCGCTTCCTCATAACCGGTTGTTCCATTTATTTGTCCTGCAAAGTACAGGCCGGAAACCAGTTTGGTTTCGAGTGTGTACTTTAGTTGTGTTGGCGGGAAGTAATCGTATTCTATAGCATAACCTGGGCGGAACATTTTAACTTGTTCAAAACCTGGGATTTGTTTTAATGCTCGAAGCTGGATGTCTTCTGGTAAGCTGGAACTAAATCCATTGACATAGACCTCGACCGTGTCCCATCCTTCGGGCTCCGCAAATATTTGATGCCTATCTCGCTCTGCGAATCGCGTTATTTTATCTTCAATGGAAGGGCAGTATCGAGGTCCTTTGCTTTTTATTCTCCCCGTGAACATTGGGCTTTTTTCAAATCCTTCTTCTAGAATTTGATGAACTTGCGGGTTGGTGTAGGTTATAAAGCAGTCTTTTTGCTCTTTTAATGTCGGTCCGTTGAGATAGGAAAACTTACCTGGATTTACGTCCCCGGGTTGGACCT
>JBLHJD010000167.1:0-5388 GCA_047618705.1 Luteibaculaceae bacterium
CCCAAACCAGCGATTTCTTCTCCCTTTTGGTAAGGAAGGGTGTCCTTAATCAGTTTACGCTGGATTACACCAATGATGGCCGCAAAAAACTCCTTAAGAAATACGATTCTGTTGAAAATTTCGCTAAGAAATTTAAAACGGAGGACATCATTGAAGAACTAAAGGAATACACGGATAATGCAGGAATAAAATGGGACGATGAAGGCTATGCAACTAGCCAACTTTGGATTCAAACCCGAGTAAAAGCATTTATTGCCAGAAACCTCTGGGACACGGAGGCTTTTTATGTAATAATCAACGATTTGAATAAAAGTTATCAGGAAGCCCTCCAATTAATTGAAGGAAAAGATTACAATGAATTTAAACTTACGTCAAAAATCTAATATATTCGTAGAAATCAACAAACTGAAGTTATGAACAAGAATTTAAAAGTTGGACTTTTAGGTCTAATTGGGGTAGCATTAATTGCTAATGTTGTTATTATGATGACTGGAGACAAGGAAACTGATTCACACAATCATGCAGCTACACCGACTACATCAAAAATCAATCCTGCTGTTTCTAATTCTCAGGAGGTGGTAGACAATACTCCAAAAACCACAATGGCTTTTAACGAGTATAGCCATGATTTTGGAATGATTAAGCAGGACACTGAAAACAAAAAGGTGTTTACATTCACCAATTCAGGAAACGAGCCTTTGATTATTACCAATGCAAAAGGATCTTGTGGATGTACTGTTCCTAATTACCCAAAAGAACCGGTAATGCCAGGAGATGAGGCTGTTATTGAGGTTTTCTACCGTCCAGGAAAACAAAAAGGAAAGCAAAGCAAAACGGTTACTATTTCTGCTAATACAGAGCCAGCGCAGACTATTTTAAATATCTCTGCCTCGGTAGAAGAAGTTCCAGTTGCAGCTGCCAACTAATCAGAAAACTACTATTTTTGAAGCGGTCAATTTATTGACCGCTTTTTTTGTGCCATGAAAAACAGAATTTACCTCCTTTTGGTCCTTGCAACGATAGTTGTAGGTTGCACCTCCCAGAAAAATTTGAAGGAATCATTTAGTCCTATTTGGAGTGAAACTCCCTTCACTAGTTCCGATCACCAAGGGTGGATAATTAATTTTGATACCTCCTTTAATGTTTCCCCTGAATTCTCCAAAGTATCTAGCTCCGTTATTCCTTGGGGACCTTACATTACTTGGAATAGAAAGTTTGAACAAACCTTTTCGAATAAGCTATATGCAGACACGCTTGAACAAATTACTTCCGCGTTTTTCGAAGATCCACAAAATCGAGCCCATTTGTATTTTAAGCACTTCAATATTAACGTGCTTTCCGGGCCAAGCAAAATTTTGATTCAGGATAAGGGGCATTGGTTCTTAAAAAAACACGAAAACCCTGTGATTTTTCCGGATGCTTCCCCCCTAGTCATTGAGGTAAAGTCCGAAAAGTGGTCGAAAACCTATACCGTTCCTGTACGTCTAAAAACGTTGCGGAAACAAAACATGACTACAAGGGATTGGAGTAACCACTACAAAGGCCGCGAACGGAGACATATGGGTAGTTTGTACAGCACCTTCCTGCTGGAGTTTGAACAAGACCTTCAAAAGTATTAATGGAGAAGCACTCGAGCAGTTTTTCCTTCAACCCGGACAATAAACACTCCCTTTAAGTTCCCAAAATCGAGCTCTTGGGTGTTTGCATTCCAATCGACCTTGCATTGTGAACCCATGGAATTGTACACCTCCGGTTTATGATTCCCCTGGGCAGATAAGTGCATTTTTCCGGTGCTCGGATTGGGAAACAAAACTAGGTCGTAATCCACGGTATTTTCCGCTAATCCCGTCGCTTTTTCGGCATGTTTTAATAAGGTAAAAGCAAGCAGGTAATCTACCCCACTATACTTCCGGCCTTTGGAATTTAAATCACTGGCGTTTTGACGACTGCGGTAGGAGATATACTTGTGGCTAGAAGCCCAACCAGAAGTAAGTGTGTCTGGGAAGGGCGAAAAAATGGGGTGCGGGGCTAACTCCAATTGGTTCCTTAAACTATCCTCAGCAATTTGCCGTTTTTTATCGTGCAGTAAGGTATGGACCAGCGGATAAACCCACCAGCCTTCTCTGTTTGCGTGATCAACCAGTGCTTGTTGCGTTGCATTCGCCCAACCGTCCGACATAGATGCCAAAACCATAGCCATGTGCCGGTTATCTGAGTTAGCAAAAATAACACTGTTGGGATCTGCCATAAACTCCCACCCTAGTTGGTAAAAACCATTCACACTCCCAAAATAATCAACGGTACCATTGCTCGCAGTAAAAGCCAATTTTGCTAAGGGAAAACTAAAAAAACGGGCATCATCCCCTCGGGCAACATTGCGCTCATTTCCATTCCCATCATCACACACCGGATTGGTAATTTGCCAATCCAGCCGGCGTATCCATTTTAGTATTTCTAATTCCCTACTTTTTGCCAAGCCAATAAGCGACTCCCCATTGTACGTGTGCGAAGGAGGAATAAATTTTCGGGCTAACTCCAAGCCTAATAATAAATGGTAAGCTTGGTCCTGACTCATTTCCTTATCCGACTCCTTGGGTCCTAAAAAATCGGAGGCGATGGAATCAATTCCTGGGAATTTCGGGATTAAACCATAGCCCACATCGTCCCGAATAAAAAACCCATTTAAACTTGGTGTCCCGGTAGTTGTACATGCCGGAAAATAAATTTCGGCCTGTTTGTCTATTCGGTCCGCCGCTTTTAAAGCGAGATAGAGCCGTTTTTTAACAGAATCCAAGGGATGTGTCCAATCTCGATTTCCGAAACGAATAATGTAGTTGTATTCCAGCGCTAAGCTCCCTATCCACCAACCTAGATGAATACTTCCCTCCGCCCATTTGGCAAATTGCTGATCTGGTTTTATGTAGGTAGCTGGGAGGTTTTCCCCTTTAGCTAAACCCGGCACCATAAACTCGGTTAAAATTTCGGAATGGAAAAGGGCATACTTCTCCTCAAGGGTTTGAGCACTCCCGTTAAAACAATTAAAAAATAACACGATAACTAGTGTAGACAACATCTTAACGCTCAGTAATTTCCCTTTTCCCATATTCACTTTAATCTGTTTTATTTATATCCTGTAAGGTACCATTTATCCGTGGTTTCTTAGCCTATCTATGAAACAATAAAGGCAATGTACCCGCAGGTAAATTGCCTTTAAAATTGAAGATGAGAAATAAGATTTAAATCCCCTAATCAAAAAAGAAATTCCGATAAGACGGGTATTTCACGGTGTACTGATACGGGAAGGATTTTTTATCTCCCGGAGCTAAAGTAGCATCCCAAGATAATATTCCTGTTTTGGGATCTAATGTATTGCTGGGGTTTTCAATGAGGTCCACATCCGTGTCCTTAAATTGAGACAATGGAATCTGATCCTCTATATGCACCTCGATAGAACTGCTTTTGTTGTTCCTAATTTCAATGTCCCAGGCAATGGTTTCTTTGAGGTTACTCCCCAATACTTTCCTTTCGTACATTTTTTTATTCAACACCCGATTAACCGTAATGCCTTTGTCTTTTCCTAAATATACCGACAAGGTATCTTGGGCAAAATTGGCATCTACAAATCCCTCTCCGGTAAACGTGCCATTAAAATAGTTGTTGGTGGTACCCGACAAAAACTTCATGGATTCCCAGTCTGCAATTTCCGCCGATAGGAAAGCATTTTGATCAATTTTAGGAAAAAGGGTGTATTTGTAATCCACATCGGCATACACGGTTTTAATTGAAATGGAATAGTCATTTCCGTCGGATGGGATCGTGTAGGGAACTTCGATGTTGTACTCTAAGTAAGTGGCCGTTTCTGAAAGGGAGTTTGCTACGTTATTAATGGCTCTGTTTTGACTCCGGTACTTTGGTTGTTCTGAGTTTCTGGAGGAATATCTGTTTTCAGAATAAGAAGACCCGCTCCCACTTCCATAATTAGCCGGAGTTCCTCCAGTTATTGTATTTACCTCATGTATTGAAGATTGAGGCAAGGAATTAGAACCCATTACTTTTATTCCATCAATGTAGTAATTTGTAGCATCTGGACGAGAGCCGCGGGAACTCACTCCACCCACCGTGGTGGCAACCGATGCTGCTGATCGGGCAGGCATCCGAGCAATATCGCTAGAGTATACAGTTCCTCCGGAGGCTCCGCCATCCTTATCAATTAATGGCATGACGTATTTTACTACCTCAAATTCATCAAGGTCGATTCCGGATGAAAGTTGCACATCCCAGAAGGTGATTTTGTTACCGTTGATCACAATACCTTCATTTTTTTGCGTTGCATAACCCACGAATGAAACCAACAAATTATACCTCCCAGCCCCAATAGGTTTAATGGTAAACTCTCCGTCAAAATTGGAAGTAGTTCCCCCCATGTTCTGGCCGTCTTTTTCCAAAACGATGTTCACAAATGGAAGGGGTTCCCCTGTTTCTGCATCCAAAATCTTTCCCTTTAAAGTTCCCGACCCTGAACTAGGTTCGTTTATTGATGTTTGTGTTTGCCTCTGTATACCCAATATCCAGGGTTCCATAACTGGCTTTTCTCCAGCGGTAGAAGGGTTGTTAGATGAAAGAGTTAAGTTCACCTTCGACCAATCCTCTTGGGTGCTTTGATACACAAATGCCTTATAATCGATCTGAAGGGGCTCATCCACTTCGGTTACCCTAAAATCGTACATGGGTTTCCAACCAGCTGATTGCACCAAATAGTTAAAATGTATTTTCTGGTTTATGGCTTGGGTTACTTCTACCCCTACTATCACCACCTTTTTTGGGGTTAATCGGTCCACCACCAGCTTATTGAGTTCGGCAAATTTTGTTTGAAGGGCCTCTCCTTTTTTCCGGATTCGAGCCCGGACACGTTGTTTCCTTTTGCTGATTTCATTCAGCTTTTCTCGGTAAAACACCGAAGCTGCCTTTAATTCGCTAATACTAGCAGCTCCTTTTTCTCCTACAAAATCGGCATTATCTAAAATGATTTTCCGCTCTATATCCAAAGCAGCTATTTCGTTTTTACCTTGTTCAATAGCCTCTTCCAATACTTCCACTTCATCCTCCACCTTCAATTCCTGCGCTGTTTTCCGTCCAGCATTGGGGAGTTTGTTCTCCGTTTTTACCGACAAAATATTCAGGTTTTTCACACTGCTTACCTGCACTCCATTGTCCTGCAACTCCGGACTCAAACCTGGGAATTCGATAATGTATTTCCCCGCTTGTAGATTTAATTGGGCGCTTCTAAAAACTTGTGCCCCAGAAAAAAACACCTTGACATCGGTAACCTTGGAGTCTAGTTTAATGGAATCGACTTGACCGAAGCTGGAAAAGCCAAAAATGGACATG
>JBLHJD010000168.1:0-5242 GCA_047618705.1 Luteibaculaceae bacterium
ACATCGGTAGCTCTACGAATAGCATCTACCAACGATTCCTTACAACCGTATTTGTTATCAAACTTAGATTTGGTCACCGAATCGTTTACGTTAAACGCGGGCATTACCAAAGTTCCGTTTTTCTCACGCTCCACCAAACGGTGAACACCTGTAGTCGTTTCTTCTGACAAGCCTTTAATTCCGTCAACAAACTCTGGGTAGCGGTCAAAAACCATGTTGGTTAAATCACCACCATCATCCAAAATCATGTTCAATGGCTGACGATCTTCTCCGAAAAACAAAGTTTGTTCAATACACCAGTCGAACTCTTCTTCCGTTAATCCTTTCCACGCATAAACTGGAATTCCTGCTTCTGCAATTGCTGCTGCGGCATGATCCTGCGTTGAGAAAATATTACAAGAAGACCAAGTAACATCAGCACCAAGGTGCACTAACGTCTCAATTAGAACTGCTGTTTGAATGGTCATGTGCAAACACCCCGCGATACGCGCACCTGCCAAAGGCTTCGAAGCTCCGTATTCCTCTCTCAATGACATTAACCCTGGCATCTCTGCCTCAGCCAATTCAATTTCCTTTCTTCCCCATGCAGCTAAGGAAATGTCCTTCACTTTATATGGTAGCACCTTTTTATCCACTGTACTCATAAATTCATGTGTTTTTGAAAAAACTCTTGCAAATTTAGCACGTTTTTTTGACACAGAAGCTATCTTCGGCCCTCGATCAAGATTAGACGTGGGATTATTATATAAAACAGAGGTGGAAAACGCCCAAATATTTATCTGGGAAAACGAAGTGAAAACAGACACCTTATATAATAGGTATAAGAAACGCTTTGACGATGATTCTATTTTTCAAGAAATTCAGAACGAAAAAAGAAAAATCATCTACATCAACTCCCGCAGCCTTTTGTTTTCTCTATTCCCGAATGAAAACTTGAGTAAAAATGAATTTGGTGCCTTTCAACCAAGCAACTCTGGAAAACACCTGAGCCTATCGCACACCAACGACTATACAGCCTTAGGCATTTCCAACAAACCTTTGGGTTTAGATATTGAAAAAAGCAGACCAGAAATCAGCAAGGTCTGGAAACGATTTAGCCATCCCAAAGAAAAGGAATTGTTTACTCTACCCTTCGAAAAACTGCTCCTTTGGACCTGCAAAGAAGCGCTGTTTAAAAAACAACAACACAGCGTGGATTTTGCTAAAGATATTTGCATAAAGTCCTACACGGGTACAAAGGCAGGCAACATTACTGGAACCATAAAAGGGGAAGCCATGCAATGTCAATTCCTCACCCTCCGAGATCATGTAATTTCCGTGGCACTATGATTTTCTCTCCCAATACCAAAACATTAGCTGTTTTGGTAGACCCCGAAAAACCACCTGTGCATCCGGAAGGGTTTATTGGCAAAACAGATATGATATTAGTAGGTGGCAGTGGAGCCAACGGATCCAATTGGGATTCAGAATTGCATCACCTTTTTTCTCTTCCTATACCCGTGTATTTGTTCCCGGGGAATCATACCCAAATTTGCAAAAAGGCAGATGGCGTGCTCATTCTCAATCTTCTTTCGGGTAACAACGCTCAATTTTTGGGGGAAGAACAGCGGAAAGCCGCTCTGCAAATTAACGAACTCCAACTCACCACTCATCCAACTAGTTATTTACTAGTCGACGGAGGCCACACCAGCACCACGCAAAAAATAACCCAAACTAAGCCTATCCATAATATGGCTAATGACCATTCGGCCTCTTTGTTTTTATTATCCAAGCAACTTGGAAAACAATCCATATACTTGGAAGCAGGTAGCGGAGCTGTGGAACCGGTAAACCCCACCTTAATTCGGCAAGCTAAAAAGCTGTGCCCGGAAATGCATGTATTTGTTGGAGGTGGAATAAAAACTCCTGAGCAGGCAAAAGCAGCTTGGGATGCCGGCGCCAATACCGTGGTAATTGGCAACCATCTCGAAGAAAACCCAGACCAACTAAACACCTTTTGGCTAATAAAATGAAAGTAATTGTAATTACACCCGAATCTCCTAGACCCGAACTAGCCAAGCAACTCAATGCCATGGCCTTGAGTTCTGTTTTTAAAATTCATGTTCGTTTTCCGGAGTTAAACGAAGCAGATACCCGTGCGTTTTTAAATGAACTTGATGAGACTACACTAAACAAGGTAGTCCTGCATTATCACTACCAATTAGCTAACACGCTCCAACTTGGAGGAATTCATTACCCAGAGCTCTATCGACTTGGTGAACAGGCCTTCGAAAAAAATTACCCCGGAAGCATTTCCTCCAGCTTTCATTTCCCAGAATCCATCGATTGGTTTTTGTTAGATTATGTTTTTTGTTCCCCAATTTTTCCTAGCATTTCCAAGGAAAACCACTTCCCGGATCACAAGTTAAAACAATGGCAACTCGCTATTGAAGAGGATCCAGACACACCAGCAATTGCTTTAGGCGGGGTTTGTCCCGATCAGTTTAAAGTTATTAAAGATGCTGGATTTCAAGGTGTTGGTTTGCTCGGCCACATTTGGTTCCAGGACGATCCGGTAGCCGAATTAGCCAATTGCATCCAGCTTATTGCCGATTTGGATTAAGG
Organism: Luteibaculaceae bacterium; assembly: GCA_047618705.1. Lineage (GTDB taxonomy): Bacteria > Bacteroidota > Bacteroidia > Flavobacteriales_D > Luteibaculaceae > JBLHJD01. Next base: position 2,605 of record JBLHJD010000168.1, read on the forward strand.
GGAATCCCCACTCTAAACCCGAGGTGAAACCCCAATTGTTCCTGTAAGCCCACTGAAATCTGGAAAGGGCTTACGCCTACGATATACCCCTTTTTTCCCTTTTTCTGAAACCAAACTTCTCCGCTAGCACTCATAAAATACTCCTGAGTGTGATGCATAGGGATACTGGCCTCTCCTCCACCTTTTAACCCCCGTAAAGCAGAAAAAATAAAACCCATTTCTGCTGCCACTGACCAAGGCCCAAAGGGTAATTGCCCCTTGCCTTGCAACCCAAAACGGCAGGCAGTAAACCGGGTGTCAGGAGCATCAGAAATACCCATGGAAGAATAATTACCGAAACGCAACTCTGAGCCCCATGCCGTATATTTCCCCAATGGTTTTTGATACTCCAGTACTACTTGATTTCCAAATCCTTCCACATCCCATCCGGAAACTAAGCCAAAACCAACGCCCAAGTTTACGTTTGCATTTAAAGGCTCTTCTTGGCAACTTCCCCAAAAAGCGACGCTCATCAAAAAAGTAGTTAAAGCGACTTTCATGATTTATAATTTATGGTTTTCGCACCCGCCCCGGATTACTGTTAATAAAGGCTTTCCATGACTTTCCTTGGGTTGCCGTTCCGGCCATCCTCGTCTGGAAATAATGGCAAATGGCAATGGCTAAACCATCCGTGGCATCCAACTCTTTTGGAATTTCTTTTAACTTGAGTAGGGTTTGAATCATGGCCGCCACTTGCTCCTTACTCGCGTTCCCGTTTCCACACACCGATTGTTTCACTTTCCGCGGCTGGTATTCTTCCACCGACAAATCCCGAGAAAGGGCTGCAGCAATAGAAACCCCTTGGGCCCGGCCCAATTTGAGCATACTTTGGACGTTTTTCCCAAAGAATTGTGCCTCAATGGCCATTTCATCTGGATGAAATTCTTCAATGAGGGAAAGTGTTCTATCGAATATTCGCTTTAGCTTTACCACGTAATCCGTATACTTATGCAATTGGATTACACCACAGGTTAACATGGTAAGTTGATCCTTTTGTACTTTTATCACCCCATACCCCATAACGGTGGTCCCTGGGTCAATACCTAAAATGATACGTTCAGTTTGCGGATTCATCAATACAAATATTTAAATAAACTCGGGAATCTCAGGTGGATTGCACTTTTATTTGGTGCTTTTCTTTTGGCTTGGAATTGGAGTGAACGGGTTTCTGGCCCGACACCGCTGCAATGGAACATTCAATTCCTCCCCATTTTGCTTGTTCTCGTGTTAATGCTTCCCAATTTTTGGCTCGAAACATTGCGCTGGAAGGTAGCTAAAAACATCTTCGGTGGTAAAAATCGGGGATTTATTCCAAATTGGCGAGAAGTAATGGCTGGCCAGTTTATTTCTTTTGTTAGCCCAGGTAGAATGGGTCAGTTTTTGGGCAGGATAGCTTTTGAAAAAGGAGCCAAGGAAAAACAAAAATTACTCAAGGCTTCATTGCTCTGCAGTGCTATGAACACGTTTTGCTTGGTTGGCTTGGGCCTCCTTTCTTCCATTGGCCCAAATGCTTTTCAATTGGGTATGCTCCTTCCTATCGCAAAAAAACAAAGTAAACAGCACGTTACCCTTTTTGGCTTAACGCTATTGCGCATTTTGGTTTTTGCCACCCAGTGGTTTATTCTTATTCCCAATATTCCTTTTCAGCGGGTCTTTCAATTTTTGGGCAGCCTAACCGTGGTAGGATGGGGACCCATTGGCAACCTTTTTATTCGAGAAAACTTAGCCCTTTTCCTCTTTCCTGAAATAGAAACAAGCACGGTATTAAGCGCTTCCGTATTATTGTGGTGTATTAATTTATTATTCCCTGCCCTCTTTGGACTTTATTACCTCATCCGACATTTTGATTGGTCTTTCCGGAATCGGCTTAGTCGTGCTGTGGATTTGGATTCTGCCAAGGCTTAAGTCGGCACCATTCGCTCAGGTACCTAACAAAGACTTCGTCGTAATTACCGCAAGCCGAGACCCCAACTTGGAGGTCATCCAAAAAAACGCAGATTTACTAAAATCCATTGGAATCCCCTTTTTTGTGGCCAGTGCTGCGCCGCTCATTTCCAAAACACCCCCTTTTCAGTTCTTGTTTGCACCCGAATTAAACTTTCTAGGAAATAAAAAACACCTCCTATTGCAGTTATGGAAATCAGCCGAGGCTCCTTATTATTTGCAACTCGATGATGACGTGTTACTCCAAATCCATACCCTCTCCGAATTAACCCAATTTCGGTGGGCCGACCTAAATATCCTTCCCCTCTACACGGACAACAAGGCCTGGTGGGGAAGCTTTGATTTCATAGAACACCTAAGTTTGGTTCTTATTGGACTTGGCATAAATTCGTCCCACCTTCCTACCAGTTGTAGTGGAGCTTACCTGCTTTATTCCAAATCACTTGCGCACCAAGCAGAACAACAAAAAGACTGGTTTCTAGAGCATGCCAGTGGTGACGACATGGACTTACTGCACCTAGCTCACCGGAATTCATTGGACATCCAAAGTATCCCCTCTCCCAAACTGTGGTTATCTACCTCCGGGAAATCGAGCATACGGGCCTTTCTGCATCAACGCCTTCGCTGGATAAATAAACCACGAGCTCGCCAATTT
>JBLHJD010000169.1:0-5238 GCA_047618705.1 Luteibaculaceae bacterium
TGAAGACACGGTTAAAGACAAAAAAGATTTCCCAAAAACTCAAACCTTGCCTTTTGTTTTAGGTAAAGACAACACCAATAGTTATCTCCTCAAAAATGCGACGGTCTGGACCAACGAAGCATCTGGAGTACTGGAAAATACAGACGTGCGTATCAGTGGCGGAAAAATCGCGGAAATAGGCAACAATTTGGGGCGCCGTGGAGCAGTTGAAATAGATGCTACAGGAATGCACCTTACGGCTGGAATCGTGGATGAGCACAGCCACATTGCAATTTCCAAAGGAGTGAACGAAGGTGGCCAGGCGGTAAGTGCCGAGGTAAGCATAGGAGATGTAGTTAATGCCGAAGATGTAAATATTTTCCGCCAGTTGGCTGGAGGAGTTACTGCCGCTCAACTATTGCATGGTTCTGCCAACCCAATTGGAGGGCAAAGTGCATTAATCAAGTTGCGGTATGGACAAAGCGCGGATCAAATGAAGATAAAAGGAGCTGATGGCTTCATAAAATTTGCCTTGGGAGAAAATGTAAAGCAGAGCAACTGGGGTAGGTACAACACCGTTCGGTTTCCACAAACCCGAATGGGAGTAGAACAAGTATTTGCGGATGCCTTTACTGCTGCATTGGACTACGAGAAACAACACAAACGGTACAGTAATTTACCCCCATGGGAAAAAGCAACACGTGCAAAACCCCGGAAAGATTACGAGCTGGAAATTGTCCTAGAAATAGTTCGTGGAAAACGTTTTGTGAGCTGCCACAGTTATGTGCAATCCGAAATTAACATGTTGATGAAGGTGGCTGAGCGATTTAACTTCCGCATTAACACTTTTACTCACATTTTGGAAGGATATAAAGTGGCCGACAAAATGAAAGAACACGGAGCAGCTGGCTCCACTTTTTCTGACTGGTGGGCTTATAAATTCGAAGTCAATGACGCCATTCCATACAACGGAGCCATCATGCACGAACAAGGGGTCCTAACTGGCTTTAACTCGGATGATGCTGAAATGGGTAGGCGCCTAAACCAAGAAGCCGGAAAAGCGGTTAAATATGGTAACGTGGGAATGGATGAAGCCCTGAAGTTTGTAACGCTGAATCCGGCAAAGATGTTGCATCTAGACAAGCGCATGGGAAGTGTAAAAGTGGGGAAAGATGCCGACCTTGTTTTGTGGACTGCTAATCCATTATCTGTGTATGCCAAAGCAAGCAAAACTTTTGTAGATGGTCAGAAACTATTCGACCTCGACCTATACGGACTTCAGCAAGAACAATTGGCTGCAGAAAAAAACGAAATCATTCAAAAAATGCTAGGGGCTAAAGCAAAAGGGGAACCTACCCAGGCCATTAAAACGGAACGGGAGAAGCATTATCACTGTGAAACTTTAGAACCTTAATTATGAAGAACTTACTTTTTATTTTACCCCTCATAATCAGTGGAACGGCCTTTGGTCAGCGAACACCAGCGGCTACTAACACAGATAAGGTATGTATTACTGGCGGTACTTTCCACCTGGGAAATGGAACCAGCCTAGAGGAAGGTGTCCTTGTAATTCAGGACGGGAAAATTGCTTCCCTTGGAACAGAGACAGATCTCAGTGATTGTGATCGGCGGATAGAGGCACAGGGAAAACATATTTACCCCGGGTTTATTGCACCCAACTCCACACTCGGAATTGCCGAAATTGGAGCTGTTAGAGCTTCCCAAGATCAGCGTGAAACCGGTAGTTTTAATCCGCACGTTCGGTCCATTATTGCTTACAACCCGGAAAGTAGGGTCACGGAAACCGTACGTAGCAATGGTGTCCTTATCGCACAAATTACCCCGCGTGGTGGCTGGATATCCGGTAGTTCTACTGTGGTTCAGCTCGACGCTTGGAATTGGGAAGATGCGGTAATTGCCTTGGATGAAGGTCTGCACCTCAACTGGCCCAGTAAATACAAACAAAGCGGTTGGTGGGCAGAGCCAGGACCCATTGAGGTTAGTAAAAAATATGGAGAGCAGAAAGAAGCCTTGACAACCATGTTACAAAATGCCAAAACCTATAAAGGCAAAGGGTCGGATTTACGCATGGAAGCCATGCAATGGATTTTTAAAGGTTCTCAAACCCTCTATATTCATTGCAATGCAGCAAAAGAGATTAGGGATGCACTTATTCTAAAAAATGAGTTGGGCATTGAAAAAATGGTCATTGTGGGCGGATATGAAGCCGACTTGGTTAGTGATGCTTTGGTGGAAAGCCAGGTAGCCGTTTTATTGCGCAGAGTCCACGACTTACCGATTCACAAAGACGGGAACATCCACAAACCATTTGAATTACCTGCTAAATTGAGTGCACTTGGCGTAGAGTTTGCGTTCCAAAATGCTGGAGACATGGAGCAAATGCAAACCCGAAATTTGCCAAGTTATGGTGGAACCGCTGTTGCTTTTGGGCTCGATTATGAGTTAGCCGTAAAGGCACTTACTTACACCCCAGCCAAAATTCTGGGAATTCAGGAAAAATATGGTAGCTTGGAGATAGGGAAATCCGCCACTTTGTTTATTTCGAATGGAGATGCATTGGACATGTTAACCAACAGTTTGGAACATGCTTTTATTGACGGACGACACATTGATATTGGAAACAGACAGAAAGATTTATATGAGAAATTCAGCAAAAAATACGCTGAGTAATAGCATCAGAACAAGCCCAATCTACCTTGGATTGGGCTTGTTGTTTTTGTGCTTAAATGGGGTGGCCCAGGTGAGTGGGGAGTTGGTTTTTGTGCACACCACCATTCGATCCAAACCCTACTTGGCTAAGTTCATCCATAAAACCGATTCTAACCAACACTTTAAATCCTTAGTTGGTGTGGAGTACAGTTTAAGGAACGCTCAAATCAAAAAAGTAAACCCTTTGCTTAATGACCCCAAGAATTATCCAGCGGCTCAGAAAACGGGCATAGGCCATTCATTTATTCCGGGATCAAAATCCGTCGAGGTTTCTGTTGGGTCCTATTTTGCTGCGCCCCAAGTAACTTATCAGGATGAGTACTTCTGGGTTGGTGGTGGAAGCAGTTTTTTGGGCATACAGGGAATCCCCATTTACGGCCTTAATTTCGGGTATATCTTTCCCCAAACCATAGGAAAAAACGGGCACCTTGGACTCAGTGTTTCTTACTTCAATTTATATTTCCCGCGCTTTTCATTTCCCGGAATTGCCATTGCACAAATCGGATACTCCACAGGTAACCATTTCCGCAGCCATACTTTTGCTGGTGGTTTTATTACCCTTCCTAATTTAGACAACGAGGATGAGTTTATTTTATCCAAGCAGGGGATTTTTCGGTATTCGTATTACTCCATGCGCAAGCACAACAGGGGGACTTTGTTGGATGTAATGTTTATTTCCACACCCGTCGGGCTTTTCCCAACCATCAATTATGCCCGGAGATACTGGCACAAAAAATGGCACATAGATCTTGGAATTTCATTCCTGTCTCCACTTTCATTGGTCTCCCCAATTTTACCGTACTTTGCCGCCGGTTATAGATTTGGCAATGGACATAGAAGAAAAATTCCGGATGAGAACTCCTATTGGGGTTATTGAAATAAAAGCATCCCTTTCCGGCATTCACGAAATCACGTTTTTGGACAATTTGGAGGAGGTGAGTCCTAATCCACCCGAGCTACATGTTACTAAGGAAACACGCGACCAGATTACCGCGTATTTTGATGGCCGATTGTTGCGTTTTGACGTCCCATTAAAATACAATGGAACCGAGTTTCAAGAGCATGTTTGGGAGTCGTTAAGAGCTGTCCCATACGGACGCACCACTACAGCTCTAAAAATTGCACGGCAATTTGGTGATGCCCGCATCATTCGCTCCATAACTCCCAGCATTTCCCGAAACCCCATCCCCATCCTTATCCCTTGTCACCGGATTGTAGGAAAAAATGGAAATTTAACCAACTACCGCTGGGGACTTTACCGCAAAAAACACCTCGTAGAACTAGAGCATCCATTTAAACAAGGCGTATTATTTTGATTCCAAAACCCACATGTGTCATCTTCGATATGGACGGCCTCATCATCGATTCCGAACCCCTTTGGCGCATTGCCGAAATTGAAGGATTTAAGGAATATGGCGTGACTATAACCGAGGAAGAATGTGAACTTACCATGGGTTGGCGAATAGATGAGGTAGTGGAATATTGGGAAAAAAGACGCCCAAGAAGTCATGGTTCCACCACCGATGCTGTAAACGCAATATTAGATTGTTTGTGCCGTGAAATTGAAGCCAAAGGAAAAGCACTTCCTGGTGTAATGGATTTAATGGCTTTTTTAATGGAAAGGAAAATTCCAATGGCATTAGCTTCATCCTCTCCCATGCGCATCATTAATCCGGTGGTGGAAAAGCTGAACCTTGCACCATTTATGCGGGAAATCAGATCGGCCGAATTTGAGGAATTTGGAAAACCACACCCATCCGTGTTTATTAAAACAGCAGATGCACTCCAAATGGATTATTTGGATTGTTTAGTGTTGGAGGATAGTGTTAATGGTGTTATTGCTGCAAAAGCGGCAAAGATGGCTTGCATAGCTATACCGGCTTCGCACCACCTTCAGAAAAAAGAATTTGGTATTGCAGATGGCGTTTACTCTTCTGCCTCAGACCTACTTATTGCCTTGCAAAAAGACTGGAAAAACTAAAATCCCATTTTTTCCTTCACCCGAGCCAATACCTGGGAAGCCGTTGCTCTTGCTTTTTCAGCACCAATTGCCAGTTTCTGCTCAATTAAAGCCCCATTTTCGATGTATTCTGTAAAGGCCGCACGCTGATCCACAAAATTATCGCGTAAGACCTCAAACAAAGCTTGTTTTGCGTGCCCATATCCGAAGTTTCCGGCCAAATAATTCCCGCGCAATTCGTCTATTTGTTCCGGCGTTCCCACTTTCGAGTAAATAGAAAACACATTACAGGTTTCCGGATCCTTAGGTTCTTCCAAGGTTTTTGCATCCGTTACAATTCCCATTACTTGTTTGCGCAATTTTTTCTCTGGCAAAAAGATGTTTAGAGCGTTGTTGTAACTCTTGCTCATTTTACGGCCGTCGGTTCCCGGAATGGTCATAACCGATTCATCGATCACCGATTCTGGAAGAACAAAAATATCGGACTGGTAGTGATTGTTGATTTTAGAAGCGATGTCGCGCGCAATTTCTAAATGCTGTTTTTGATCCTTCCCCACGGGCACTTTTTC
>JBLHJD010000170.1:0-5218 GCA_047618705.1 Luteibaculaceae bacterium
TATTTCTTCCAGTCCTTTATCCAAATGTTCAAAATTCCGTACCCCAAAAGCGACCATAGCTCCCTCAAACGATTCCGATTCAAATGGAATGTCTTCTGAGTCACCTAGGGTAAAAGATACCTTATCTGAAACCCCACGTTTGGCTGCCTTTTTTTTTCCGATATCCAACATTCCTTGCGAGATATCCACCCCGGAAATATGATCAGGACTTAAACGCAATGCCGTAAAGGCTAAATCTCCCGTACCTGTTGCCAGATCAATGATTTTTTTTGGCTTCACTTCCCCCAAAATCCGGATGGCTTTTTTGCGCCAAATCTTATCTATTCCCAGAGAAAATAGATGGTTAAGAAAGTCGTATCGGTGCGCAATGTTATTGAACATCTGGGCTACTTCTTCCTTTTTGGATTGATTGGTGTTGTATGGTTTTAACGTCATAATAATGTTTTAACCCACCATTAAATGGGCATTGGGGTATTTGTATTTTAAGTCGGATAAATTTCTAGCCAAAGCAAAGCCCAAAGTTAAGGTTCCAATACGGCCGACAAACATCGATAAAATTATCACAAGTTTTCCGGGATTAGAAAGGCTTTCTGTTATTCCCATGGACAGTCCCACGGTAGAAAAAGCTGAGATTTCCTCGAAGAGTAAGTCAATTAATCCGCGACCTTGTTCTGCCAGTATGTGGGCCTCGGTTATGGAAAGCGTGAAGGTTCCTATCATTATCCCAGCTAAGGAAAAGACTAAAACAGAAAAAGCCTTGTACACTAAGTCAGACGGGATAGATCGTTTGGAAAACTCAATGTTCTTCTTTCCTTGGAGGGTGGCAATGGTGGAACTAATGATCACAAAAAAAGTGGTTGTTTTTATTCCACCTCCCGTTGACCCTGGTGAGGCACCAATGAACATAAGCAACATCACAAATAATAAGGTGGCCATGGATAACTCACCAAAATTGATGGTGTTAAACCCAGCAGTCCGCACGGTGATACTTGAAAAGAGGGCATGGATGGTTTTACCGGTCCAGTCGTATTTGTCCAACGTGTTGTTGTGTTCCAGACCTAGAAAAACAATGAGTCCGGCAATGGTAAGACCAATGGACGTGTACAATGCAATTTTGGTACTAATGGTATACGTCTTCCATGGTTTCGATAGGCGCTCTCGCAACAAAGCAAAACTGAACATGTCGCGCAAAGCGGTCATTCCAAGTCCACCAACAACAATGAGCAAACCAATAAGTGCAAATAGGGGAAAGGACTTTTGTGCTTCTTCAATGGCTAGGTTTTCTGTAAACAATGAAAAACCTGCATTGTTAAATGCGCTAACGGAATGGAATACGCTGTGGAATATTTTCTCCCCTAGGTTTTCGAACGGAATGGTGTCTGGCCACAGAGCAAAAATCCCAATGGATCCTAAAATTTCAATGGACAAGGCCAAGAAGAAAATCCGACCAAACAAACCGTCGTTACTTAGGATGCTTTGTTTGTTCATGAAATTCTCAATGAGCTCGTGTTGCTTTACACCTATTCCGAGTTTTATAAAAAGGGCCATAAAGGCAGCAAAGGAAATGATGTTTAGACCACCCAATTTAATGAGCGACAAAATCACCAACTGTCCTTTAAAGGTAAAGAAGGTTGCGGTGTCCTCCACAATGAGCCCCGTAACACAGGTTGCAGAGGTGCTTGTGAAAAGGGCATCCAGAAAGTTCATCCCCAAACCGTCAACCGTCATTTCCGGAAGTATAAGCATTCCGGTACCCAATAAGATAATGGTCACAAAAATGGAAATGAAAATAGTGGCAGGGTGGAGCTTTTTGCGTTGAATAAAGGTCCTAGTGCTATGTGTGAAATCGAAGAGTACCCCAACTAGGATGTACAGAATAACTCCAACGGCTGTTAAATCAGAAAAACTGTATATCCCCAAATTCTTAAACAGGGCTGAGATAAAAAGCTCTCCGGTTAACAAATCCGATAATCCTTCAATAAGAAGAATACCTGTTAGGACGGTTTCGAGCCAATGATCTTTGAAAAAGAGGCTTGGATGAAAATCGAAAAAATACCGAACGGCAAAGTGGAGGATGTAGAAGACGAAGAAACTCCGGAAAAAATCGAAAACCATTTCTTTGGTTTCCATGGTCTGAGGGTAGCCGTAATAATACAATGCAACCCCTAAAGCTGAAAGCGAAAAAAGGGTGCTGAGTATTCTGAATACCCGCAGGGTAAGTGATTTCCCTCCGTAGATTTTCAGGTTTACCTTTTCCCGAAATGCATTTACACTTTCTTTAAACGGCATGTTGCAGTTCCTTTTTTAACCAGTTTGGTTCTATAGAAACAACTCCGATGTGCTCACAAACCAAACCTCCCGCTAAATTGGAGATTAAGGCAATATCCTTTAATGGACAGTTTTGGGCCAAAGCCAAAGCAGCAACACTGATTACCGTATCACCAGCCCCAGAAACATCAATTATTTTCCGGTCAAAGGCTGGAATAATACCCGCCGTTCCTTGGTTCTGGTAAAATACGCCATGTTCGCTTAGTGTAATAAGTGTATTGGAATGTTTCAAGCTTTTATGTAGCACCTCATGTGCCCGGTGTAAATCGGTATCCACTTTTGGGTTAATATGCATGTTGAGGCCTTCTCGGCATTCCTTCAGGTTGGGTTTAAACAAGTCCACCTTGTGGTAGGATAAGAAGTTTCGTTTTTTAGGGTCCACGCAGGTTTTAATTCCATGCTGAATACAAAACGCGGTAACCGCAGAAATCAGCTTGGTGGAGAGGGTTCCTTTGTCGTAATCTTCAAATATCACCACATCCGGAATGTTCTTTTCCATTTGCTGCAGGACAAACCCAATGAAAATATCGTTTTCACTTTCGGATAATGTTCCCTCATCCTCGGCATCAATCCTCAGTAAGTGCTGGTCTTGTGCTATGATGCGTGTTTTTACCGTTGTGGGTTTCTCCGACGTTTGGTATAAAGCACAATCAATATTTTGGTTTTTGGCTAAGTCTTCAATCCGCTTGGCAGATTCATCCTTTCCGGCCAAGCCTATCAATTGGGTTTGGGCTCCTAGGGTAACCAAGTTTTTGGCTACGTTAGCGGCACCACCTAAACGCCAATCGCGTTCTGTAATTTGCACCACAGGTACCGGTGCTTCTGGTGATATCCGATTGGTTTTTCCCCACACATATGCATCCACCATCACATCTCCAATAACCATGGCTTTTAGGTTTTTAAACCCGTCTATGATGTCGTTCCAGTTTTTCATGCCAAAGCCGATTTGATGTTTTGGATTGCAATTTTAAGGGTATCCAGATCTGTGGCGTAGGATAGACGCAAATATCCAGGTGTTCCAAAAGCACTTCCAGGAACCAGGGCAACCAAGGCTACCTTTAATAGGTACATACAAAGTTCCTCGTCCGTATTCACCACATCTCCCGTGTAGGTTTTGCCCAAAAGATCCTCCACATTGGGATATACATAAAAGGCACCATCTGGGACAAGGCATTTCATTCCTGGAATTTCGTTCAACGCCGCTACTAGAAAATCGCGGCGTTCTTGGAACTTATCCACCATAAAACGGACCTCTTCTTTACCCATTTCGAAGGCTTTTTGCGCAGCCATTTGGGAAATGGACGAAGCGCCAGAAGTAAATTGGCCTTGTATTTTTGTCATGGCTTTGGCCAATGCCATCGGAGCAGCACAAAATCCAAGCCGCCAACCGGTCATGGCAAATCCTTTGGATACACCATTTACAATGACTAGTTGGTCTTTAATAGCAGGAAAAGTTCCAAAACTCACAAATGGTTTTCCGTACGTAATGTATTCATAGATCTCATCGCTCACCAAACACACGTGCGGATGTTGAGCTACCACTGCTGCAATGGACGCCATTTCCTCTGGGGTATACATGGCACCCGTGGGGTTGGAAGGAGAACTAATAATGATCAGTTTGGTTTTTGGAGTAATGGCCAGTTGTAACTGCTCAGCACTTACTTTAAAGCCAGAATGAATGTCGGTGGGTATTTCTACCACCTTCCCATCTGCTACATGCACCATTTCTGGATAGCTGACCCAATACGGAGTTGGAAGGATAACTTCATCTCCAGGGTTCACTATACTAAGTACTATATTAATAAGACTTTGTTTGGCTCCAGTTGACACCACAATTTGGTCGGGGTGGTATTCGGCTCCGTTTTCCTTGAGTAGTTTATTGGCGACAGCCTTCCGCAAAGCAGGGAAACCGTTAACAGGTGGATACTTGGTAATGTTGTTATCCATGGCCAACTTGGCTGCTGCTTTAATCGGTTCTGGAGTATTGAAGTCGGGCTCGCCAATGGAAAGGGATATTACGTCTTTGCCTTCTTCCTTTAACTCCCGTGCTATCCGGGTCATTTTTAAGGTTGCCGATTCTTGAACTCGGCTCAATAATATCGATGTATCCATGAAGTAGTCGTATTCCTAATGGGCAAATCTAATGAAAAGCCTATATGGAGAACGAATCTTTGGTATATTTCGGCGCAAATTTGTGGGTATGGAAGACTTTATAGTATTAGTAGGTGTGCTCTTGGTAATGGGAGCTTTGTTTTTGATTGTGGATAGGTGGATGAAGTTTTGGGGGAAGTTAAAGCGGAGGGAAGAACAGTATACCTTAATACGCGATGCGCAAAAGCACACCTTCCCAATGCGATTACAAGCGTATGAGCGGGTTTTGATTTTTTTGGAGCGCATGGACTTTAAGAGTATGGTAATCCGGTTTAACAGGAATGGGATGAATGCGAAGATGCTCCAGGCTGAAATGGTGAAAGGGATACGGGATGAGTTCGAGCACAACTTAAGTCAGCAGTTATATGTGTCGGACGGGGCATGGAATCTGATTGTATTTGCCAAGGAGGAGTGTGTTCGTATTATTCAGCACGCTTCAATCCAAGCAGGGGAGGAAGCTTCGGTGATGGAGTTCAGTGGTCATTTGTTCGAAACTATGCGCTCGTTAAAGAGCAATCCTATTAAGGATGCGATCCAATTAGTGAAGAAGGATTTGAGTAATAAGATCATTGTGTAATTTTTTTTGAAGCTTAACTGACTGGCAGTATGGTGGTTGAGAAAGACTTGGATGAATGCTCTCAAAAAAGAATGGGTTAGTACTTGTGGGAATGGAAAAGTGTTCTACATTTGCAGCCGCTTTAGAACGATAAAGCATGCCACAACGGCGAGATTGAGAGAG
>JBLHJD010000171.1:0-5146 GCA_047618705.1 Luteibaculaceae bacterium
GGGCCTACCGTAATAAACAAAGCAGGGAATCCCTTGGTTGTGTCCAGTAATAATCCACCCAAGGTATCAAAGGAGGTTAACTGCCACTCCTTCACCAATTTTTTTCCAGTAGGTCCAGTAATGGTGTCCAGTTCCTTGCTTTTAATCACCTCAAAAGGATCCTGGAATCCAGCTTCAATGGAATCCAAAAATGCATACACTTGCTCGGGAAGGATGCCTTGTGAAAACGGAATTTCATTTTGCACCAAGAGCTGGCCCCCAATTAGGATGCTATCGTTACTTATTTTGAAATTGCTTTGTCCCCATCCAACACACGGAAGAATCAAAAGCAGCAATAAAATTCGAATTTGAGTCATTTTAACCTTTTCGTTTAAACAGTTTGGTCAAAGGTTGTACATAACTATCACTGGTCTCAAAGTGGCCAATTTGCACGCCCGCTTTTTTACAGCGTTCCTCGGTGCTTTCCACAAAATTTTGCATGGCTTTGGCGTACTTCTTACGCACAGAGGGCCGGTTGGTATTTACCCAAAGAAGTTCACCTGTTTCGGGGTCCTTAAATTGAACCAAGCCAATTTTAGGCAATTCCATTTCTTTGGGATCGTAAATCCGCATGGCCAACAAATCGTGCTTTTTTCCGGCTAGGCGCAACTCGCGGTCGTAGTCGGGTGCCATGAAATCTGAAATAGCAAAGGCAATGCAGCGCTTTTTCACCACTTGAGTCAAATATTTGAGGGCTCCCTTGAGGTCGGTTCCAGTTCCCTTCGGTTCAAAATCCAACAACTCCCGAATAATCCGGAGCGTGTGCGATTTCCCCTTCTTAGGTGGAATGTACTTTTCGATGTGATCCGAGAAAAAGATGACTCCCGTTTTATCGTTGTTTTGGGTGGCACTAAAAGCCAATACCGCACACAACTCGGTTATCAATTTCTTTTTCAGACGCCTTTGAGTCCCGAAGTTATCAGAGGCACTTACATCCACCAAGAGCATCACAGTTAACTCCCGCTCTTCCTCAAAAACCTTGATGTACGGTTTTCCAAGTCGGGCGGTTACATTCCAGTCAATGGTCCTAATTTCATCACCAATTTGGTATTCCCTTACTTCACTAAAGGCCATACCTCTTCCTTTAAACGCAGAGTGGTAAGAACCAGTAAAGATTTGTCGACTTAATCCCTTGGTTTTTATTTCAATCTTACGTACCTCCTTTAATAATTCAGCCGTGCTTTGAAACATAATTTTTTACTTAAGGGATAGCTACAGTATTCAATAAATCGCGAATAATTTGTTCTGAGGTAATGTCCTCGGCTTCCGCTTCAAATGAAAGACCAATTCGGTGACGAAGCACGCGGTAAGCCACACCTCTAACATCTTCTGGAATTACATATCCTCGTTTGTTCAAAAACGCGTGGGCTTTAGAAGCCAATGCCAAAGCAATGGATGCCCGTGGAGATGCTCCAAATGAAATGAGGTTTTGGTGCTTTTCCAAACCATAATTTTGTGGATTCCGAGTGGCGTCCACTAAATCCACAATGTAGGTTTCAATTTTTTCGTCCAGATACACTTCTCTCACCACTTCTCTGGCTTGTAAAATAGCTTCAGAGCTAATTACAGGCTGAATTTTAGGTCCAGAATTAGGGTTCATATTCTGACGAATAATCAGTTTTTCGTTGGCTTTGTTCGGGTAGTCCAAAACAACCTTGAGCATAAAACGATCCACCTGTGCTTCTGGCAATGGGTAGGTTCCTTCTTGCTCCACTGGGTTTTGGGTTGCCAACACTAAAAACGGCAAAGACATCGGGAAAGTTTCATCTCCAATGGTCACTTGGCGCTCTTGCATGGCCTCCAATAATGCACTTTGCACCTTTGCTGGAGCCCTATTTATCTCATCGGCCAGTATAAAGTTGGCGAAAATGGGACCTTTTTTAACCGAAAATTCTTCCTTTTTCTGGTTGTAAATTACCGTTCCTACCACATCTGCTGGAAGCAAATCGGGGGTAAATTGGATCCGTTGAAAAGTGGCTGAAACCGCTTTAGATAAACTGGTGATGGACAGAGTTTTTGCCAATCCAGGAACACCCTCAAGAAGCACGTGGCCGTCTGCTAGTAAGCCAATGAGTAGACTTTCGACCATCTCATCTTGACCAACAATTTTCTTGGCGATTTCTGTCTTAATCAATTCTACAAAAGCACTTTCTCTTTCAATTTTTTCATTCAGTGCACGAATATCTTCTGCAGTAGTTGCTTTAACCTCCATTTGTTTTTATTTTGAACCCCAAATTTGTTAAGATTAACGCAAGTTAAAAAGCTTTTCGCCAGTTAAATTTTGTTAATGAAAAAAGAATGAAAAAACAGATAGAAATGGTCCGCGATTTTCACACGGCTTTTAAGCTGGATGTGGGAACAGAATTTGGGAATGTACCCCCTGAAATTGCCGCTTTGCGCCACAATTTATTGGCCGAAGAAAACGGCGAATATTTGGATGCCTGTAAGGAAAATAATGAAGTAGAAATTGCGGATGCCATAGGCGACATGCTCTACATTGTTTTAGGTACAGCTCTTGCTCATGGATTTCAGGATAAAATTGAATCGGTTTTTGAAGAAATCCAACGGAGTAATATGAGTAAATTGGGGGAAGATGGAAAACCGATTTACCGCGAAGATGGGAAGGTGTTGAAAGGCCCAAATTATTTTCAACCGAAAATTGAAGAAATCCTAAATCAGTAAGCCTAGCTAGGTGAAATAAAAATTTTTAGAGATGCTTAGAATTAGTGCGTTCCTCCTTTTTGTGTTGGTTAGCGGTTCTTGTTATGCCCAATTTTTGCAAGGTCGGGTTGACGATAAAAACGCCAAAGCCATTGAAGGGGTTAACATTCTAAATTTAAGCAATGGCGATTATACGCAGACGAATAGTACAGGTTATTTTGTTTTTCAGAACGCCCAACTCGGCGATTCTATCCAGTTCTCCTTTATTGGCTACGATACCCGCATTATTGCAGTGGAAGTCCTTGGCGAGCCCCTTGTTTTTGTAATGAAATCGAATTCCATTTCTTGGGATGATATCCTTATTTCGTCAAGGGTGAATGCGTTAAAAGTGATGACAGATATTAATTTGCAAACCAGTCCAGTAAACTCCTCTCAGGATATGTTGCGGCAAGTTCCCGGGTTGTTTATAGGTCAACATGCCGGGGGAGGTAAAGCAGAGCAAATATTTTTGCGTGGATTCGATTTGGACCATGGAACCGACATTCAAATTACGGCAGACGGTATTCCGGTAAACATGGTTTCGCACGCGCACGGCCAAGGATATGCCGATTTGCATTTTCTGATTCCAGAAACCATTGATGAAATTGATTTGGGTAAAGGGCCCTACGACGCCAATAAAGGAAATTTTGCAACGGCAGCATACGTCGACTTCAAAACCAAGGAAAGCCTTGAAAACAGTTATTCCAAGATAGAATATGGGATGTTTAAAGCCCGCCGAATTGTTAATTTATTTAATCTGGTTAACTCGGAGAAAACGAAGGCTTATTTTGCTACTGAGTTTAACACATTTCATGGCCCTTTTGTGAGTCCCCAGCACCGCAGTAGGATCAATATTTTTGGGAAAATTACAACTAGGCCAACGAACAGAGACAAAGTGGGGTTTATGTTTTCCCATTTTATCAGCGATTGGGATGCCTCGGGACAAATTCCACAAAGAGCGGTGGATGCCGGACTCATTTCCCGGTTTGGAGCCATCGACGATACGGAAGGAGGCAAAACAAGCAGAACTAATTTGTCCTTGAGTTACGACAAAATAATTAACGCTAACTCTCTGATTAAGAACACCTTATTTTATTCGAGGTATAACTTTGAGTTGTACTCTAATTTTACTTTTTATCGGAATAACCCGCAGTTTGGAGATCAAATTCGGCAAAAGGAGGAACGGCAGATTTTGGGAATTAACCGGGAGTATATCCGGTCATTTGATACCGGAACCTTTTCTGGAAAAATGGTTGCAGGCCTGAGTCTGCGGAAAGATATTATTGCGGGCAACGAACTTTCCAGAACACGCAATAGAGCAGAGACCTTAGAGCCCATCCAACTTGGGGATGTCAACGAAACCAACGCTGGTTTCCATGCAGCGGTTTTTGTGGACCATGGAAAATGGACCCTCAACCCGGGAGCTCGCCTCGATTATTTTGATTTTCAGTACGAAAATCAGCTGAAACAAACGTACGATAGGGAAGTTGTAACCAAAATTTTAATTAGCCCAAAGCTGAATGTACTGTATCAGTCGTCGGAGAATTTGCAGTATTATTTTAAAATGGGGAAAGGATTCCATTCCAACCACGCCAGCGCGGTGGTAGCTCGGAATGGATTGGATGTTATTCCGGCGGCTTACGGGTCGGATTTGGGGCTTATAGCCAAGCCAAGCTCCAAGATGGTTGTGAACATGGCTTTGTGGTACTTGTATTCGGACCAGGAGTTTGTGTTTGTAGGAGATGAAGGGGTGGTGGAAGCCAGTGGAAGCAGTCAACGCAAAGGGGTTGATGTAAGCCTGAGGTACCAAGTTTTGGACTATGTGTTTTTGAATGGAGACATCAACTATGCGCACGCTCGATCCTTACAAGCACCTGAAGGAGCCAATTTTATTCCTTTAGCGCCTAATTTCACCACTAGTGCAGGGCTGGATGTTCGTCATCCCAAAGGGATTTTTGCTGGAATAAAATACCGCATGATAGTCGACAGGCCTGCCAATGAAGATAATTCCATTGTCGCAGAAGGATACCACGTTTTCGATGCCAATTTTGGATTTACCGCCTACAACATCGAATTTGGAATTCAGGTACAAAACCTATTCAACGTTGCCTGGAACGAAACCCAATTTGCCACTAAAACCCGGCTCGATTTTGAACCCGAAGCGGTGGAAGAAATCCACTTTACTCCGGGAACACCTTTTTTCTTGAAAGGGACGGTGAGGTATTGGTTTTAGTGGGGGTGGTGGGGGTGGTTTGGTGGTGGGGGTGGTTTTTTTATTGGGGTTGTGGTTTTTTCCTTTTAAGTAGTGTTTAAACCACAACCCCTAACATTTTTATTTTTGATTAACCATCGACCATTAATCATCGACCATTAATCATTGACCATCAACCATTGACCATCAACCATT
>JBLHJD010000172.1:0-5057 GCA_047618705.1 Luteibaculaceae bacterium
ACATCCATGTGATAAGTCCATTTTACTGGATAAGCTGCTCCACCAAGACCATTGATCCATCTATCCCCAAATAAGCATTCACCGTTTCCTCCAGGATTAAATCGTACAGGTGTCAACCTAGAAGATCCGGCTAGATTTATATCATCAGATGCCATTTCTCCCCAAATTCCATTTTTAACAAATCCTCCTTTTTTACTTTTGTTATTACCACTGTTTCTATACGCCACCAAAACAGCTAATTGATCAGGATCTCCGGGATCAACATCAATATTTACCCGTATCAGGCTTTCACCCGGTTCCACAATTTTAAAATCCGGATAGATTTCTTGATAATCTTGCCAATTTACACCCCCATCCAAGGTTCTGTAAATTTTCCTTCCTGAAACATAAAAAATATTAGGATCGGTTGGATGAAAAGCAATCCCACGGATAATTTCGTTGCTCATATAATTCAAAGGAAAAGTACCTGTGAAAATTTTACTCCAAATAGGAATTGGGTCGCTTAAGTTAGAACACCTATGGACGCCGTGGGTTCCTATAGCAAAAGCTTCCTCTGAGTTGTGTGGATTAAGTACGAGTTGCTCAAAATGACCCCAATTATTATAATTCGCATCAATTCCTGAATTAATTTTCTCCCAGGTAAGCCCCTCATCCTTACTCCTATATAAACCCTGCGTATAAACAGGACTAAACTCAAAACTACCTTTGTAATTATCGTACACATTGTCATTTCCACCAGAAGCTATGTAAAGCCACTCTGTTACAGGGTGAACAAAAACATCTGACACGCCCGTATACAAAAGATTCTTTGATTCATCTGCATTAATATTCTCAGAAAGCACACTCCATGTTTGTCCATTGTATTTCCACAATCCGCCATACGGCGTACATGCATAAATAAATGGCTTGCCCGAGTGATATTTTGGATGAATAAAAATTCGGTGTATCCTTCCAATCCCATCGCTTGTTGAGGTAGGAGAACTTGGGCCAACATTGCTCCAATTAAATATATCATTTACACCACTTTTAAAAAAAGAGGCTCCCCCATTTCTTCTGTAAGGGTTGTTCAAATCCTTTCCATAATCAGCCACGGAACCTGACGGATAAAAACGTTCTAATCCACCAGCTAAGGTTCCCATAATCATCAGGCTATCTCTTTCATTAATGGAATCGGCATATTCAGGCTTAAGGTATTTTAGGATATCTGAAGTCCAATCGCGCGCATTTGGGATACTGTCCAAATTTTGAGCTGAAACATTAAGTCCAAGGAGCGTTAATCCTATAAACCCAAAGATGTTTTTTAATAGAAATCTTATCATTTTACAAGCGATTAGGTCGTGATATTACTTTTTATGCCGACTAAATGTCTAAAAAAAAATCGGTTTCTTTAAAAAATTTCACCTTTTATTACAAATCTCACCCCCCAACCAACCTGTAATCATGATAAAGCCTCAATTTTAGAAGATAAAAAAACACACAAGGGGGCCATACTTCAAAATCCAATACTTTATTTTTTTTTAGAAAATACGGGGAACCCAAACACCTTCAAACTTGCCTTGCCAGCAATAAGAAAGGCCCAAAACCTTATGAAGGGTTAACACTTACGGAATAAATTATCCCTATCATCCATTTTTAGGCATAAAAAAAAGGGAAACCAACTTGATTTCCCTTTCTCAATATTCGTATGAATTCTGCTATATTAAAGACAAACCCTCTTCCAAAGCTCTAGTCAAAGTACCCAATCCTTCCGCACCAACACTCAATCTTACAAGGCCATCTGTAATTCCGCGTTCGCAACGGGCTTGTTCTGGCACCACGCTATGTGTCATACTTGCGGGGTGTTGGATGTAGGAAATTAATCCACCTAAACTTACACATAGCTCCATAGGCGTATCGTGCCGGGCAAAGTAATCCATCAGTTTTTCGCCACTAGTCAATCCGCCTTTGAGTTCAAATGAGATAAGACTTCCCCCCATTTTCATTTGTTTGGCAACGGTAGCTTTCCCTTTAAAAGATTCGAGTCCCGGATAAATCACCGAGGCTACTTTCGGGTGAGCTTCCAAAAAGGTAGCCAACTTATCGGCTGTTTCACTTTGGAATTTTACCCGCAAACCTAAATCTTGTACACTTAAGCTGTTTAGCCAACTATCGAAGGGACTTGGGGTTGGACCAAAATCTTTGTAGGCTAAGAAAACATCTGTGCTAAAAAACTCGAATGGCCCCATTGCTGCACCTGCTATGGTGGTGGAGTGACCATTAATAAATTTCGTTAATGAGTGGAATACAATATCGGCTCCCAAACGGAACGGTTGTTGTAAAAAGGGGGAGCAGAAGGTGTTGTCCACCATCAGTATTGCTTCGTGCTTTTCTGTGATTTTGGAAATAGCTTCAATATCAGAAACTTCCAAGGTTGGATTTACGGGGCTTTCCAAAAGTACACCAGCAATGTTATCGTGTTTCTCAAAAATGGCTTCTACGGCTGCCAAGTCTGTGGTATCTACAAACAAAGCTTCAATTCCAAAGCGCGATTCGAGGTAGCGCAAAAAGGAATCGGTGCAACCGTACACATTACCATACACGAGGGCATCGCCTGGTTTTATGAAAGCCATAATGGTGGTGGAAATGGCCGCCATACCAGAGGCAAACACCAAACTACCTATGGTTGGTTCCGGATCATCAGCTGCTAAAGCATTTTGGATAATGTGGTCGCACTCCAACTGAAAAAGGACCTTTTCTAGATACTCTGTGTTGGGGTTTCCTAGCCGCGTGTAAATGCGGGCAAAGGGTTTTTCACCACTGGGTGAATTTCCCAAAAACCGGTTGGCTCCGTCTTTGGCGTTTTGAAAATTAAACGTAGATCGTTGAGAAATATCCGGAAGGCCATTTCCCACACAAATGGAATGGAATCTATCCTCGTCCAAAAATTTCTCATCCGCTTGTGCGTAGCGGTGCTTTTTTTCTATCCATGATTCCCACCAAGGGAAACGCGATTCATTCTTGCTCATTTTTTTCGGTTAGCAAAGGGAAAGCCGTGGTTTTAATAACCTCATCCAGAACAAAAGAAGTTTCAACATGACTAATTACAGTTATGGCCGATAATTTATCCATCACAAATCGGTGATACGCATCCATATCATCCACCACAATTTTCAGAAGGTAGTCTCCCATTCCGGTAGTATGCATGCATTCTATCACTTCCGGAAAATCCTTGACCTGAGCCACAAAGGTTGAAATACTTGTCTGAGTATGCTCTTTTAAACGGACCGAACCATAAGCGAGCAAATTTTTCCCCACTTTCCTCCGATCCACAAGTGCTACATACTTTTGAATTACTCCCTTTTTTTCCAATTTTTTGATTCGCTCAAAAACAGGTGTGGTGGACATACCTAACTCCTCCGCAATTTGTTTGTTCGTTAACCGGGCATCGTTCTGTAATAAGTCTAAAATTCTAATATCTATCCGATCTAGCTTATCCATTTTCTTATATTTTATAAAAATACAGATTTAAAATCCATTATTACTGATTTTATAATACGTATTTTCAAACATTCGCAATCCAAATATACAGAAAGAAATATCATTTTTCTGTTTTTCGGAAATATTTAGAATAAATCACTGCCTATAAATTATCAGCATTGAAAATCACTAAACCCCTAAAATATTGAGCACAAAAAAAGCCCCGATAAATCGGGGCTTTTTTGAATATGATTATGGGTAGACTACCCTTCCATTTTATTTCCAATGGCATTGTCGAAAATAGCCTTGAACTCAGCAATATCTCCAAATTCGTCACCATCAATAGTAACTCGTCCTTTGGTTACATGTCCAAGCAACGTACATTCAACACCACTACCTTCGACCAACTGCAAGAAATCGTCAGAGAAAGACTCAGTAACCGTTACAACAACTCTTCCTTGCGCTTCCCCAAACAAGAATGCATCGTTCCTAATTTCAGAATCCATTTCAATATCGAATCCAAAACCATGTGCAAATCCTTTTTCGCAAAGGGATGTAAACAAACCTCCATCAGCACAATCGTGCGCCGAGTTAATGGCATCTTTCCGAATTAGTTTCTTTACTAGGTCTTGCATAGCGTACTCTTCTTCCAAATCGAAATAAGGAGCGCTACTCTTTTTCTCACCAACAATGCTGGCTAAGTATTCCGAACTTGAAATACAATTTACCGACTTCCCAAGTAAGAAGATTAAATCTCCTTTACCTTTAAAACTCAATGAAGTGGCTAAATTTTTATCTTCCAAAACCCCTATCATTCCAATAGTAGGTGTAGGGAAAACCGGAGTTTCTACTCCATCCACTGAAGTCTGGTTGTAAAAACTTACGTTTCCACCTGTTACTGGAGTCTCAAAACGCAAACACGCTTCAGACATTCCCTTAATAGCTCCTACAAATTGCCAGTAACACTCTGGGTTGTATGGGTTACCAAAGTTCAAACAGTTGGTAATAGCACTTGGCACACCACCAGAACAAACAATGTTTCTGGCTGCTTCACTTACCGCAATTGCCGTTCCTACTTGTGGGTCTGCATTTACATAGCGGCTATTACAATCAACCGTCATAGCCAAAGCTTTGTCGGTCCCTTTTATATTAACGATAGCTGCATCCGTTTCATAATTGGTACTCATGTTCTTGGTACCAACCATAGAATCGTACTGCTCGTATATCCAACGTTTCGACGCTACGTTAGGTAATCCTAACAATTGCTTTGCTACCGCCTTTAGGTCTTTCGGCTCGGCAACTTGGTCGATATTAAATTTCTTATATTCTTGGTAATAAGCTGGTTCTGTATATTCCCGCTCGTTCTGTGGTGCTCCTCCACCCAAAACCAAAGGTTCTGCTGGTACGGTTGCAACCATCTCTCCATTCATGAAATACTCCAGCTGACCACCTTCTGTAACTTCACCAATCTGAACGGCGTGTAGATCCCACTTCTCAAAAATGTCTTCTACAATTTGTTCTTTCCCTTTGTGAACCACAACCAACATCCGTTCTTGTGATTCAGACAAAAGAATTTCCCAGTCTTTCATGTCGGCCTGCCG
>JBLHJD010000173.1:0-4967 GCA_047618705.1 Luteibaculaceae bacterium
GACCGTGTAAATGTGGTGCTTTCAGATCCTGTTTGGTTTACCAATGGAACTCAGTTTAGGTGGATTAACAAAGGCGGACTTACAGGAAATCTGGATAATTGGAACCTAACGTATGTGCAATTCATGAAAAACGGGAGTGCAGCAGATAAATTTGAGTCCGATTTGGCCATATTACCAAGTACCCCCACTTTATTAAAGAAATACACAGCCATCCCTTGGTTACATTCCCTGGGGCAAGGAAACTCCATTTTTAGAGACACCCTCCGCCTCGATTTTTATAACCGGAGCTCTAGTTTACTGGTAGCAGGGAGATTTGGAGTGGAAGTAAGCTTGAATAATAGTGTGGTTTTTGCTTATGAAGACCCCACTAGTTTGCTCGATCTGGAATCCTTGGAATACGAGTTTCATAATCTAGTGGGTGGGCAAAACGGTTTACCCAATTATACGTTGCCGCTCTCTATTGCGGTCCCGTTCCCCAAATTCGAGGTGTGTTTGAGCGGAAAAAATGAGGTGAATCCAGATATTCATGTTTCCAATGATACCAGCTGTTTTGTGCAAGATTTCTCAGACTATTATGCGCTAGACGATGGTTCTCCAGAGTTAGCTTATGGAATTAACGAAAGTGGAGCTCGGATTGCCTTAAAATTTAACTCCCTGCGACCAGATACCCTGGTTGGAGTTCGGTTTCGGTTTAATCCAACCGTGGAGTCTTTGGATACGAAGTCTTTTATCCTTTCCTCTTGGAAGGACCTGAACTCCAATACAATATTGACCGAAAACAACGGGTTTTCCGTTCCTAAAGTAGGCCCAGAAAGCAACAATGGCTTTGTTGAGTATTATTTTGAAGAAGAAGCGGTAGTATCTAATGCGTTTTTTGTGGGGGTTATTCAAACGAGTTCCCGTCCTTTGGGCATCGGTTTCGACCTCAACACTATTCAGAATAATGAATTGTTTTATAGTTTGTCTGGATTAGCTTGGGTTAATAGTTCCTTAGCTGGGATGCCCCAAATTCAGCCCATTTTTAAATCAGAAAAAAGCATTGCAAGTATCGGTGAATTGGAACCAAATAGATTTGAGTTTTATCCAAATCCAGCACACAACTTTGTGCATTGGAACCCCACACCAGGAGAAGTTATTCTGTTCGATTATTCAGGCAGACAGTTAAAATCGTTTTCGGGCGAAGTAGGAAAAGGAGATGTGCGCGATTTACCAAAAGGAATTTACCTTTTGAGATTAGAAAATCGGGTAGGGAAATTACAATTATATTAATGGAGGACCAGGAGCAACTTAGAGAAGATAATCAACTTTATGAACACTTCAAATACGAGGTGGATAAAGGACAAGAACTGTTGCGTGTAGATAAATTTCTCATTGACAGAATGCCGAATACATCAAGAAACCGGATTCAAGCTGCAGCAAAAACGGGAAATATTCATGTAAACGGTGAAGCGGTTAAAGTAAATTACAAAGTAAAGCCCGGCGATGTTGTGGCCCTTGTAATGTCGGAACCGATGCAAGAAATCGAACTCATCCCCGAAGATATTCCATTGGATATTGTGTACGAGGATGATTCCTTAATGGTGATTAACAAACCAGCTGGTTTTGTGGTACACCCTGGGCATGGAAATTATTCTGGAACCTTGGTAAATGCCTTGATTTTTCATTGCCAGAACCTACCCGTTTCAGAGGGGAATCCAAGCTCCAGGCCAGGCCTAGTGCACCGGATCGATAAGGACACAACAGGTTTAATGGTCATTGCTAAAACCCTGGAGTCTATGACCCATTTGGGAAGGCAGTTTTTCGACCGAACCATAGAGCGCAGGTACCATGCCTTAGTTTGGGGAAACCTGAAAGATGAGGAAGGTGAAATTGAAGGCAACATAGGCCGATCCCTGAAGGATAGGAAAGTACGTGCCGTTTTCCCAGATGGGGATCAAGGAAAGCATGCCTTAACTCGCTATAAGGTGCTAAAAAGGTTTGGGTACGTAACCTTGGTGGAATGTAAGCTCGAAACTGGTCGTACGCACCAAATCAGGGTTCATTTCCGGTTTATTGGACATCCTTTGTTTGGAGATCCAGTATATGGAGGAGACAAGGTTTTGTTTGGAACGCACCATGCCAAATACAAAGCTTTTGTACACAACGGGTTTAAGATGTTGCCAAGGCAAGCACTGCACGCCAAGTCCCTCGGATTTGAGCATCCTAAAACTGGAGAAAAAATGAGCTTTGAGTCAGAATTGGCGCCAGATATGGTTGCCTTGATTAAGAAGTGGGACGATTATATGGCCCACTATACCCAAAAACCCCAAGAGTAGGGGAGGCCGAATGTATTGCAACCGCATATCTAAGAATAAAAGATATGCGGTTTTTTATTGTTGTTTTGTTTTTGTGGGTAGCAAATGCGCAAGCCCAAAATGTATTTTTTTGGTCAGGAGAAGGGGCTAATTTCTCCGTGAATGATCCCCGAAATTGGCGAACAGAAACAGGAGCGGATGGCTCATCTGACCAAGCCGACGGAACCTATACCGGTGATTTTGTTCTCGAGGAAATTGATGCGGTTCCGGTAGGATTAGTTACTGTTTATCAAAGATCGGGTAGGCCTGCCCAAAGTTTATTTCAAAGTGCTCCTTGGTTTCTACAAGGGCAGTTAATTATTCCATCTGGCGCTTCTTTAAGTAATTCTGGTTACCCTGTTCAGTGTACAAATATCGATTTGTTAGGCCGGTTGGAGTGGTCGGCAGGGGGCGTTGATTTTCCCATTTCTTTGCTCGGAGAATTTTCGGGGGTAATCCTTTTTTCGGGGTCTGGGAATCCCGTTTTAACCGATACCATTAATCATCAATTCCCAACAGGTCGTATCCAATTAAATTTGCAAAACTTCGGGAGTTATTTAGATGTTAAGTCCTCATTGGCGGTTCAATCCATTGAGTTTTTGAATGGAAATGGGAGTGTTTTGGTGGACGACACAGTTCAGTTACATTTCACTGAGTTGATGTCCTTTGGAGAGGTGGCTTTTTCGGGGAATGGAAGCCTAAATGCCGCTACTGGCGCTATGGTAAATTTATTTCCCCCCGGACAAATTTCCTTTGATGTTCCCATATTAACAATTACCGATTCTATAGGTATTGAAGGCGGAACCGTGGTTTTGGGCGATAGTTTGAGTTTGGAAGGAGAAGTTGTAGCGATGTATACGGAACTTGGTAACGGGGAATTAATCCTGCGTCCCGGTTTTCAATTTCTCGGTCAGCAATTTAAAGGCCGACTGTTTACAAGCATGGCCGAAGGGAATTGGGATATTTCAAAAAATCAAGAAGTGTTTTTGGAAAGTGGAGAGCTAGATGAGGTAAATTGTAAAGGTGATTTGCATATTTCCAATTCGGGTGGGGTAGGAGTAAGCCTAAACCAATTAATGCAAGGAGAAAGTGGCCGGCTTTGGTTGAAAGATGGCGCCGAAGGGTCTGGGAAGTTAATTATTCCTAATGGCGCCTGGTCTATTGTGGATGAACTCTCCGAGGATGTTTGGAGAAAGTCAGGAGCATGGGGAGTATATAAAAGTGCTGGGAGTTCCATTGTTAATGCCACTGGAGGCCAACCGCAATTATGCGTACGCCGGAACTTAGGGAGTTTGCCGTGGACTCAATACAGTTATTGGTCTTCCCCTTTTCAATCCCACGATCTGTCCGGAATTCCAGCGGTGTATCGGTATGCATATCAGGATTTAGCGGAAGGTGATGCAGGCTGGACTTGGATTTCGGGAGCTTTGAAAACCGGGCAAGGAGCAGCATTCAGTGGTGTAAATGGAGGTGACGTTTCCTTGGTTGGAATTCCAAACTTGGAAGATGTAACCAGTAATACGCCTCTTGTAGGGGAAGGGGTGGTTGGTCAAAATGAATATTGGACATTATTGGGTAACCCCTATGCGGCGGGTATAAATGCGGGAGCTTTTTTGAATGCCAATGCCGATCATTTAATTGGGGCTATTTATTTGTGGAACCAAAGTTCGTTTTCAGGACAATGGGGGTTTTCTTCCTCGGACTATACCATCATCAATGGTTTAGGAACCAACAATCCCGACGCTTCGGGGTATATCAATGAAGGCCAGCCGGTGAATGTGGATGATTTTGTTGTTGCGCCATTTCAAGGGTTTTTTGTTCAGTGTGAAAACTCGTTTGGGGTAATTGGTTCTTCTCCTGCGGTTTTTAATACAGGGATGATAGAGATGGGAGCTGGAAAGGAATTTTATCAAAAAAGCAATGCTGATGGAATTCCTGGGTTTTGGGTGGTTCTTAAAAATGTGAATTCACAAGAGCGAAGCAGTTTATTTGTTGGAGCAAAAGAAGGGGCGACATGGGGTTGGGATAAGCGGTGGGATGCTTCCACAGCTGTGGATAGGTTTGGAATCTATTCTGATGTAGAGGGTAGGGGATGTCAGATTTTGGGAGTTCCGGAATTTGGGCTGATGGATTCTGTTCAGCTACAGTTAAAACTGGAGCCGGGTAATTATTCATTGGAGGTTCTCGGAAATCCGTTTTTTGAGGAGAATGTGTATGGTTTTGATTTTAATGCTAAAAAAGGACATAATTTCGGAAAAGAACCTTACTTGGTTAACGTTGTTTCACCCGAAAAACGAACGATGAATATTTATTTTTCAAAAATAGCGTTAAAAAGAAAATTATTCCAAAATAAAGCTGAATATAAGGCTGATTCACTAGCAAATAACTCTAAGTTAGTTAAAAAGTTTGATAAATTCGACATCCTTGGAAGGCGTTTTTAGCGGTGTCATACCCGTATGTAGCATGTAATATACCTTATATAGCATTCATTTCCTGTTTTGCCTATTTTTCGTATTTTAGGGCGGACGAAATAGTGGGAAAATGGAAGGCTTTTTAAGGGGATTGGTTGTTGTAGTTTTAGGTTTTTGTGGTGTTGGTGCTTTTGGGCAGGATACTTTGTTTTCAGATGATTTT
>JBLHJD010000174.1:0-4931 GCA_047618705.1 Luteibaculaceae bacterium
CAAGAACAACAATTAACAAAAACCAAAACCACACGGTTTTCCAAATTGGAGGAGGGATGCTGAAATCGTACCTGAGCAAAACCTGACCAAATTGATCCTCAATTTCCAATGCGTACTTACCGTCCCGAATAGATGGAATACGAATGGAGTTGTTGTTGGGTAAAATTTCCCATTGTTTATTAAAACCAACAATGCGGTAGCGTAAAGGAATTTCGTCGTATGGATTCGGACTAATTCTATCCAATTCCAAAAATAGTTCGTGGTTTCCTTTCGGGAAGGTGCTTTCTGTGGCAAAATCGGTCAAGGTGTCTGAGCCGTTTAAAATGACATGCTGCAGTAAAACAGAACCTGTTTTAGGTTTGCTAGAGGGGATGTAACGGTGCAATAAAATCCCATTTTCAGTCCCATACAACCAATTGTTGCTGTCCAACATCCGGATACCATTTGGTACAAAGAAAAAATCGAAGCCAATTTGTTTGGGCGTAATACTTTGGATAAAAGCCGGCGAAAAGATGGTTAAACTTTTTGGCGAAATGGCAATCCGCAATTGATCATTCCCATTGAGCCCAATTATGTAATTAGAACTCAGTCCATCCTTGGTAGTAATGTGCCTAAAAATGCCCTTTTCTCCAATGCAAATACCAGCACCATCGGTTCCCAACCAAATCTCATTTTTACCGGCTGGAAAGGCAGCCGAGAACTCTAGGTTTTTTATCCCTTCATTAAACGAGTAATGAAAAGTACTGTCGGAATTATAGGGTAAATAAGTAAGCCCTGCGGATTTGGGATAAAACCAGGTTCCTTCCTCCCCAAAAACCAAGGGGTTCTGATTATGCAACAGTCCGTTGGATACGTTGAGTTGTTGGACAAAGGAACGCGAAGCATCATAAATGAAAATTCCGTAAACCCGGGTAGAAATCCACAGTTCGTTTTGAGGTGAGAGGTGAATGCCAACAATCCCGGTTTCTTCTACATTGGATTCAATATGGCTGTAGTTAATTTTAGTCAGCCCTCTGGGATATCGAATATCCAAGTAATACAATCCCGAAAATTCTGTGGCCACCAAAACTTCATTTTCTCCCACCAATTGCACACCGGTAACAGCAGATTTGGTTGGGATAAAGCGGTTTGATTTGGGTTTGTTTTGAAGCTGGGATGAAAAGTTCGAGAATAAAGCCAGACCTTTTTTCCCACCGACCAAAACATCGCCCGATTTCAAAACTTCCAAGGTGGTAACCGTTCCAAGCTCTGGAATTTTGTATTCTACAAACAGGTTTTTGGGATTGAAAAAACGCATTCCCCCTCCATAGGTCCCCAACCATATAAGTTCACCAGTACTAGAAATGTTGGTAATGGGGAAATCTCCTAATCCATTGACCTTGGAATATACATTGGTAGAGCTTATAGACATTTCCCCAATGGAATATTCATACAGCCCATTGTTGGCTCCTATCCACAATGTATTTCCATCAATGTAGGAAGTGTTTATGCGCTGAGGTAACCACAAACCATCCATTTTTATCCAATCCTCGGTATCGCGCCCCTTCTTTTTAATCCAATATTCATTCTGCCCCATAAGGATGGCAAAATCGGATCCGAAAGAAATACTTGAAACTGCTTTGCTTGAAATAAGGGAAAGTCCGTTTTCGGAAACGTGAAAAACACCACGGGTGGTACAGACCAATATTTCAGAGTTCGGAGATCCAAATAATCCGGTTACAATAGTGTCCCGGGAAAAAGTCCTTAATGCTTGATTGTTAAAATAAACAGTGCGTTGATCCGAAAAGAATAAACCTTCCTGGTACGGGATTAATCCCGTAATTTTTTGCTGTCCTTGGAACGGACCTTTGGTAACCGAAAAATTCTCAAGGTGCACCAAAAATATGTTACCTGAATTGGTCCCGACGAGTAAACGCTTGTTCTGAATCTCCAATTTGGAAACAAATTGATCCCCTTGATCTCCAAAATTCACTTTGGAAAATTGTTTCCCATTGTATCGAAATAATCCTTCCGATGTACCAAACCATAAATACCCGTTATAGTCCGTTAGTGAACTGTAAATAAAGGGTTGGGTGAGGCGCTGATTAAAGTCGGGTTCCTGGAAATTGGCAACTTGAGCCCAGGAGGGGAGCTGCAACAAAAGGAAAATAAAAACAGGTACCCAGCGCATATTAGTTCATGTATATTTTATTCCGCTGGTAGGTTTTCTTTACCTCAAATTTAGGCTTGAAACGGGGGATACCTCCAATGGGAATGGCGTATAAGGGAACGGCTTGGTTGTATTGGTTTAGAATGTAAATGGTTAAATCATTAATCCGGTTTCCACTTTTAATGAGCTGAATATTCATGGACTTTCCATTCTCATTAATGGTCACATCTATTTTTTGCTTTGCCCATTCTCCTTCTCCGCTTTTTTTCAGAATTATCCCATTTTTGTCAACAGAAAACAAGCGGATTTTTCCCTCATCATCAAAATCGAAATTATGTTGGGTAAGAGAAATTACATTCTCTCCAATCAACGGATAAATGTGTGCCACTGATCCGCGTTGGCGTTTAAGCCGGAATGTATATTTATAAGTAAATGCATTACCGCCCGGAACAGGACGGTACGTGTTTTTATCCATGCTCATTCGCAGGCGATAAGCATTCCCATCGTTCCCAGTTTTCCCCAAGATGACCCACTTAAAAACGTACCCACTCAAGTTTTTTACATACTCACCCTCGGCTGGATTAATAGGTCCAAAACTAACCCACTGGTTATCGGGACCATTAAAATCATACACTTCGGAGTACAAAAGGTTACCCGATATATATTCTGGCTTATCGAACCCTTGGGATGTGGAATCCGAAAAGGCTCCAGGGCCGCCATAGATTTCAAAAGCAGTAGACGTATTATACCCATCGATAGCTAAATCGTGCCGGCCACCACAATTGGGGTCGAAGACTTGGAAAAAAACCGGACTTGAAATGTTTTCTGGAATAATAAAAAAGAAGGTCTGGAACCCATCATCGTCACCATAGATAGGGTTGATGCTCGGGCCAAAGGTTGTGATAAAGTCGATGTTTTCTTCTGGAGATGGAACCAACTGGGCACACACCCAAAGAGGTGAAAAGCAAAAAAGAAATAGGACTATATTTTTCATTTTCGCACTGCGAAATTTCGTTCTATCCCTGCACAAAAGCTAGGATATCCATCAATTTCTGAATATACATATACTTTGGCATTTACAGCCCTTGATTTGGAATAAGTATGGGATAATTGTGGCCCAAAACCCAATTGGCCGTCTCCAAAATTCCACAATACATATACTCTTCCCAACTCTTCTGGAATATAGGGTGTGATATCAAAATCCATTTGACGATCCCCTTTCCCCGGTGAAACATCAAAATAATTCTTTTCCAAAAAATGCAATTCCATAATTTCGACATTCTGGTACACCTCCTGCGTAAGGTCATCGAATTGATGCAAACTCAGTTTGTGTATTCCCGCGTCTCGAAAGCAGATTTTTATGGATTCTCCAGAATATTCATCCCCATCATCGGTAACCCAAACAGATTTTACTCCCGTAGGATTGTTATTCATAGGACTAGCCGAATACATTTGAATGCAGTACCTGTTGGTTTTGACTTCCGCAGAAGTGGTGGGAGGTATGAGTGGGGTAATGTGATTTAAGTGGATGTTCCAAATGCGTTTTTCTTCATTCATTTCGCCTCCTAAATCCAGGTGTTGCTGAAACATTTCTTTGCACTTAAAGTAGTTTTCAGCCATGTACAGTAATTTACTCAGGACATATAAATCCTCTACCTGGATGCTTTCGCGCGCAATTAGTTTTTCGAATTGATAACAGGCTTCGTCCAGTTTACCCCACTTCAAATAGTTGCGGGCAATTAGGCGAATTTGTTTGTCGGTACTATCGCGTTTAAATCCTTCTTGGAAAAAATAATGGGCAAATTTATGCGCACCTGCGTCCATGAAAAATAGACCAGATTTATTCCAAAATTCAGAAGTTTCTCGATCTTCCTGGGCAAGAATGGATGTTGTGCAGCCAAAAAAAAGGAGTAACCAAAGGATTCGTTTCATTAAAAGTTGGGTTTATGCCTAAATTTAGAATAAAAATCGGTAATCACACCCACTGCCTCCTCCGGAGTGTCAACAACTGTTATTAAATCCATATCTTCAGGCGAAACATTCTGATGCTCAGCCAAAACGGTTTTTTTAATCCAGTCGATCAGAGGTCCCCAGAAAGAACTGTCGACCAGAATAATAGGGAACTTGGATATTTTTTTGGTTTGAATCAGGGTTATCGCCTCAAATAATTCATCGAAGGTTCCAAAACCTCCAGGAAGGACAATAAATCCCTGGGCATATTTCACGAACATTACTTTGCGAACAAAGAAATAGTCGAAGTTGATTAGTTTTTCGGGATCAATGAACGGGTTGGGGTGTTGTTCAAACGGTAATTCAATGTTCAATCCAACCGATATTCCACCTCCTTTTTGAGCTCCTTTGTTTCCAGCTTCCATTACTCCTGGGCCACCTCCGGTAATAATTCCGTACCCAATTTTGGTTAATTGGTAAGCAATCTCTTCGGCTAATGCATAGGTAGGATGGTCTACCTGGGTTCTGGCCGATCCGAAAATAGAAACACAAGGCTGGTTTTTGGACAAGGTTTCAAATCCTTCAACAAACTCAGACATTATTTTGAAAATAGCCCAACTGTCGTTGGCCTTGGTTTCGTTCCACGCCTTTAGATGTAGGTCTGAATTTGATTCTGGGCTCATAATGCTATTTTTTTCTGATTGTCTAATTCTTGTTTAATAAACGGACCGGTTACACTTTTCTTGGATTTAGCAACCTCCTCCGGACTCCCTTCAGCAAGGATTAATCCTCCTTTTTCTCCTCCTTCTGGCCCCACATCAATAATATGGTC
>JBLHJD010000175.1:0-4929 GCA_047618705.1 Luteibaculaceae bacterium
TCTCCTTTCAAATACTCGGAAGTAAGTCCAGGAGTGGCCAAAATTTGTTCGAAATTTCCTTCTCCAACAATCTCACCACCATGGACCCCAGCTCCTGGACCCATATCAATAATGTGGTCTGCTGCTTCCATCATTTCCCGGTCGTGTTCCACAACCAAAATGCTGTTGTCCAATTCTTTCAGCTTCACTAAACTGTCTATAAGCTTTTTATTGTCGCGTTGGTGTAAACCAATACTGGGCTCATCAAGGATATACAAAACAGAACTAAGTTGGGTCCCAATTTGTGTGGCCAATCGGATCCGTTGCGCTTCTCCACCACTTAAACTTCGAGCGCTTCTGTTGAGATTTAAGTATCCCAACCCAACGTCCAAAATAAACGAAAGGCGCTTGTTCATTTCCAACAAAATAGGGTCCCCAATGCGCATTTCCTTTTCGCTCAAGGTTCCAGGAAGTGCGTGCAACCAAGCTGCAAGACCATCCAAATCAGATCCAGCAATTTCCGACACGTTTTTTCCTTGTAAAACAAATTGCAAGGCCTCTTTCCGCAAACGTTGCCCCTTGCATTCGGGACATGGAATGTGGTCGGTGTACATGGCCAATTTTTTCTGGCCTTTGGTACTTCCTATTTCCTTAAACTGGCGTTCTAAAAACGGGACAACTCCTTCAAAAGTAACCTCAAAATCGCTCAATCCGATGTCGCTCTTGATGGTCACTTTTCGTTCCCGTCCTTCCATGATTTCGGTGCGGACTTCTTCCGGTAATTCACTCCACTTGGTCCTCCCGTTGTGGCCGGTTTCCTTGAGCATTGCCAGGATAATTTTAAACATCCAATCCTGCTCCTTAAACTTCCCTAAAGGTGCTATGGCGGACTGACGTATGCTGAGGTGGTCATCGGGTACAATTTTGTGAGCACTTAATTCGTGCACATTTCCCATCCCTTCACACTTTGGGCAGTATCCCATCGGGGAATTAAAGGAAAAGGTGTTGGATGAGGGTTCGTCGTAGGATACGCCAGACTCTGGACAAATGAAGTTTTTGGAAAGGTGAACTTCCTCGGTGGTATCTGCAGGAAGAACCAAAACGCTCCCCTTACCATGTTTCATGGCTGTTTTTACCGAATCTGTCAGTCTTTTTAAGCTCGATTCTTCCACCTTGAGGCGGTCTATAACTACTTCAACATGGTGGGTTTTGTACCGACTCAGTTTGAGGTCGGTAAAAAGTTCCACCATTTCGCCATCGACACGGGCCTTTAAAAATCCTTGTTTCAGGAAATTATCGAAAAGCTCTCGGTAATGCCCCTTCCTACCTTTAACGACAGGAGAAAGGATGCTGATTTTCCGACCCTTAAACCGATCGCAAATCATATCAATAATCTGTTGTTCCGAGTAGCGGACCATGGGTTTTCCTGTGGATGGTGAAAGGGCAACTCCAATTTTTGCGTAAAGTAAACGCAGGAAATCGTAGAGTTCCGTAATGGTTCCTACCGTACTACGTGGACTTCTCCCAACCGTTTTTTGTTCAATGGAGATCACTGGACTTAATCCAGTAACCTGATCTACATCGGGTCTTTCTAGCCCACCCAAAAACTGGCGAGCATAGGCACTAAACGTTTCTAAATATCGGCGTTGTCCTTCTGCATATAGGGTGTCAAATGCTAAAGACGATTTTCCACTTCCACTTAAACCGGTAATAACCACCAATTGATTTCGAGGAATATCGACGTCAATATTTTTAAGATTGTGCTCACGAGCACCCCGTACCTTAATGATTTGATCGTCCATTTTATTCTTCAAAAATCATTTCGGTTTTTAAATAGGGTTCCAAGGTTTTTGATTTTCCCTGTGGTACTTGAATGTAATAGGTTTTTCCCTCCCCATTCTTTAGGTAGGGTTTACGCAACCAGGGGTTGAGCATTTTTAGAATTTTGTAATTGATAGAAAGATCTTGAGCATAAGAAGCGAAGTCTTCCACGGCACTATCCAAAGGCAGGTAGGTGGTAACCAATGGAGGGTGCAATTTTCCTTTTTCAATATTGAACCCAAATCGCTGTGGGTTTTGGTGGATGATTTTTAAAGCCAAAATCCGAAAGACATACCGGCCCGTTTCTTCGCCCAGTAGCAAGTCGTAATAAGAACCTACTTTTTGCTCTTCAATCCGGCGCCTTATTCCATTGTGGCCTCCGTTATACGCTGCAGCGGCAAGTGTCCACTCACCAAAAATATTGTAGTTGTTCTGCAAGTATCCACAGGCAGCTTCGGTTGCTTTTTTGAGGTGGTACCTTTCGTCAACCTCCTCATTTACAGTAAGTTCATACTCCTGTGCAGTCCCTTTTAAGAATTGCCAAAATCCGGTGGCTCCTGCGGGACTTACCACATTTGTTAATCCACTTTCAATTACCGCCAAGTATTTAAAATCGTCTGGAATGTTGTTCTTTTTTAGGATAGGTTCAATGATGGGGAAATACCGGTTCATCCGGTTCATAAGAAGTAATCCATTACTTTGCCAATAAGTGTTAACCAACATCTCACGTTCCAAACGCTCATAAATATCAATGAGGTGGGTCGGCACTACTTCCCCGGCAAGGGTTATTTTTCCGAGCTCATCCAAAGGAATAGGGAAAACGCCATATCCTCGTTCTCCCGGGAATTTTTCGATTTCTAGGGGTTCTGTTTTGCTATCTACTGCTGCAATACCAACTAAACAAAGGCTAATAACACAGAGGCTTAAGTACAGGAAGTTTTTCATTAAAAAGGGCTTTCAAAATTGGTAAATAAAGGAGCTTGTTGGTCTTTTTCGGATAATTGTGGATTGCTAATTCCCCAATCAATGTTCAGGGTAGGGTCGTTCCACAAAACCGCTCCTTCGGTTTCAGGGGCATAATAATCTCCACATTTATATTGGAAAGTGGTATTGTCTTCCAGGGTGAGGAAACCATGTCCAAAACCTTCAGGAATATACATCTGAAGGTGGTTTTCTTCGCTTAAAGTTTCGCCAAACCACTGTCCGTAGGTCGGGCTGTTTTTTCGCAAATCTACAGCTACATCAAAAACAGACCCTTGGGAAACCCGCACTAATTTGGATTGAGCAACAGGCGGTTTTTGGAAATGGAGGCCACGCAAAACTCCTTTGGAACTTTTGGATTGGTTGTCCTGAACAAAGTGCGGTTTTTTACCCAATTTCTGGTGCCAAAATGCATCACTGAACGATTCAAAAAAATACCCTCTGTGGTCTCCAAAAACACGCGGTTTTAACACCAATAATCCCGGTAAAGGCTCTGCGATAATTTCCATAAAATCCGAAAAGCACAAAAATAGGGGTTTAATTAAGAAAACAGAGTGGTTTTCCTATCCTTTATCAGAAAAAAGACCAGTAAAATTGGGTCCATCGAAAAACTTTGGTCTAAATTTGTTCCATGGTTGAACTAGAGACCTTATTAGGTAAGAAAAAATCATTCCCCAATTATATTGATAAACAGGAGGTGACTAACTTGGAAAACATTGCGTTTTCAGGAAAAATCCACCTCATTGATACCCCAGAAAAAGCAGCGGAAGCCTTTGCTGTTCTGGGTAAATTATCCTTTGTTGGTTTTGATACAGAAACAAGGCCTTCTTTTAAGCGAGGAGAAAGTTTCCCCGTTTCCTTAATTCAAATTTCGGACGGGAAGGAATGTTGGATATTCCAACTGGGTAAAATTGGATTTGATCCGTTTTGGGTTGATCTTTTTCAGAATAAGGAAATTCTGAAAATTGGATTGGCTATCCAGGATGATTTTAAAGATTTGAAATCCTTCAAACCCTTCCAGCAAAAAGGAGTGGTAGATTTAAACAAAATTGGACCCAAATTGGGCTTTAGATGCAACGGTCTTCGCCGTTTATCTGCCATTTTGTTGAACAAAAAAGTAAGTAAAACATTCCAGGTAAGTAAGTGGGATCAGGAATTGAGCGACGGACAGATTTTGTACGCTGCTACAGATGCGTATGTGCCCATTTTGCTTTGGCGCGAGTTACTGGAAAACTTTGATCTAAAAGAACTGAACCATGGGGTTTAAGGAGCTGAATTTAACGGCACAATTTGTACGGGCGGTTGAGGCCTTGGGATTTACAGAACCCACACCGATTCAACAAAAGGCCATACCCATGATTATGGGTGGGCAGGATTTAATTGGTGTTGCTCAGACTGGAACGGGAAAAACGGCCGCATTTGGTTTACCCATACTGCAAAAAATAAAATATGCCCAAGGCATGGAGCCTAGAGCATTAATTGTAACTCCCTCTAGAGAACTTGCAGTACAAGGAAAAGAAAAACTGTGTGAACTTGCTACCGAAACCGACATCCGAATTGGGGTGATATACGGTGGAAAAGGAACACTCAAAAAACAACGCGAACTCGTAGAAGGGGGATTGGATGTTGTTGTTGGAACTCCAGGTAGGATAATGGAATTGTATTTTGAAGGGAAGTTAGTCTTTAAAAAACTGCAATTTTTAGTCTTGGACGAAGCAGATAAAATGATGGATATGGGGTTCATGCCTCAAATCAGGAATTTGTTGGAAATTGTTCCCCGTAAAAGGCAAAACTTGTTATTCTCTGCTACCTTTTCTCCCCGAGTTGAAGAATTGAGTCATGAGTTTTTGGAGTTTCCTTTAAAAGTGGAAATTTCACCTCAGGCAACTCCAGTAGACACGGTAGAACAATTCATATTCAAGGTCCCGAACAAACGAACCAAAATTCAATTACTGCAATACCTTTTTGAGCACGAAGAAAACCTGGATAAGGTGATGATCTTTGCCCGGACAAGGGAGGCGGCTGAACAGATAAATCGATTTGTAGACCGAAGGTTGGAGGGTGCCGTGAGGGCCATCCATGCCAATAAAGGGCAGAATTCCAGACTGAACGCATTGGACGATTTCAGAAATGAAGATATTCGGGTTT
>JBLHJD010000176.1:0-4923 GCA_047618705.1 Luteibaculaceae bacterium
TTTTGCTCCAATTTTTTTGTAAAACAAGTTGTTGTTCCGAACAAAAGCAATGTGTTTTCCGTCGGGAGAAAAACTCGCTAAACTTTGCTTTCCCTTACTGAAATCGGTAAGAGGAACTAGTTTTTTTGATTTGATGGTGTACACAAAGTAGTTGGCTTTGCGGCTGTGCCTGTAGATAGGCTCTTCTTCTGTGGTTAATAGAATGATTTCCTCATTGGAATTGAAAGTGTAGCTCGCAAATTGAATGGTTTCATCATTGTGCTTCAAGTTTTCCGAAGCAGCTAAGGTTTTTACCTTTTTTCCGGACGTGTAATTATAGACATTGATAAATTGGTCTGTCCCTTCCTGATCCATTCTGGAATATTCGGTTCCATTGTTCATGGATTTTACACCATAAACGCTTTTGTTGGCAAAGGTGCCACTGGCCCAAATAACCTCGTTACTCAGTTGAGTTTGCTGTGCCTGTAATCCGTTTGCACTAATGAAAAAGGCCAGGATTACAGCCAAGAAAGAAATAAATTGCTTCATTGATTTTTGTTTACGGCTGCCTAAAATAGAAAAAAATGAGTGCCCGAAATGCCAAAGGTCTTGGCGGTTTTGAACCATTATTGTTAATAAGTTGGAAGGCAAGATAGCGTTTTACGGATGCAGGCAAGAAAAAGGCCACAGCTTTATCCGCTAATGGTTACTGATTTCCCCCATTTCTACAAGGTATTAAGCCTACTATCCAGGGTATAGAGAATTGAGCTCAAAAAAAATCCCCCCAATTGGATACACCAAAAGGGGGGAGATTAAGTATGTTGTGGCCGATTCTACAAGTGTATCACCTCTCCATAAGCCGCAGCTGCAGCTTCCATAATAGCTTCACTCAACGTTGGGTGCGGGTGAACTATTTTAATTAGCTCGTGCCCTGTTATTTCCAACTTACGCAATGCAACAATTTCAGCAATCAATTCCGTTACGTTAGCTCCAATCATGTGACCACCAAGTAATTCACCGTATTTCGCGTCAAAAATAAGTTTTACAAAACCTTCTTTATGACCCGATGCAGATGCTTTTCCGGAAGCCGAGAATGGGAATTTCCCAACTTTGATTTCGTATCCAGCTTCTACCGCTCCTTTTTCGGAATATCCAACAGAAGCAACTTCTGGTGAACAGTAGGTACATCCAGGAATGTTTCCGTAATCCAAAGCTTCTGGGTTGTGTCCAGCAATTTTCTCAACACAAATAATTCCTTCAGCCGAAGCAACGTGGGCTAATGCAGCACCGGGAACACAGTCCCCAATGGCATAGTAACCAGGAATGTTTGTTCCGTAAAAATCGTTCACCAAGATTTTACCCTTGTCGGTTACAATTCCAACATCTTCCAATCCTAAGTGTTCAATATTCGCCTCAATTCCAACAGCACTCAGTACTACATCGGCTTCAATTGTTTGTTCTCCCTTAGCTGTTTTTACGGTTGCAACACATCCATTACCGGAAGTATCTACCTTCTCAACAGAGGCATTGGTCATTACTTTAATCCCTTGTTTTTTCAAGGATTTCTCCAAAGTTTTAGACACTTCTTCGTCCTCAACAGGGGTAATGTTTGGTAAGTACTCTACCAAGGTAACTTCCGCACCCATGGCATTGTAGAAATAAGCAAACTCAGTTCCAATAGCTCCGGAACCAACAACGAGCATTTTCTTTGGCACTTCTGGAAGCACTAATGCCTCTCTGTAACCAATGATTTTTTTCCCATCCTTTGGAAGGTTTGGCAATTGACGGGAACGAGCTCCAGTAGCAATAATAATGTGGTCTGCACCGTATTCCGTGGTTTTCCCATCGGCGTCAGTTACATCCACTTTTTTGCCCGCTTTTACTTTTCCTGTTCCTTTAAGAACATCAATTTTATTTTTTTTCAGCAAAAATTGGATTCCACCGCTCATTCCGTCAGCTACGCTACGGCTTCTTTTTATGATGGCATCAAAATTGGGTTTAGCTTCAGAAACCTCAATTCCATAATCACTGGCATTCTTTAAATAATCGAACACATTAGCACTCTTAAGTAGCGCTTTTGTAGGGATACACCCCCAGTTCAAACAAATTCCACCAAGCGATTCACGCTCAACAACAGCAGTTTTTAATCCCAGTTGGGAAGCACGGATGGCAGTAACGTATCCACCAGGACCACTACCTATAACGATTACGTCGTAGTTCATTGTATCTCAAAATTTCAGTGCGAATGTAAAAAAAATCCAAGGAAGAATGGCTCCTCTGTGTTACCTTCGTCGTTCATGAATAATTTAGTCAAATATAATTTGCGCTTTCCGGAGTCGGAAGCATCTGAAATATATGTAAAAGGAGAGTTTACTGCTCCTGAAAATCGGACCATCGAATTTCATTTTCCTTTTTGGAGACCGGGAAGGTATGAGATGGGAGCGTTCCTGAAAAGAGTAGTTCACCTCAAATGGGATATTGATGGGGAAGAGTTAATGCCCGAACGGTCGGTGGATTTCGGTTTTAGTATTGCTATCAAAAAGGACGAACAACTTCGGTTTTCGTACACCCTTTTGTGCACAACCCTAGATGCAGGATCCAGTTATGTTGCCACAGGTTTAAAGTACATCAACCCTATTCAAAGCTTATTCTATGTGTCCAATGAAAAGGCGCAATACCACGTGCAGTGGAAAAGTACCTTACCTTATATGGGACAAAAAGTATCCAATGGCAACCAGCTAGAGTTTGTGGATGAGCAGGAAATGTACGATTCACCTTTCTTTTTATCGAACCCAAGGGAAAGCCTCATAGCAGAGGTGGAAGGAGTTAAAATTGGGATGCACTTTTTTGGAATCACATCTCCAATAGATTTGCTAAAACTGGAGGGCGACATCCAGAAAATGGCGCAGGCCCAGTTCAAAGCCATGGGTGGTTATCCGTATAAGCGCTACGATTTTTATGTTATTACAGTACCTAAGTTGGCTTACCATGGTGTGGAACACAATAAATCGTGCATTATTTTAATTGGCCCAGAAGGGGATATTGGTGGTGATAGGTATAACGAATTAATGGGGGTTAGTAGCCATGAACTCTTCCATGTATATAATGTAAAAGGGTTGCGGACCAAAGACCTGGTTCCGTATAACTTTAAACACGTCCCAAATAGCCCATATTTGTTTTTTGCAGAAGGAATTACAAGTTACTTAGGCGATTACTTTTTGTGGAGTTCCGGCGTTTTTTCGGACGAAGAATACCTCAGCGAGTTAAATACTTTACTGAAGCGATATCAACTTAATCATGCACGTTTGCATAAATCGCTGATGGATGGATCCTCGGAGGCATGGGTAGATGGGTATGGTGGAGGGCCTCAGCACCGAAATACCAATATTTATGTAGATGGATCTTTGTGGGCTTGGAGCTTGGATTGGAATCTTCTGGATCACTCGGGAGGGAAAGTTGGTTTAACCGAAGTTTACCGGGACTTTTATTGGCAACAAAGAGAAAAAACGGGCTTAAAAAGTGATATTCCTTTTCATTTCTCTGACTTTTCTGTGTTTATCCAAGGATTATTGCCGGAGGAAAAGTGGCACGAATTGTTGGTTGATGGAGTGCGAAAACCGACTGATTTTCTGCCGGGAATTAAATCTCTGGCGGCGCAATTTGGTTTGGGCTTTGAGAATATTGAAGCTGCAAATTTATATTCTTCACTCGGGATTTTGCTAAAAGACGAAAAGGTTGTAAGTATGCACCCCGATAGCCCAATATACCACGGAGGAGTGATCTGCGGTGA
Source organism: Luteibaculaceae bacterium (assembly GCA_047618705.1). Classification (GTDB taxonomy): domain Bacteria; phylum Bacteroidota; class Bacteroidia; order Flavobacteriales_D; family Luteibaculaceae; genus JBLHJD01. Next base: position 3,770 of record JBLHJD010000176.1, read on the forward strand.
TACGTTGAGGCTGACCATCAAAGGAAAAAAGTTTAATGCTCGTTTTGAGAAAGCCCTTACTGGTGAACACGGGATTTTGGAAGGAAACATCGGTGAATTCGATTTTTCAGAAGTAAAATGGATAGAAGATTCAGCATGGAGAAGGACATGGAAGTTAAGGTAGGAGAAGAGCAAACAGCGTCTATTAAGGAATTGATTCAAAAGGGGAAATACCCAACGGTATTTAAAATTCTACTGATATTATCCACCATAAATGGAGCTTGGTCTGTGTTGTTTGGAGCCTTGGGTGGGTTTATATTGTCGGATGAATCCCGGCACGAGGACATCAAAGAAAGCTACGCCTTGTTGCTACAGTCAATGGGCGGTGCGGAGAATCCTGATTCTGTTATGGACCAAATTATGGAAGTGGGTCCAAGCTTATTGTGGGTTTCTGCTTTGTTAGGAGCCTTTACTTTGGTTTCGGTGTTTTTTATGAAAAACTACCAAAAACTCGGATTTCACATCTACGTGGCAGTTCAATTGCTGTCTGTTTTTGGAGTTCACGCCCTTTTTGGAAGCCCAGGGGCTTCTTTTCCAATCAGTAGTTTACTGTTTTCAGCGTGCTTTGTTTGGTGGTACAAAAGGTTTTACCCTTTAATGAACTAATACCGGGCTGCAATAGCTGAAATTTCCACATTTACGTCTTTCGGTAACTTCACCACTTGCACACATTCTCGAGCCGGAAAAGGTTCGGAAAAGAAGGTGCTGTACACTTCATTTACGGCATTAAAATCGGCCAGGTCTTTTAGGAAAATCGAGCACTTCACCACATTGTTCATGCTGAGGCCACTGGCTTCAATCAAAGATTTGATGTTTTTTAGTACCTGTTCTGTTTCGGCGGAAACGCTGGAGTTGATCCAGTCGCCAGTGCTGGGATCTAAACCGATCTGACCAGAAATATAAATGGTGTTGTTAACCTCAACTGCTTGGCTGTAAGGCCCAATAGGAGCAGGAGCGCCAGGGATAGATATGCTTTTTTTCATAATATGACGTTAGGTTGAACAGTTCTGTTACGCTCTAATTTCACATCCTTCAGCAGGGTGGATTTCATATTCAATTTTAGGGAGTAACTTTTTATCTCTCCAAAAGGAATAATCCGCGCGGTTAACTCCCAA
>JBLHJD010000177.1:0-4912 GCA_047618705.1 Luteibaculaceae bacterium
CTTTCTAGGTTTGGGGATACTGTATATCGGACTTGTTTTTATTATTCCTTTAGCCATGCACGGAACCATGCGCTACCGATCTGCGAAATCCATGTTTAGAGGAATTCGTTTTGGGTACCGGGGTAACCTGAAAGAAGTAATTGGAATGTTTGTAAAAAATATTCTGCTGATCATTTTTACATTGGGAATTTATTCTCCTTGGGCTTATGTCGAAATCCGGAAGTATTTCATTGGAAATCTGAAGTACGGATCGGCAAAGTTTAATTTTGATGGGCAAGGGAAGCATCTATTTATCATCTATTTAAAAGCCGTTTTCTTGGTGCCTTTAACCTTGGGGATTTACCTCCTGTGGTTTTACAAAAATCTATTCCATTTTGCGGTAAAACATACCACCATTGAAAACAAAGGGGAGTTAGCGCGTTTCGAAACCAACTTCGACTTGGCGGATGTGCTACTGATTTATGTGCTGAATGCCATTTTGGTTCCATTGACACTGGGTCTTGGATATCCTTGGGCAAAAGTGGCTACTATGGAAGTGGTAATTAACAGTATGCGTTTTGGTGCATTGGATTTAAACGCCATCACCCAAACAGAAAAAGGAGATAGTGACGCCTCTGGAGATGCTCTCGGAGACGCCATGGACCTCGGATTTATGTAATGGATATATCGGGACATTTTTACGACGGAAAAATTTCCAAAACCCGAGCGGTTTTGGTTTCAGGTAATGGGTCTTGGGCCACCATTGAATATGCCAATGTGCGCTTAAAGATCGACATTCAAAAGGCTAAAATTCAATCCAATGGACCCGATAACTATGCGGTTGATTTTGGGGACGGAGGCTTACTGATATGCAAAAAACGGGAATTAGAAAAATTGTTCCCCGGGTACATCAAACGGAGCCTTCAGGCCAAGTTATCCGATCATCGGGTTGTTGTTTTTGCAATTGTTGCCTTGGCCTTGTTTATTTTGGCTCCAATACTCCTATTATCCTGGAACGCGGAAGGAATCAACAACTTGGTGGTGGAGCAAATTTCCGAGGAAACGGAGGCGGATATTGGAGACGCCGTGTACGACCAGTTTTTGGTAGGGCGTGAAATTAACCCAGAGTTGTCTACCGAATTGGGTTGGTTCGCCAGAGAGATTGGACTTCCCGAAGAAATTGAAATTACCGTTGTTGAGGAAAGTAGTTTTAATGCCGTGTCCTTTCCTGGGAGGCATATCATCGTTTTTTCGGGAGTGATAGAAGCGGTAGAAAGTCCAGCTGAATTGGCTGCTTTGTTAGGGCACGAATATGGTCATATATGCCACAGACACGGCTTAAAATCCATGATAGGAACCTTAGCGACGAGTGTATTGGTGCAAGTGGTTTTTGGTTTCCCAGAATCGGGTGACCTTATCTCACGGGGCCTCGGTGAGCTGTGGGATTTAAGTTATTCTAGGTCCTTGGAGGAAGAGGCAGATGAATATGCCATTTCCGTCCTCAATAATGTGGGATTGGATATTAGAGGGGTGGTAGATTTAATGGATTTACTGGAGGATGAAAGCAATGTGAATTTGCCTGAGTTTTTAAGCACACATCCGATAACCGAAAATAGAAGGGAACGCTTAAATGCAGTTCTCCTTGATTGGGAAGATCAAAACAAGGGAGATTTTAATCCCGTTATTAATACCGTGTTTGCGGGAATAAAAGGAATGCAGGAATAAAAAAAGCCTCTCTGATATGTGTTCAGAGAGGCTTTTTAATTTTTTAGAAATTGGCACTTTGTGGTGCCCGAGGGAAAGGAATTACATCCCTTATGTTCCCCATTCCAGTTACAAACTGAACAAGGCGTTCAAAACCAAGTCCAAATCCACTGTGTTCTGCGGTTCCAAAACGGCGAGTATCCATGTACCACCATACGTGCTCTTCTGGAATGTTAAACTGAGCTATCTTTTCTTTTAGGACGTCCAAACGCTCCTCACGCTGACTTCCTCCAATGATTTCACCAATACCTGGGAACAACACATCCATAGCGGCAACGGTTTTTCCGTCATCGTTCCGGCGCATGTAAAATGCTTTTATTTTTTCTGGGTAATCGAATAGTATAACTGGACAGTTGAAGTGTTTTTCAACCAAGAAACGCTCGTGCTCACTTTGCAAATCTACTCCCCATTCTACATCATATTCAAACTTCCCTTTTTTGTAAGGTTTGGAGTTCCGAAGAATGTCAATTGCTTCGGTATAAGGAACGCGTTTAAATCCGTTTTCGGCAACAAAATTTAATCGCTCTTCTAGGCTTAGCGGATTACGTTTGTCTTGAGGTAGTGATTTTTCTTCGTCCAAAGAACGTTGGTTCAAGAAGGCTACATCATCTGCACAGTTTTCCAAAGCGTAGGAACACAAATACTTCAAAAACTCTTCTGCCAAATCCATATTATCGGCCAGGTTGTTAAAAGCAACTTCGGGCTCTATCATCCAAAACTCTGCCAAGTGACGGGTAGTATTGGAGTTTTCTGCTCGGAAAGTAGGACCAAAGGTGTAGACCTTTCCAAGGGCCATTGCTCCCAACTCAGCCTCTAGCTGACCCGAAACAGTAAGGTTGGTTTCTTTACCAAAAAAGTCAGCTTCGGTATCAATTCCACCGTCTTCGTTTTTTGGAACATTGTTTAAATCAAGGGTCGTTACCCGAAACATTTCACCAGCCCCTTCTGCATCACTCCCAGTAATAATAGGGGTGTGCATGTTAAAAAAACCACGGTCGTTAAAAAACTTGTGCACCGCAAATGACATGGCGTGGCGAATCCGGAAAACGGCACTGAAGGTGTTTGTTCTGAAACGTAAATGCGCTTTTTCGCGCAAAAACTCCATGGAATGTTTTTTGGGTTGGAGTGGGTACTCATCCGGATCCGATTCACCCAAAACGATTAAATCCGAGGCAATTATCTCAAATTTTTGACCGCTTCCTTGGCTTTCTTGCAGATTACCGGTTATTTTTAAAGCAGCTCCTGTGGCCACCTTTTTCATGATCTCTTCTGAGATGGTATCTCCTTCAACAACAATCTGTATGTTGTGAATTGTGGAGCCATCATTCAAAGCAATAAACGAAACGTTTTTACTTCCCCGCTTGGTTCTAACCCATCCCTGAATGCAAATATCTGCTTGAGGACCACTAGCCTCCAACAAATCCTTAACCTGTAATCGTGCCATTGCTAAAATTTTAACAAAAAAACCACTTTTTCAGGTAATCCGATGATGTATTCGCCTTCTTTTTTATTCAGAAACATAAAATACCCCAAAACGTTTCCTTTGTTTAATTTGTTTCCTATGTTTGCATAATGAGTGATATGAGGATGGAAATCGCTGAAGGCGTTTCCGATTTGTTTTTGAACTATGGTTTTAAAAGCGTGAATATGGACGATATCGCGCGCCATTTAGGGAAGTCGAAAAGAACTATTTATCAGTTTTTTAAGGACAAAAAGGAAGTGGTTGAAGCGGTGGTTAGTTACAGTTTAGAGCAAGACATTAAAAACGTAAAATCCATTCAAGACAAAGGATTAGACGCCATTTCGGAGAATGTTGAATTCACAGATTATGTGTTTGAAAAGTTAAAGGGTATTCATCCTTCCATCTTTTTTGATTTGGAGAAGTATTATCCTAAATCGTGGAAAATGTTCTTGGATTTTAGAGAGGGATTCGTAGTCGAATGTATTAAATTGAACATCGACAAGGGTCAAAAGGAAGGTGTTTACCGAAAGGAAATTAAGGGACAAATTATTGGCTCCTTGTATATGGGGCTGATGGACCAAATGTTTAACTATGAAGTACGGGGTAATGATGCATTGCCCCTAACAGTAGTTTATAAAGAGCTAACCCGGTACCATTTAACGGGATTGGCCAATGAGAAAGGGTACCAACAAATTCAATCACTTATCGAAAAGGATACGCTATGAGAGTAAGTATCATTGCCGCATTTTTCCTGTTAAGCGGGAGCCTGATGGCTCAAAGGAGTTTTTCTCTGCAAGAAGCCTTGGATTATTCGGCCAAAAACGGGTACCAATATCGCTTGTCTGAAATGGATTTGGAAAAGGCCAAACAAAAAGTGAAGGAAACCATTGCAATTGGTCTGCCGCAAGTAAACGCAAAGGCCTCTTATCAAAACTTCCTTAAACAACCAGTTCAGGTAGTTCCCGCCGAATTTTTTGGTGGACAAGCTGGAGAGTTTGCCGAAGTGATTTTTGGAACCAAACAAAATGCGTCTGCGGAGATAAGTGCCTCCCAGTTGTTGTTCGACGGTTCTTACATTGTAGGTCTGCAGGCTACCAAAGCATTTGTTCGCCTTTCTGAGGAACAGGTGGAGAAATCGAAACTGGATACTAAGGTGGCCGTTGCCGAGGCATACAGTTTGGTGTTGGCAGCCCAGGAAAACGTACGCATCTTATCGGATAACCAAGAAAGCATGGAAAAAATGCTGCTGGAAACCAAAGCCATGTACGATATCGGTTTTGTCGCCGAGGAAGATGTGGATCAGTTAGATATTACAGTTTCCCGGGTAAAATCCAAGATCAAGAATGCGGAAAACCAGGTGAAAATTGCCATGAGTTTGTTGAAATTTCGGATGGGAGTCCCTATTGATGTTGAAATTCTATTGACAGACAACGTAGAAGGCCTAATTACCACTACTTCCAGCCCCATGGACATGAGCGGTGGAATGAGCTTTTCAAGGAACATCAACGTTTCCCTTGCTCGGACCAATGCAACTCTGCAGAAACTGTCTATGAAAAACGCCAAAGCCGGATACCTTCCTCGTGTAGCTGCCTTTGCCTCCTACCAACAAAATTCCTTTGCCAACGATTTTAACTTCCTTAATCCAGAGGCTAAATGGTTTCCAACAGCAGTCGTTGGATTAAACCTAGATATTCCCATTTTTTCGAG
>JBLHJD010000178.1:0-4879 GCA_047618705.1 Luteibaculaceae bacterium
AGAATGAAAGCACATACCGTCTTCGCTTTGGCTAGTCCAAACCTTACCTTTAGTGTGTGAAACAATGGAGCTTGTCCGAGGGTAAGAAAACCGATACACGGTATTTAGTTCTGGAGATTTTGTTAAGCGACCTTCTATCCCATTAGTTAAAATAGGCGATGCTGGATTCCCGTCAAGAATAAAGAGACTGTCGATTGGCATTGTGGTTTCATCCCATTCGCCAACACATACAATGTACGGGAAGGTGTGTAGTGGGTGGTCAGGATTAAGATTGGTTATTGGTCCATAATGAAAGGAAATGGCGTTTTTTGCTTCGTCTAGGCTAAGCTGAAGGGACCAATACTCTCCGGGTAGTTCATAAAAAATCACATTCTCAAATTCAAAGGTCCAAACTTGGTTGGGTGAAACCCCGGTTTTCTGCAGCCTTACGATGGTAGTACTATCCCAATCTGCGGAATAGACACCATCGGAAACCATAAAATGTAGGGTATAGAGTTGAATGGTTTTATCCGCATTAAAAAGATCTATACCTGAGGTTCCTAAGTTTACTACGTTGAATTTTTCAGTCGGTCCATCAATGGTAAACGGTAGGTTAAATGTGGAGCTTGGTAAGTGGAATTCCGAATTTGAATAAAGTACTTCAAAATCGGTGGTGAGTGCCTTGTATTCCTGGTTCAGGAATTCGAATTCTGGAGGCGTTTGTCCCAGAATTGATGTTAAGCCTCCAAAAAAGGTAATTATTGTAAAAAGAATAGTTTTCATGTTTTCTCTAATTATTGTGATTAGTTTCCAATTGGGTTTTCTAAGGTTATATCTTGATTTGGTTTTATGTTTTGATTGTTTGTGTTTTTTTACGGTTAAAAGCGCTTAAAGTTCGGTCGAATTTATGAAAAAAAATAACTAAATATTTTTTTGATTGCTGAATTCAAGTCACAAATGCAACTCCTGAGTTAAGGAATTATTTTTCCATTTGGTATTGAATGAGTATCATAATTATACCTCATTTCTGGGCCTTGATTTTTGTTTATTCTGAATCTTAATTATCCTTTCTTCAGGAGTGTACAGAAGTTAGGCGCTTTTACAGAAACAATTTCTTACAAGACCATTTAGCTTTTCATTTGAACCTCGTTCCCAGGATTTGCAGGGGTTCGTAAAAAAGAGATCGCAATATTCGGCTGATTTGAATTGATGCTTGGCAATTTCTTTACCATTACCCGCCGCGATGGACTTTAGTAGCGGTCCAACCTCATCTAGCATTTCAAAGATTTTTATTGGTACTAGATCCGCATCGCGTGATTGAATTTTCCGCATCTAATGCATTCCACACGCTCTATCGATAAGAGTAATAATAACTATTTTTTGCTTTTTTCCAATGATGGTATTTGTTTTCAAAAGACCAAAATAATTGCGCTGTGCCGCTTTTCTTGGCCTAAGGTCAATTCCAGCTCTACCAACTAAAATCCCTCTGGCAGTCTTTAGATTTCCAAGATTCCAATACTTCCATCTACTATGACTTAAGTAGTGCTCACTTGTTGGAGTAATATTACCACTGATCTATTTTTTTGATTCACAATAAATATTAAATAACTTTAAAGGATGAAGTGTGGAAAACTCATCCCTTTATTTTGCTTGATTTTTTGTTTTTCCTGTACCAAAGAGTATCAGGTAGAAAAGCATACCGAGCAAGTTGTTCAAGGAAATTCCTTTGGAACACCAGACTGGATTTCAGAAAATCAGATACGTAATTTTGTATATAAGCTGTCCCTGGATTTGCGGGGCGATCAACCCACAGATGCGTGGTTAAATCAGGCCATCCAAGATTTGAAGGATGCCGATTTCTCAAAGGCAGCCAAAGAAGGATTGATCCAGTCGCTGTTAAATGATGAATCTTTTCGGGTTCAGTTTTATCAGATTTCAACAGACCGATTTTTAGAAGGGGTTGGCCGCAATGGAATTCTGCAAACGCACGCGGAATACAAGGCTATTTTAGCTCAGTTCGAAGCCAATAACCAACAAATTGAGGCTGATTTTTTCCGATCTGAAATCCGAAAAATGGAAAAGTTAATCGGAGCGGATTCCGCGTTTATTCTTAATAAAACCATTGGTTTTACAGATTACATTATCCCGTTTATTAATAATGGTATTTACGACAACATTAATATGGGGTCAGAGAATTTTGTTGTCTCCTGTTATCAGCATATTTATAACAGGTACCCTACCACCGTGGAATTGCAAAGCGGGGTAACCATGGTGGATGGAGGGAATAGCTCCCTGTATTCCAGAAATGGAAACTCGAAGACCGATTTTATTTCCATTTTTTCCGGGTCGCCCGAATTTTTGTCCGGAAATATCCGTTGGTTGGAATTGGTTTGGCTTCGGGAATATGTGGAGGACGATTACCACTGGTATCTGGTGGAACTATATCAATCCACAGCCGATTTTGAAGCGTTGATTGTTGAACTTTTATCTTCTACTTATTATGCGAAATTATAAGCTCGTTTGTATCCTCGGGGCGCTATCACTTCTTTTTTCGTGTAAAAAAGTGATTCAGGAAAACGAAAACTTTGATCGAACAGTTTATGAAGTGGATGGCGGAAAAGTGTACCTCAGCAATGCGGAAAAAACAACGCCAAAAAGCTCTCTTCAATTAATGTCGGTTTTGTATTCTCAAATGTATAAGAAGGCCATTCCAGTCACTGAACTTATGGAAATGGAAAACCTGGCACAGAGTATTGGGGACAAACAAATGTTTTACGAGGTGCTAATGGCCAACTACATCAATGATCCCGAAGCGGTACTTTGGACCTCAGATTTTATGTTAGCCAACCCAAATCAGTTTGTAGAGGAGTTGTTTTTAACCTTTTTGAACCGAAAACCCGACGCTTACGAGCAAAAGGAATTGGTGAATCAGGTGATTTCAGGAAATAATATCACCGATTTTTATTGGGGAGTTTTATTGTCGAACGAATACCAATATTACTAATGAAAAGAAGAAGTTTTATTCAACGTTCGGTAGCTGCTACTGCAGGACTGGCTCTTTTCCCAACCATTTTACCGGCAAGGTCAGTCTTTGGTGGAAGTAGAGCTGGACGTGTGGAGCACGTAGTTGTGGTGTTGTTTGCAGGAGGAATCCGGTATCAAGAATCTTTAGGAAAGCAATATTTGGCAAGTCAGGGTGGAAATACCGGGAATGTAATGCCGAGCATGTTTTCAGGGGCTTTACCAACAAGTAATCTAATATTTTCACCGTGGGATCCAGTGATGCCTCAAGCACTCGAAAGTTATGGAACCTTGTTCCAAGATGTGCAATATGCAGCTGGTCCAACAGGCCATTATAACGGATACACAACCGCATTAACAGGGAATTACACGGGGAACGATTTGAATTTGTCTCAGCATCCGGAATTTCCAACCTTATTCGAATATTACCGGAAACACGGGGCAGATAATCCAGATGCAGCCAATTGTTGGTGGATAAGTCAAAACTTAGGTCCGTACACGCTACTCAATTATAGTCAACATCCGAGTTACGGAAATCAGTTCGGCGCCAATCACTTGCGTCCGCTCACCCTATTTGATGAGTTGGGGCAGCAGTATTTTAGTGAAATAAACAGCTTTCACCCGGAGGAACAACAACGGGTGTCCGGGGTGCGAGACTTCTTAAATAGCCGTTTCGAAAGTCCGGCAGAAGCCAATGTGGACGGCATCCAAAATACCTTTGAAAACAGAGAAAGAATTAAGTCCTATATATCAGGAATATACAACCAAACAACACCACTGGATTTGGCTCTGCCTCCAGGCATAAATGGAGGGGAGTTAACGGGTGACCTGATCTCTTTAAGTATGGGTTGGTCCATAATGGATGAGTTTGCACCCGAATTAATGGTCATGAGTACCTTCGATTCTGATGTTTGTCATAACTCCTTTACCAACAGTATCGGTAATATGCACAAGGCCGATTATGGAGTAGGTTGGTTGTGGGATAAAATACAAGCAAGCCCAAAATTCGCGAACAAAACGGCCATGATTTGCATGCCAGAATTTGGTAGGAATGAAGAGGCGAATTCCATTTTTGATCAGAATGGGTTGCGTGCTTTTGATCACACCAATGATGCGAACTCCAGAAATACCTTCGCTATGGTATTGGGACCTCCTGGAGTAATTAATCAGGGTAAAAAAGTAAGCCAACAAAGTCAGGTTATTAACCTGGTACCTACCGTGGCAGAATTGCTTGGATTTAGAAATGAAATCCCGGGAGGAATGCTCTCCGGAAATGTATGGGAGGAGGCTTTATCATGAGAAAACTAGGATTTATTTTAGGGCTTTTTTCCTTGGGGTTTGCTTGTTCCACGGTAACAGAAAAAAATGATGCTGAGTTAGCGGATGGCAATGGATACTCTTTGAATTACCAACTAAGGCAAAACGCCGACTCTTCGTACAAAGGGAATCAGTTTTACACGCTTTTTACCGAAGTGTTTGAGGCAAAAAAATGTGCCAGTGGGGGTTGTCACGATGGAAGCTTTGAACCCGATTTCCGAACCTTATACTCGGCGTATAATACCTTGGTTTATCACCCAGTGGTAAAAAGTGATGAAGATGGAACATTTGAGTACAGAGTGGTTCCGCAAAATCCGACTATGAGTTGGTTAATGGAGCGAATTACAACGGATGATGCGGTGCTTGGAAGGATGCCGTTGTATTCCGAACCGCTATCGGATACCCAAATAGATTTAGTCCGGAATTGGATTCAGGCAGGATGTCAGGACGAATACGGGAACTATCCAATTTTGCCAGATCCAGAACCGGTTTATTTTAGTGTTTTGGCCTATGTTGGGGACAAAGATTCTGGCCCAGAATTATCAGATACGCGGGGTGCTGA
>JBLHJD010000179.1:0-4854 GCA_047618705.1 Luteibaculaceae bacterium
CTCCCAACTCCCCACTCAATACTCCCAACTCCCCACTCAATACTCCCTACTCCCCACTCAAAACTCCCCACTCAATACTCCCAACTCAAAACTCCCCACTCCCATCTCCTTCCTCGATCTCCGAGATGTCCTATTCGAGAAAAAATGGAACGAAGAAGTCAGAATGTTATTAGATGTTCCCAATTTTGGTCCTAAAGTGCGTGCTTTGGATGGTAAAAAGGTGGAAATCAGCGGGTTTGTGATACCCTATGATAAAAGCGCTGACTTGTGGGTTTTGAGTGAAAATCCGTTTGCTTCTTGTTTTTTCTGTGGAGGAGCGGGCCCAGAAACAGTAATGTCCTTGTATTTTGTTAAATCCTCAGATGCGGGTTTGCATACCGATGATTATGTAAAAGTCTCGGGTGTTTTCAGGATAAATGAGCGGGATGTTTTTGAATTAGCCTACCGATTGGAAGATGCAAAAGTGGTGGAATAAAAAAAGCCCCTCACCATCCGAAAAATTTCAGATCCTGAAGGGCTTTTTGAAGTATAGTGGGGGATAATTATCCCATTTTCTCTTTAATCAACTCAGCCAATTCAATTCCAATACGGTCCTGCGCCTCAAGGGTAGCGGCACCAATGTGGGGAGTTAAACTTACTTTTTCGTGTTTAAGGATGTCCTCTCTTGGGTTCGGTTCGTTAACAAATACATCCAATGCAGCGTGCGCCACTTTCCCCGAGTTTAAAGATGCAATAAGGGCATCTTCATCAATTACACCACCACGAGCAGCGTTTACAATGCAAACGCCGTCTTTCATAGCTGCAAACTCTTCCGTTCCCAAAACAGCATCTCCATTGTCTTGTGCTGGAACGTGGAGTGAAATAAAGTCGCTTTTAGCAATTAAATCTTCCATGCTTGCAACAGGAACGGGTACAACACTGTTGGCTAAACCTTGAATTTCAAGATCTACGTCTACCGTTCCACCTTGGTTATTTCTATCATAAGCAAGAACGTGCATTCCGCAACCCAAAGCATACTTTGCTGTGGCTTTACCAATACGTCCAAATCCAATAATACCTAAGGTTTTCCCTCTCAATTCAAGTCCTTTGGCATACTTTTTCTTCAGATTTTTAAAATCATTTGCTCCACAAACCGGCATTTCACGGTTCGCATCGTATACAAAACGAGCCATGTTAAATAAGTGTGCAAACACCAATTCAGCCACACTTTGGGAGGAAGCAGCAGGAGTGTTAATTACGTGCAAACCTTTTCCACGAGCGTAATCAACATCAATATTATCCATTCCAACACCACCTCTTCCAATTAATTTTAAACCGGGACAAGCATCAATAAGGTCTTTGCGCACAGTTGTAGCGCTCCTGACCAATAAGGCATCATATTTTTCGTTGTTGATACAATCAATTAATTGCTCTTGAGGGATGTTTTGGGTCGAAATCTCGAAACCCAATTCTTCCATTCTCAATTTTCCACTCGGAGAAATTCCGTCGTTTGCTAGTATCTTAACCATTGTTCTTTTTTTCTAATTCTACCATTACGTCTACAAGAACTTGTACACTTTCAATAGGCAATGCGTTGTACATGGATGCTCTGTAACCACCCACAGATCTATGCCCTGTTATTCCACTTACACCGGCCGCTGTCCACATTGCGTCAAAAGTATCTTTCAGACTTTCGTCGGTAAGTACAAATGTAGCGTTCATGGAAGAGCGATCTTCTACGGCAGTAGTTCCTTTAAACAAAGGATTGCGGTCTATTTCGTTATAAATTAATGCAGCTTTTGCTTCGTTTCGCTCGTACATTCCCTGCAGTCCACCCATTTTTTTGATCCAATCCAAGGTTAATTTGGCAACGTAGATTGGAAAAACAGGAGGGGTGTTAAACATGGAATCCTTCTTGATGTGAATCTCCAAATCCAACATGCTCGGTAATTTTCGGCCAGATTTACCTAAAATTCCTTTTCTGATAACGTACAAAGTAGATCCAGCAGGTCCCATGTTCTTTTGGGCTCCAGCATAAATCATGTCAAACTTGTTTGCGTCAAAAGGCCGACTAAAAATATCGGAACTCATGTCTGCTACCAATAGACCTGGTGAGCTTGGGTACTCCTTAAACTGCGTACCAAAAATGGTGTTGTTGGATGTGAAATGGAGGTAATCCAAGTTGGCAGGAACATCAAATCCTTTTGGGATGTAGTTGAAGTTTTTGTCTTTAGAAGAAGCAAGAACGTGTGTGTTTCCAACCATTTCTGCTTCCTTAATAGCATTGCTTGCCCAGGTACCAGTGTTTACGTAACCTGCATTTCCGCCTTCAGGTAAAAGGTTTAAAGCAGTGATGTAAAATCCTAAACTAGCTCCACCTTGCAAAAATAAAACATCGTGGGTTTCTTCTACTCCCAACAATTCTTTCACCAATTGACAGGCATCGTCCATTACTTTAACAAACTTTTTGTCCCTATGGCTCATTTCCAAAAGGCTCAGTCCGTAGTTGTCGAATTCGATGACAGATTTTGCCGCTTGTTCCATCACTTCCTTAGGAAGGATACATGGACCTGCACTGAAGTTGTGTTTTTTAGACATACTTACTTGTTGTTAAGTTGGATTTGGGATTTATAGAATTTAGAGAATATCATGTCCTCCAATTGGTTCAAACTATCTTGTTCGAAAATCTGATCTGCAAAAGTGTTGATCAGTTTAACGCGGTAATCGTCAAATTCGAACAGGCGTACCAAGATGGTAAACTGGTCAAAAGTTAAGCAGGATTCTTTAAATAAATCGTGTGTTAGCATTAACTTATGCGAATTCAACCTTGGACTCTTCTGAATTTCTTCTAAATGCGCCTCAAAGATGTGATCTGAAAGAGGTTTTTTACATCCAGTTTTCCCTTCATAGCCGAGTAAGTTACCTTGGAGACTCATTAGTAATGAATCGATGGGGAGATGGCAAATAGAATCTAAATGCCAATTGGTTTTATCGAGAATTAAATGGGTGAATGTTAGGCTGTCCTTTAATTCCTTTTCCTGGATTTGTAATGGTTTATACAGGGAGTCGGAATAGCTAAATATAAGGTCGTATTCGGTCATTAAACCTGGGGTAGGGGCAAAACTAAACATGCCCTTAAGTGTATCGGGTTTAATTCGGAAAAGGTGAAATTCGATGCTTTCTTCCTGATTCCAAATGAGGGTAAATGGGGCTTTAATGGGGTTTGTTTGACAGCTATCAAAGGTCAGAACAAATTCCGATTTAGGGCTGAGATTGGCACCTAAATAAACACCAGACTGAGCTAGTGCAGATTGAATACTTAAAAGACTAAAAAGGAAAAAAATATACCTCACTGCTTTATTTTGGGTCTACTTTCTTTTTGAACTTTTCGATTTTTTTGTTTTCAGGTCCTTGGTAATCTACATCCTTATTGAGGATCCAATTTCCTTTTTCCCAAACCAAGGAATTAAAGGTGAAAGTGGGAGCATAAAATTCGCGGTACTCAGCAAATCGCTCTTCTTTGGGGCCAAGCACGTCGTAAACAATGTGCTCTTCTTCTTGATCCCATTTTAATCCCATTTTCACCCCTTTTTTGTAGGTGAAAATGAGTCTTTTTTTGGATCTGCGGTTAACCTTAATAGCCGGGACACCAAAACGCAGTTTTTGACCTCTAAAGGAAAGTGTTTCAATAACTTTGCTCGAGGTAAGGCCATCGGTTCCCATCCACCCAAGAAGCGTGTACACTTTTCCGTTTTTTACTTTCTGCGGAATAATTTCATAATACAAAGCTCCCATCCACTGGTCTTGATCCATGCTTACTCGCTCCGGATCTAAGTAGATGCTATCCTTGTGATTTAAGGTGTAAACGCGTTTTGCCGCTTTTTTACTCGGATTGACTAAAATCTGAGAAAAGAACAAAAAATCCCCATTGGGTTTTTGGAGGTTCCAGTTGAATAAGCGGAAGTATTTGTCTGGACTGTCTATAACACCAAAACTGGGAACCTTGGAAAAATCCCATTCGAAAGAGGCTTCATAATGGAAAATGCGCAATAGGGTAGTACCTACTTTTTCATTCCAATATAAGGCCTCATCAAGATTCTCCGTTTCCACAGACTGTTTCCTGAAAACCCGAAGGCTATCCGCGAGGACTGCTAGGCTTTGAGCCTTACTTGGGGAGTAAAGAAAACAGAATAGGGGGATTAATATCCCCCAAACTATTTGGCGTTTCCCTACCATCCTAAAGATGAAGAAATTCTTTTTTAGCTAACAATTCGTCCTCTGTTTCGCGTTTGTCTGGATCATCTACACAACAATCTACCGGACATACAGCAGCACACTGAGGTTCGTCGTGAAAACCTTGACACTCAGTACACTTGTCTGTTACGATGTAATAAACATCCATACTTCCTGGTTCCTGAGCAGCATCTGCTTCCGTGGCTCCATTCGAAGGGGAGTCAACAGATCCTGTTAGGGAAGTTCCATCGGCAAATCGCCAATCTGCTCCACCTTCATATATCGCGTTATTTGGACATTCTGGTTCGCATGCACCACAGTTGATGCATTCGTCTGTTATCATTATTGCCATTGTGGTCTCTTTTTACAGTAATTTTGCAACACCGCAAATATAAAAAATTGGGATGCCTAAAGCACAAAACGTCATGATTAAGTCAAGAATTGTTGCATTACGTAAATTTAGTTCGCATTTAGTCGCCAATAAAGCCGAGGTTTTAGCCGCAATAAAGTCCATTAGCTCATCTGCCAAAGCCCTGAACCAGTGGTTTGTTTGGGAGGAAATTGAATTGGCTTTTGAAGGGATTTCTCGGTGGTTTACCGAATCGGCTTTGAGTGAATTACAAAATGCAATTGAAAAATTAG
>JBLHJD010000180.1:0-4779 GCA_047618705.1 Luteibaculaceae bacterium
GCCCGGGTTTTGGCTTTGGTGCGCATGGGTAATTTTGGATGAATCTAGGTAAGCATAATGTGGTTCTTAAAAGAGAGATTATAATTTTTCGCTTTCCTCGTCTAGTCCTAAGTCTTTCAGGATTTCGGATTTCCTGAACTTAAGCATCCATACAATCAGCTCTTTTGACAACCGTTTCGAATAAGGAAACTGGACAGATCCTTTCCCCTGCTTATACTCCTTGAGTTCTTCTGAAAAATGCTCCATGGTAGTTGGGTAGGAATAAAATCCAACAAAATTGGCATACCCAGCCATCATAATCTGCTGATCCTTTTTACCTTCCGGAATCAAATTAAAACAAGGAACCGTGTAATTGAGCACTTCCATAGTATCCAGTAGCGACTCCTTAATTATTGTCCGTAATTCTTACAGTACCTTTTGTGCCTACAAAGCCTGACTTTTAAGATAATCGTCCATGGTTTCGAAGTTTGACGTCGGTCCTTTTATACTTATTCTTCCCGATGCCTTTCTTACACACAACACCCATTAATTACCTCAAAAGCAGCCACCTAATCCAATTTCGACTTTCTTAAGCCCTCAATTTGAATTAAAACATCATTGGCCTCTGCGGTCTTTTTGTCGCTTTGGGTTCTGTTGGAAGTGGATAAGGTAAAAGCTTCCTGGAGCAATTCCCGATATTTAATCTCCAATTTTTCAAGGGCTGTTTTCTTCTTAAATAATCCAAACATAGTATCGCTATTAAACTAATTTTAAAAAGGCTAATCTTAAACCAAAGGCGGCCAAAAAAGCTTCACTTCTCCTATTTGTTCTCCGAAATAACCTTCTCTGCATTTTTGTTTTTGGGGTTCAGCTCCAAGGATTTCTCGTAGGCCTTTATTCCATCTTCCTTTTGTCCAAGGAGCATTAGGCATTCCCCATAACTATCCCATGTGTTAAAACCATCTGGAAATAACTCTGTGTTTAGTTGAAACAAGCTTAACGCTTCTATTTCCTGCCCTTTTCCAAGGATATTATATGCCAACCGGTTAATGGCATTTTCCGAAATATCAAATTCAGATTCTCCTGTTCCCTCTTTTTGAATTAGGCTAATCACTTCATTCATTGACTTTCCTTGATCCACCAGTTCAGATAGTTTTTTCAAGTTCATTCGCCTCAACTTTTCTTTTTGTTGAGCCAATGTTTCAACGCCATAAGCAATGCGCTCGGCATCCGTAATTTGGGTGGTATCCATATTACCCATCTGCCAAGGTTCATCCTTACCGAAACGCTGGTATTGAGTTCCATAAATCTGAGGCTCGTCCTTACTCAGCAAATACCGGTCAATGGCAGCAGCCAACAACCATTTTCTGGCCGTTGAATCCAAATCAATGGATTTACGCATAAGTTCAACGGCCATTCCGTAGGCTGTGGAATCCTGACCATGCTGAAAAATCATGGCAGCGTTATGGTAATCCTTAGATGTCCGTACTTTTCCGGAGTCCAATAATTGATAAATTCGGGCTTCCCTATCTCGATCATTCTGGGAAACAAGCTTCCAATCTATTTTATCCGTTTTCCGATCATCCTGGTCGTTTTTATAGATTTCTATAAGCTCAGCGTTGTCCAGAATCCCTTTATCTGACTCATGTACAACTTGATTTGGGCTGCAACTAACAAGCCCTAGGATAAACAAAAATGGAAATACCTTTTGCATAATATTATGGATGATTTCTCCTTGTAATTTAAGAAGAAAATGGAAATTAAATTAATGGCTTCCAGATTTCTACTCCTCTACAAGCAAAGCTTCATCAATTACTTTGGCCATAACCATAGGGCCATCAATGTACTCTGGTTGCTCTACTTCAACAATGGTTAGCATAAACCATTTCCCTTGTAATTCTGCATTCGAGCCCCAACCTTGGTTAAATGTGGTCCCTTCTGCATCATCCAATTCCAAGGCAAATTCAAAGTTTTTGGAATCACACCCAGCAAAATTCCACATTTTACCGGTCTCATCCTCAAAACCATAATGCGACGCATCTCCAAGTTCAAAATCAATAAACTTGGCTTTTAAAGTATAGGAACCTTCAGGAGCTACGTATGCATCCTCCGCCTTTGGTTCCTGAACCTTCTCCTCCAAGACCACAATAGATTCTGTGGGTTCTTCAGCTGCAGAATTTACGTTCTTGTTACCGGTGCCTGAACACCCAATTAAAAACAATAACCCGAGGGATAAAATAAGCTGATTTTTCATAAAAATGATCTTAGAAATGTTCACTAATTGAGACCATTAATATTACGGAAAAATTCGGTATACAAAAGCCCCTAGAAATACTTCCAGAGGCTTTTGGTTGACACTAAAATGACCCGGGTTTAACGGTGGTTTTTTAATAATGCTTCAGCTGCTAATTTCCCAAGATCATTGGAAGCTAATGGGCTTGCTCCCGTTATAAGTTTTCTATCTATGACTACCGTTTTATCAGACTTCGTATTCACAATATGTGCACCTAAACCTTTTAGTTTTTCACTTAACCCAGTGGGCATTTTCCCAGGCAAATAGCCAATCAATGGTGTCATATCATCCACTTCATCCGGAAAAACAGCCATATTATACCCTTCGTAAATAAATTTTTGGTCATTTAAAGCTGTGGACAAAAACGCCCCAGGTCCATGGCAAAGCGAAATGGTAAATAAATCATTTTCGTGGGCCCACCTCAACACTTCACCTACATTTTCATCCTCTGGAATACCAATCATAGCCCCATGACCACCTGGCACAAAAACAGCAGAAAATGAGCTTGAATCTGTCATCGAAGTGCGTACAAAATCAATCAAACTTCTTGGGTTTTCAAAGTTAAATTTGAATTCATCGTAAATGGCCTTAACGTGATCATCCTGCTCAGGAAATGCCCACATTTCAAAAACAACGGGATTTCCAGTCGGAGTTGCAATTTCAAATTCAAAACCCGCATTTTGTAAATGCAACATTGGCAGTAATGCCTCAACCGGGTGGTTGCCCGTGGAAAATGACTTTTCATTGCGCATCTTTAGGTCTTTATGCTCGGTAAAAATCACCAAAATCTTTGGCTTTGTCCCTTCATATTTCTGGTAAGAAATAAGTTCAAAATCGGTTTTGGAGACAGTTGCTAATTGAAGAGCAAGCATGGATGGCGAGTAAGAACCATCCGATTCTAGATGTGGCCGAGTTAAAAAAATTAATACCACCAAACCAAGGGCTATAATACTCGCTAATCCGATGAGTGTTTTTTTCAGCATGATTTTAGTTTTGATTTAAAGAATGTTTGTGATGGAACTAGGTCATTTTTATTACAACTTTCCCCTTGGCTCTTCCGGTGGCAAGATGTTGAAATGCATCAATTCCCTCAGAAAAAGGGTACACTTTTTCAACAATAGGTTTTAGCTTTTCATCCTCAATTAATGCCTTAATTTCCCCCAAATGACTTCCGTTTGGATGCATAAAAATGAATTTGTAACTAGCTTCTTTTTCTTTGCACAAGTTGGCTATTTCTTCAGGCATAACATAGTCTGTCATTCCAAACATTTTAGCACTATCCTCATCCAATGGTCCTGCAATACTTATTACTTTTCCTCCTTTTTTAATTACCTCAAAGGCCCCTGCGGTATATTCTTGGCCTAGCGTATCCAAAACAATATCGAATTCCGTTGCCAGGGATTTATAATTTTCAATTTTGTAATCAATTACTCTATCGGCACCAAGTTCCTTAACCCATTCTACATTATTGGTACTTGTGGTGGTAAAAACAAATGCACCTTTGGCTTTGGCATACTGTATTGCCAAACTCCCGACACCTCCAGAGCCTGCGTGAATAAGCACCTTGTCATTCGGTTTAATCCCTGCATATTCCAAAGCCTGAAAAGCGGTAAGTCCAGCTAAGGGAATGCTTGCGGCTTCTTCGAAACTAATGTTTCCAGGTTTTAAGGAAACGGCCTCATAATTCACTGCCACAAATTCTGCCAATGAACCCATTTGTTCTTGGGGAACCCTAGAATAAACCAAATCGCCTAGCGCAAACCCTTTTACCTCTTCCCCTTTCTCAACAACCACGCCGCTTACATCGTAACCCAGAGTACTTGGAAAAGGAATTGGTAGAAGACCCTGTAAACCACCTAAAACAATGCTTTTATCTATGGGGTTTATTGCCGCCGCTTTAACTTCGATTAGAATATCCCGTGCCTGAATGCGTGGTTTTTCAATTTCATTAAAGGCCAAGTTTTCTGTTATTGGCCCGTATTTCATTAGTTGTAATGCCTGCATAATTATACCAATTAAGTTTCTTTTGATACAAAAATATGCCTGAAGCATCGGGTAAAAAATACCCTATGGTAAGAAAACTATTTCTTCGCCTTTTCCACCCTAATTCTACTCAAACTTTGTTGGGTGATTCCTAAATAAGATGCAATATGGTAATTGGGCGTGAATTGCTCAATTTTCGGATATTGTTCCAAGAAAAGGTCATACCGTTCGGCCGCGGTTAGTTGTAATTGGTTTAAAATTCTTTTATGCAAACTCACCACGTGTCGTTGAAGGTTTTTCCGTTGATACGCTTCAAATTCCGGAAAAAGACCATGAATAGTATCCAATTCTTCCGCGTTAAATTGAATAACCGTTGATTCTCCAATACTCTCTACGTTAAGTGTTGCCAATTCATTATTATAAATGGCAATAAAATCACTTATCCACCAATCCTGAATAGCAAACTGTAAGGTGTGCTCTTTTCCGTTTTTATCAATACAAAAGGATCGCAAACACCCACCTGT
>JBLHJD010000181.1:0-4729 GCA_047618705.1 Luteibaculaceae bacterium
CTTTGTGCAAGCAGTGCACACCCGTTCACCGTAAATCCATCCTCAGATATTTCCTTTGCTCCCACCGTAACTAAGGATTCCGTGGAGTTAGGAGTAGATATAGCTGAATTTTTTGGAAACATTACAGGAACAGATTATACGATTACGTGGGACTTTGGAGACGGAGTAGGAACTAGTAACTTAGTTGACCCTACATACGAATACCTGGCTCTTGGTGATTTCACCGTAACGGTTGTTTTAAGTGCCAATGATGGTACTTGTGTGCGCACTTTCACTATTGACATGGTGGTAGTTGATCCAGATGCCATTGATGAAGTTTACCTTACTCAGTCTAGTATTTTCCCGAACCCTGGTTCAGATTTAATTCACATTAAATCGAACAAAAGGGTTGTGAACATATTTATTCTGGATGCTTTAGGTAAAAAATCACCCGTTTCTCATAAAAACGGTGTGTTTACAATGGCCAACAAGGTAAATGGACAGTACATTATTACCATTGAATTTGATAATGGTGTAGTGAAAAACCACAAACTTTCAGTTCAACACTAATTCAATTCAATATTCATAAAAAGCCCGGCTTCATTTAAGTCGGGCTTTTTTGTGCTCATAATTTTTTTATGGATTATCCCTGACTATCTTTGTTTCAATGGAAGAACTCAACTTGGATACTTTAAATACCATGTGTAAAAACACCCTAATGGAAACTTTGGGAATTGTTATTACCGCCATGGGAGACGCTACATTAACAGGAACAATGCCTGTTAATTCCAAACATCACCAACCCTTAGGCTATTTGCATGGAGGAGCAACCATTGCCTTGGCAGAATCTGTTGGATCCATGGCGTCTATTCTCCTAGTAGATCCCCGCAAGTATGCCGTTCTGGGAACCCAAATTAATGCCACTCACCTGCGGTCTGTCCAATCAGGAATAGTAGAAGCTACTGCCATTTTGGTGAATAAAGGACGTAGTATGCATGTTTGGGATGTGACGGTAAAAAATGAAGAAGGCGAACTGATATCCGTGGTTCGAATATCCAATTCCATTAAAGAACGTCGGGTTTAATGGATATTCAAATTTTACATCGATTTCCAAATGAACCTATCCAGGTGTTTTCTGGCTCTACTTTGCAACATTCAGGCGAGGAATCTTTTGTATTATCTGATTTTGAACAAAAAAATGTACTTGAGTTTTTTGGTGAAACAAGCCAAGACCTTACTCGCATAGATTGGCAACCAAATACCCGCACCTCCCCCTGCCCAGAACCCAACAAGGAGGAGTATTTATTTCAAATAGAAACCCTTACTCAAGAATTGGAACTCGGTGAAAAAGCAGTTATAGCACGAGCCTTTCCCTACTCCTGTTCCGTGGAACCACAGGAAATTTTTACTCAACTTGAGAAGCAACATCCAAGCGCCTTTGTTTACCTCTTTCAACTTTCCAATCAGGAAATGTGGATGGGTGCTAGTCCAGAAAGGCTGATTGAACAAAAAGGACCAAATCTTTTCCAAACTGTTTCTCTGGCAGGAACTAAGTGGAATAAAAATAAAGATTGGACGCCCAAAGAAGAAGAAGAACAATTCATAGTAACCCAAGAAATTGAGCGCAAGTTATCATTGGGCAACGCCCGCACAATAATGGTAGGTGAACGAAGCACACAACAAGCAGGTCATCTTTTTCATTTAAGTACTCCAATAACATTTGAGGCGGACCAGGACCAACTCAAATCCATCATTCAACACCTGCATCCAACAGCAGCGGTTTGTGGATTCCCGAAAGATAAATCCCTCCAACAAATAGGGCGGTTTGAAACGCAATCAAGGTCGTGGTATGCTGGATTTTTAGGACGCTTTTCCGAGAATAAAACGGACCTTTTTGTAAATCTCCGGTGTGCTCAGGTTTTAGCCAATTCACTGATTACCTACGCAGGAGGTGGAATTACAGCATTATCCAATGCACAGCAAGAATGGGATGAAATTGTTCAGAAATCGCAAACCATTCCCAACGCAATAAACCATGACTAAAGTTTCGTCCAAAAAACACATACAACACCTACTCAACGTGTTTGCAGCATGTGGGGTCTTGGACATTGTTTGTTCTCCCGGGTCACGAAATGCTCCATTAATGGTAAGTTTTGCGGAAGATTCCCGATTTCAAACCCATATTGTTCCCGATGAACGATCGGCCGGATTCATAGGTTTAGGAATGTGTACTCCACAATCTCCTGTGGTACTAGTTTGCACCAGTGGCTCTGCAGCAATCAATTATGGTCCGGCTATTTCAGAAGCCTTTTTTACCCAAAAAAATTTAATAGCTCTCACCGCCGACAGGCCTTTGGGTTCATTGGAACAATGGGAAAGTCAGACCATCAACCAAAGTGATCTGTTCCGTAATTATTGTTCGCACTTCATAGCCATTAACGATGGACTTCCTTTTCCTAAACAAGCGGAAGTAAATGAACTCGATTTCCTATTAAAATCGGGGCCGGTTCAGCTGAATTATCATTTGAGTGAGCCCTTGTACGAATTTGAATTGGTCGCCCAAAAAAAATTGAATCCTATCGTTCATTACTCTGCAGAACAGGGAAACCAATTACCCATTCCAAACGGCGAAAAAGTCCTATTCTTATTCGGGCAAATCCCCGAACAAGAAGTAAAGGAAATTGAAGAAACCATCCTTTCTTACCCCCATTCCCAAACGGTTTTTCTCAGCGAAAACACCAACCATTTTTCAGGTACCACTATTGATACAATAGATACTACCTTGAGTGCCCTTCCTCCGGATGATAAAGCCTTTGTCCCTGACACGCTGGTTACCTATGGTCGTTTGCTCATATCCAGGAAAATAAAACAATGGTTGAAGGCTAAAGGCATTAAAACCCACCTTCATTTCCATGATGAACACAGTAGTTTTAATCCCTTTTTAAGTAAAAACATCCAGGCCAAAAAAGCCAACTTCAACCTTGCACTCAAACAATACCTAATCACCAAAGAATCCGGGATTTTTGATCGTCTTTGGTACGACTGCCAAGCCAAAAGCGAGAAGCGGACCACTATATTCTGTTCGGACCAAGCCCCCTATTCTGATTTACTCGTTTTTAACTTTTTGAACCAAGCGCTCCCAAAAAAAGGGCTATTCCATGTAGCCAACAGCAGTGCCATTCGGTATTTTCAGCTATTTGGGTGGACCGGACTTCCTGTGTATTGCAACCGGGGGGTGAGTGGAATAGATGGCAGCAATAGTACGGCTTGGGGCCATGCAGCCAAAACAAACAAACCCACCTATCTCATAACCGGGGATATTTCCTTTCATTACGACAGCAATTTTGCTTGGAACTCCATTAAACCTGAGCATTTTAAGGTGATTTTAATTAACAACGGCGGGGGTGGAATTTTTAGGTTTATCCCAGGGCCTGACACGACTGAACAATTAGAATCCCATTTTGAATTTAGCCACAAAAGAAGCGCAGAAAATTGGGCCCAAGAATTTGGGTTTCCTTATTATTGTGCATCCAATTTGGATGAGCTAAAAAAAGCATATCAAACATTTATTGAAGCACCGAACCGCGGTTTGCTGGAGATTTTTACGCCTCCGCAAATCAATGGTGAAGTACTTCGTAATTTTTTTAAATACATCGCTTCATGAGAAACTGGACAACGATAAAAGAATACACAGACATTTACTTCGATTTTTTTGAAGGAATTGCAAAAATCACAATCAACAGACCCGAGGTTTACAATGCATTCCGGCCACAAACCAACATAGACATGTTGGATGCCATGGATATTGCCCGGGAAAGACCGGAAATTAACGTGGTAGTATTAACCGGAGTTGGTGAAAAAGCATTTTGTTCTGGTGGAGACCAAAACGTAAAAGGGGTTGGTGGATATATTGGTGAAGATGGTGTTCCCCGTTTGAACGTACTTGATTTGCACAAAAAAATTAGAAGTCTTCCTAAGCCAGTCATTGCCATGGTCAATGGATATGCTATTGGTGGTGGACATGTACTGCACGTAGTTTGTGACTTAACAATTGCTTCTGAAAATGCCATTTTTGGTCAGACTGGCCCTAAAGTGGGAAGTTTTGATGCCGGGTTTGGATCCTCTTATTTAGCCCGCTGCGTAGGTCAGAAAAAAGCCAGAGAAATCTGGTTTTTATGTGAGCAGTATTCGGCTGTAGAAGCAGAAACTATGGGAATGGTGAACAAGGTTGTTCCTTTGGCGGAACTGGAAAACACTACGGTTGAATGGTGTAAAACCATTATGAAACGCAGCCCTATGGCCCTTCGGATGATTAAGCGTGGCTTAAACGCTGAACTAGATGGACAATCGGGTTTAATGGAGTTTGCTGGAGATGCAACTTTGATGTATTACTTAATGGAAGAAGCGCAAGAAGGAAAAAATGCTTTCTTGGAAAAGCGCGATCCAGACTTCGCGAAGTTTCCAAAATTCCCTTAATTTTTGGGTATGAAAAAATGGCTCAAGGC
This sequence comes from Luteibaculaceae bacterium, assembly GCA_047618705.1. Taxonomy (GTDB): domain Bacteria; phylum Bacteroidota; class Bacteroidia; order Flavobacteriales_D; family Luteibaculaceae; genus JBLHJD01. Next base: position 4,485 of record JBLHJD010000181.1, read on the forward strand.
CATGCGGCTTAGGACCTTGCCTTTGGCATGTTCCTGCATATTATTAGGTTCTGGACTTTCCCTGAAAAACGGTTTCTTTAATGGAACCATTTTTTGGGGGATGTTGCTTACCATGGTGTTTATGCAAATATTATCGAACCTAGCCAACGACCTTGGTGATTCCCTAAAAGGAACCGATAACGATGACCGTGTTGGACCTACCCGGGCAATTCAATCTGGAGAAATTTCGATTTCCCAAATGAAAA
>JBLHJD010000182.1:0-4720 GCA_047618705.1 Luteibaculaceae bacterium
CCCCCCCCAATAAAATCCCTACCTTCAAATCCTACAACCCTCAACCCCTCAATACTCCCAACCCAACCCCAATACTCACTACTCAAAACCCAACCCTCAATACTCAAAACCGTGACCTCTTCCCCTAAACTAAAACGCACCACCCTCACCAACGGCATCAGACCCTTTCGGTACATAGCGGCCTTTGTTGGGGTTATTGTAGTGCAAGAGGTATGGAATGCAGAAAGTCTTGCGGATGGGGCGATAATCACCTTTATAATAGCTTGGGGGCTGTGGGGTCTGTTGTATGTTTCGCGCCGATTGAGTTTCGACACGAATGGCGTGTACAAGCAATATGGCCGGAAGGAAATATTTATTCCGTATGAGTCCATTGTAAGTATCAAAAAATCGGGCACGAAGATCAATGGTAAGCGAACTTGGAAGTTAGCCCACGAGTCGGATAAAACCAGAAGTTTTCATTTCCTGGAGGGGAATTTCCAACAGGGTAATGTAAAGGAGATGATTGCAATAGCCACACGGGTAAATCCCGAGATTGCAATTTGGTGGCATCCGTTTTTTAACAAACCAGAAGAGAAGATAAAGGAGTAGGTTTTACCCCAGTTTTTTGATGCGGTCCAAGCTTCGTTTGTTGTCTTTATCTTTCAGGCTTTCGCGCTTGTCGTACATCTTTTTACCCTTGGCCAAAGCAATGTTCAGTTTTGCATATCCGGCATCATTTATAAACAGGAGGGTAGGGATAATGGTAAGACCTTTATCCTTCATTTTCCGATCCAGTTTTTTTAGCTCCGATTTTTGCAAAAGTAACTTGCGCTCTCTCCGGGGTTCGTGGTTGTTGTATGTTCCTTGCGCGTATTGGGCAATGAACATGTTTTTAATGAACATTTCTCCCTTCCGTAAAAAACAATACCCTTCAACAATGCTCGCTTTGTTGTTCCGAATACTCTTTATTTCGGTCCCCTGTAGCTGAATTCCAGCCGTAAAGGTTTCCAGAAATTCGTACTCAAATGAGGCCTTTTTGTTTTTTATTTTGATGGGTGAACCCATGGACAAATGCACGTTTTAGCCAAAAAAAACCGCCCCTTTCGAAGCGGTTTTTTTGAAGTTATCAATGATTAATAGTAATGCAAACGACGCACCTTAGCAACATATTTTGCAAGGCGAATTACTTGTTTTGTGTATCCAAACTCGTTATCGTACCACACGTACAAAACCACGTTTTTCTTATCGTTAGAAACAATAGTAGCGTTGGAGTCAAATACAGAACAACAGTTATTCCCAATGATGTCGCTAGAAACCAATTCAGGTTCAATTTGGAAATTCAATTGATTCACCAAATCCCCTCTTAGTGCAGCTTCTTTCATCATTGCGTTTACTTCCTCAACACTCGTGGCTCTACCTACTTCTAAGCTCAAAATTGCTAATGAACCGTTAGGTGTAGGAACCCGAACTGCGTTGGCAGTAAGTTTGTCGGACAATTCTGGAATTACTTTGGTCACTGCTTTACCAGCACCTGTTGATGTAATAACCATGTTAATGGCTGCAGAACGACCACGACGTGGTTTGTCGTGCATATTGTCCAACAAATTTTGATCGTTGGTATACGCATGTACCGTTTCTATGTGACCTTTAACAACACCCAATTGATCATGGATCACTTTTAAAGCAGGGCAAATAGCGTTAGTGGTACAAGAAGCAGCACTGTAAATATTTTCGTTTTCGATATCCAAGTCACTGTGGTTAATTCCGTAAACCACGTTTGGAATTTCTTTTCCAGGAGCAGTAAGTAGCACTTTCTCAACTCCTTTGGCGTTCAGGTGACGTCCCAATGAAGTTCTGTCTGTAAAAACTCCGGTATTATCAATGACCAAAACGTTTTTGAAACCGTAAGCGGTATAATCTACATCCTCTGGATTCTTAGCTTCAATTAACTGAACGCGCTGTCCGTTGATAATTAAACACGAATTTTCGATATCCGTAGAAACATTTCCTGGGAAAGCACCGTGTACAGAATCTTGGCGCAAAAGAGCGGCTCTTTTTTCGATGTCCGCAGAAGAAACCTTCCGGGTTACAATAGCGCGCAAACGCAATTGCTGACCTTTACCAGCCTGCTGAACCAACTCACGCGCAGCAAGACGTCCAATTCTTCCGAATCCATAAAGAACAACGTCTCTGGGTTCAATAACCTTTTCTTGAACCTCTAAGTGATTCGCCAATTTTGAATTTAAGAAGGCGAATTTCGACTCAAAAGAGTGCTTTTCTTTTAACCATTCGTGGGCAACACGTCCGATGTCGATTTTAGATGGAGTAATTTCCATTTCCAAAAGCATAGCAGCCAGCTCGGATGTAGTAAAAACATCAATAGGCTTATTTACCATGTCTTGAGCATATTGGTGGAAGTTCAAAATCTCTGAAGAACTTGCGTTAATCAAAGGGTTTCTGAACAAAACCAATTCTACATTTTTCTCATACATCAAATGACCTACCGAACTCATTAATTCAATAGTTGCCTTTTGTTTTTCTACCCAGTTGTCTAACTCGTGGGTATAGGTGTTGGATTGATCCAATGCCATACTTAAATCGGATTAAAATTATGGACTGCAAAGGTACACTTTTTACAAAAATTACAGATCAATTGTTCGTGTACATTTTTTGTATTCACCACCCGCAATAAAAGGGGAAGATGAAACCGGTTTAGCTATTAAAGTTGATGCCAATAAAAAAAGCGGGAAGAAAAAGAATATCCCTTTTTTCTTCCCGCTTCCAAACCCGTGTGTTACGTGTTTAAAATCACTTCCTATAATCCAACCGCATAGTATCCTTTCCTTCCGTTGCTTAAGTATCCCTCAATTAATATTCCACCCTTGCGGTTTTGCAGTATTTTCTGAACCTGCTCTGGGGTTTCAATGACCAATCGGTCTATCCGGGTGATAATAAATCCACCTTCAATTCCAGCGGCCTTTAAGGGACCATTTTCCACACTTGCAATAAGTACACCATTGCGGAGTCCCATTTTTTGGAGTTTTTCTGCGGGTATCAATTGCAACTTGGCTCCAAGGGCTACCAATTCGGTTTTGTCTTCAGATAGGATGTCCAACTCAGTAGTTCCATTTCGGTTGGTTAAAGTCAAGGATTTCTCCACTTCCTTCCCACTGCGCTCCAAGGTTAATTTTACAATGTCGCCAGGACGGTACTTTCCAATTTGTTCTTGCAATTGAGTAACATTTCCAACAGCTATTCCTTGGACTTTGAAAATTACATCACCTTGCTGTAGTCCTGCATCTTCTGCTGCTCCGCCCTCGGTAATGCCGGCCACAAAAACACCTTTCAATGATTTTAATTCCTCCTCTTTGGCTAAGTTTTCATCTACATCTCGGATCTGTACTCCAATAAAAGCCCGTTGGACTTTACCAAATTCATACAAATCATTAAACACCTTTTTGGCAATATTTACGGGGATGGCAAAGGAGTATCCAGAGTAACTCCCCGTTTTAGAGGCTATTGCTGTATTTATTCCTACTAAGTATCCATTGGACGATACCAAAGCTCCACCCGAGTTTCCGGGGTTAACAGCGGCGTCGGTCTGAATAAAACTTTCAATAGGGAACGTCTGAGAATAGGGGTCGGCGCGGAGTAGGTTAATGTTCCGAGCTTTGGCACTTACTATTCCTGCGGTTACGGTGGAGGTGAGGTTAAAGGGGTTTCCTACTGCCAACACCCAGTCACCAACGGTTAACTCGTCCGAATCACCAAATGGGATATACGGGAAATCCGCTCCATCTATTTTGAGCAGCGCTAAATCTGTGAGTGGATCCTTACCCACAATTTGCGCACTGAGTTCTTGGCCATCATTGAGGACTACTTGAATTTTGTCGGCTCCTTTAATGACGTGGTGATTGGTGAGGATAAACCCATCATTGGTAACAATGACTCCGGATCCAGAAGAGCTGGAAGGAATGGTTTGGGCGGGAGCTCCAAAGAAATAAGAAAAGGGGTTGTTGTATAATTCTTGGGTAAACTCCGTTTTAATATGCACCACCGCATTTACACTGCGTTCTGCCGAAGCCCGAAAGTCGGGTAAACCACTGGCGCCACCATAGGAAACAGGTAGAACGGATGGTGGAATACTCGGAATTGTAGTTGGATTTTTTTCCTCCACAGTTGTCCAAAGACCATCAATTTGGGAGCCAATAAAACCAGCTCCTAGTGCCAAAACAATGGTGAAAATCGATTTTTTCATAAGGGGATCTATTTTGCTTATTCAAAAATAATGAAGAAGGCATTATTTTAGTTTTATCAGGTCTGTTAAAGGGTGTTAAAGAAAAAACGCCTTCCATTTTGGTGGAAGGCGTTTTTTAATTATTGAAGTATTAATCGAATAGGAGGTAATCTTTGGGTTTCTCCCCTCAGGAAGTAAATACCAGGTTTTAAATTGAGTTGAATTGCATTTATTCCTCGGGCCAATTGAACCGATTTTAACTGTTGTCCAATTTGGTTGTGAATTACAATGAGTTGCTCGTCCTGAGAATCAATCTGGAGAATTTCACCTGCCCGAATCGGGTTCGGAAATAAACTGAAATCAGCATTGGAGAATTCCAAAATCCCAATTCCTTCATAAACAAACTCCAAAGATTCTTCCGAGACACAACCAGAGGCATTGTCTACAATTACAGAGTAGTTACCCTTTTCTGAAACAAAAATGGTGCGGCTGTTCGGGCCAAAT
>JBLHJD010000183.1:0-4674 GCA_047618705.1 Luteibaculaceae bacterium
GGCTTAAGTGCTCTTAATGCCAAGTTACCATGTCCAATTTCGCGGCGACTTACCCCACGGATAGGACGTGCTTCTCCTGTACTGAATGGAGGGAAGTTGTAGTGCAAAATAAATTTCAAAGTTCCTTTCATCAAGGCACCATCAATCATTTGCTCATCCATTTTGGAACCTAGAGTTACGGTAGTTAAAGACTGAGTTTCACCCCGAGTAAATAACGCAGAACCGTGCGCTCCTGGAAGGTAGTTTACTTCAGACCAGATAGGACGAATCTCATCCGTCTTACGTCCGTCCAAACGACTTCCTTTATCCAACATCATAGTACGAATCATTTCTTTTTCGCACTCTTTCAAATATTTTTTGATCAATCCACCTTTTTCGGCCATAAGCTCTTCGCTTACAGTTTCTAGGTAGGCTGCTTTAACCGCTCCAAAAGCTTCTTTACGCAACTCCTTTTTAGGGTTACCCTCTTCCGCTACTGCGTAAAATTTCTTGGCAGCAAAATCGTACACTGCTTTTTTAACGTCTTCATCTTCCAACTCAGGAGTAAGAACACGTTTGTTCTGAGCTGCTTCAACTTTAGAAGCCAATTCCAACTGCTTTTTACAGTGAACCTTAATGGCGCTGTGAGCAATAGCAATTGCTTCCAACATTTCTTGTTCAGAAACTTCTTCCATTTCACCCTCAACCATCACGATATTGTCCTCAGTACCGGCAATCATCATGTCCATGTCAGCTTCTTCAAGCTCACTGAAAGTTGGGTTAATAACAAACTTCCCGTCGATACGTGCAACACGTACTTCAGAAACAGGTCCAGAGAACTGGATGTCAGAAACAGCAATAGCAGCAGATGCAGCCAAACATGCAAGTGCATCTGGCATGTGGTTTTTGTCAGCCGAAATCAACTGAATCATTACCTGTGTTTCGTTTTTGTATCCATCAGGAAACAAAGGACGAAGTGCTCTATCCACCAAACGCATTGTCAAGATCTCGGAATCCGAAGGTCTAGCCTCACGCTTTAAAAAACCTCCTGGGAAACGTCCCGTTGAGGAATATTTTTCACGGTAATCTACCGTTAAAGGGAAGAAGTCTATCCCTGGGCTAGGTTCGTAGTTAGAAACTACAGTAGCAAGCAACATGGTGTCCCCAAGTCTTACTACAACAGACCCGTGTGCTTGTTTGGCAAGTTTTCCGGTCTCAATGGTGATGGCCTTTCCATCTCCTAAATCAATGGTCGTTGTGTGAGCAGTGTAATTCATATATGTCCAGTCTAAAATATCAAGTCGATTTAACCAAAAAAAGGCAATTGAAATTCAATTGCCCCTTTCGATGTTTTATATCGTTGGATTAACGACGTAATCCAAGTTCTTTAACAATTGCTCTGTAACGTGCAATTTCTTTGTCTTTCAAATAATCCAAAAGACTTCTACGCTTTCCAACCAACATCTGTAATGCTCTTTGGGTGTGGTAATCTTTGTGGTTGTTCTTAAGGTGACCAGTTAAGTGACTGATACGGTAAGAAAACAGGGCAATCTGTGCCTCTGCTGATCCGGTGTCTTTTTCAGACTTCCCGTGTTGTGCGAAGAATTCCTTCTTTTTGTCTGTCGTTAAATACATGCCAAAATTAGTTTAATGTTTGTTATGTAACACTCCTTAGAGTGGTGCAAAGATAATTGTTTTTTTGATGCTTACGACATAATAAAACGAAGCGACTGTGAAAGCTTTTCTTTCAAATCCTTCCGCTCAACGATGTAGTCTAGAAATCCATGCTCTAACAAAAATTCACTAGTCTGAAATCCTTCGGGTAAGTCGCGCCCTATTGTTTCCTTTACTACCCTCGGTCCTGCAAAACCTATTAAGGCTTTTGGCTCCGCAATGTTCAGGTCTCCCAACATGGCATAAGAAGCAGTTACCCCACCCGTAGTTGGGTTGGTAAGTATGGATACATACGGAAGTTTAGCCTTGGCCAACTGCGTTAATTTTGCACTGGTTTTGGCCATCTGCATTAAACTAAATCCAGCTTCCATCATCCGCGCTCCACCCGATTTACTAATAATAATAAATCCAGCTTTTTGCTTTATAGCCTCATCAATGGCCTTCGCAATTTTGTGTCCAACAACAGACCCCATTGATCCTCCAATGAACTTAAAATCCATAGCAGCAATAACGGCCTTTGTTCCACCAATTTTTCCAGATGCCGTTCTAATAGCATCGTTCAGATTGGTTTTTTTACGGGAAGCGACCAAACGGTCTGCATAGTTTTTGGTATCCTTAAAATTCAAAGGATCAGCCGAAACTATGTTCGCGTTAAACTCTGTAAACTTTTCGTCGTCGAACAACAAGTTAAAATACCCTTCGGCTTCCATTTTTTCATGGAAAATACAATTTGGACAAACCAAATAGTTCTCGAAGTGCTCTTCTGTAGATAACACTACTTTACAACCAGGACATTTATACCAAAGACCTTCTGGAGTCTCTTTTTTGTCCTTTGTTGATGTAGTAATACCTTGTTTTATCCTTTTAAACCATCCCATAATATCGGGTATTTGTTTAGGCTGTTAAAAATCTTAAGCGATGGTGATATCCTTATCCAGATATACATCCTGAATAGAATTCAAAATTTCAATTCCTTCGGTAAATGGCTTTTGGAATGCTTTCCGTCCAGAAATTAATCCATGCCCACCAGCGCGTTTGTTGATGATAGCAGTTCTCACCGCATCTGCCATGTCGGAAGCACCACCAGAAGCACCACCAGAGTTAATAAGTCCAGCTCTTCCCATATAACAGTTCGCTACTTGGTACCGACACAGGTCAATTGGGTTTTCAGTGGTTAATTCTGAATATACTTTTTCGTGGGTTTTCGCAAAACCAATGGCGTTAAATCCACCGTTGTTTTCCGGTAATTTTTGCTTGATGATATCGGCCTGAATAGTAACACCCAAGTGATTTGCTTGTGCTGTTAAATCCGCTGCAACGTGGTAATCTACCCCGTCCTTTTTAAATCCATTGTTCCGAGTGTAGCACCACAATATAGTAGCCATCCCCAACTCATGCGCTCTTTCAAAAGCTTGAGCCACTTCAACAATCTGGCGAGAACTGTCCTCTGAACCAAAGTAAATAGTAGCTCCAATTCCAACCGCACCCATATTCCAAGCTTCATCCACAGATCCGTACGAGATCTGGTCAAACTTGTTGGGGTAAGTCATCAATTCGTTGTGGTTGATTTTTACAATGAATGGAATTTTGTGTGCGTACTTCCGACTTACAGATGCCAAAACACCAAAAGTAGAAGCAACAGCATTACATCCACCTTCCAAAGCCAACCTCACAATGTTTTCTGGATCGAAATACATGGGGTTAGGGGCAAAAGAAGCAGAAGCGGTGTGCTCAATTCCTTGGTCAACCGGTAAAATGGATACATATCCAGTTCCACCTAGTCTTCCGTGGTCGTATATAGCTCCCAAACTCCGAAGAACTTGGTTACTCCGATTCGTATCTTTAAAAATGCGATCAATAAAATCTGGACCAGCCAAGTGGATCTGATCCTTGGATATGGTAGTACAGTTATGCGTTAAAAGGTCTTCATGACCTTTTCCCAATAGGTTCGCAACATCTAATTTAGACATACAGTTGTAACTTTACAAGACAAATAAAACGGGTACAAAACTAAGAAGATATTTAAAACAGTGGAAGTGTAAATACCAATTCTGCAAATTATCCAAAACGGCTACCCAATTCCGATGCAGATATTGTAGCCACAATGAGGCTAAAGGCTCAAAGAACCTTCATTTTTTTCATTAAATTCTCGAATGGTGGGATTTTAATTTTATTTGGATTTGGAGGGGTGCTTTATTCTAGGCCATTTTCGGAAACTTTGTAAATTATGATCAGATCAAATAGGATGTGCCATCAAAATCCTTTTGTTCCCAGCGAGTAGTTGGAGAACTGTGACCTCTTGGAAATTGTATGGAAAGGACGGATTACACCAAAGAAGTTAATGGGAGTCCTTTAAAAGAAGTGTTTGGGTACGATAATGACAGATTAATAAATTGGCAGGTGGGAAGCTTACCTTTAAAAAGTGTTTCGTATGAAATTAATGGAAACATCAAGAATAAGTCTGATGTCTCGGGTAATGATTATACGTATCATCCCACAAGAAAACACGCCGTTAATAATGTGAATAATGGGTCAGCAGATTTAAAAAAATATTTTCATTCCATCCAATACAATGTAAACAATGCCCCAAGTTCCATAACTAGTGATGATGGTTCAGTGAGCTTAAATTATTTGTACGGATTGGGTGATGAGCGCGTTAAAAGCCAATTGGTAAAAGGGGGAACAACGGTTAGTAAATATTACCTAGGCAACTATGAGGTATTAAACAAAAATGGGGTGGAACATTCTGTTATTTACGTTAGTTTCCCCGGAACCGGCCTTATTGCAATGCTGGTTACAACAGATCAGAGTACAAAGGTTTTCCCGGTTTATAAGGATCACCTTGGCTCCATTACCAAAATCACAAACGAGGACGGTGATATTGTTGCTGAGCAGTCATTTGACCCACTCGTGGTGAGCGAAGTCGAACCATGGGGCAGGAGAAGAGACCCAAATACCTGGGATATAAATCAGCCCATTGTTGGCAATGGATTAGATTGGTTATACCGCGGATTTACAGGG
>JBLHJD010000184.1:0-4666 GCA_047618705.1 Luteibaculaceae bacterium
GGTAGGGTAAATCCCAAAAGAAAAGGATCCAAGTAATAATTGCAGATTGCCGGAAGTTGTGGCTCCAATATTTGATGCAAGAAATAGAAACCGAAGCCTATTATAACCGATAATAGGTAGAATTTCCCTATCCGGGTAGCCAAAAGAGAATCCATAAAAAAGCACTTAGAATTGAAAAATAAATAAGGAAGGCCACATTTACAAAACCTTTAAGAAAACGCATCAAAATGGTCTCTTTTCCCACGTTTTTGAAGGGAATGCTTTTTTTGATGTGAGGGATGATTCTGAAATCTTTCTTACTGATTTTAGATAAAACAGGAGCTGTATAAAATGAATTACCACAGCTCAAACAAGTTGTTCTGTTTTCGGACCAGTTTTGACATTTGTTACAACGAACTTCTGATTTATTCATTTATCGTAGATTAATATACTTTCATCGTATTTCGTTTTATAATCTAACACAAAGGACTTACTTTTAAGTCAGGAAATCGAAAACTGAACTGTTTTCGTAGATGAAAAGGATTAGTGAAAAAAAAGAGGATTATGGAAAAGAAAGAGAACATCATCGAAGTGAGGTTGGGGCAATTGTTGTACGACAACAAAATGACGTTGACACAGTTATCAGAAACTGTTGGGATTACGTTGGCTAACCTTTCCATTTTAAAACAGGGTAAGGGAAGAGCGATCCGATTCTCCACCTTGTGCAAAATTTGTAAGGCACTAGATTGCCAACCAGGTGATTTGTTGGAATACGTTCCAGAAGAAAAGGAGGACTAAAACCGAACAACGAGTTTTAGGTTGATTCTCCGACCTGTCAAGAAATTTGGAATGGCATATTGCCTTCCGCTTACATCTTTAATCCAGGAATAATTAACAGTATTGTTAATATCCATGATGTTGAAGAATTCCAATGAAGCCCACGCTTCTTCAAATTGTTTGAAGAAGCGGCGGGTTTTTTTGATTCCACCTCCGGCTAATTGTTTCGTAAAACCGATATCAACCCGTCGGTAACCGCTGGTTCTAAGGATGTCCTTGAATCGGTTGTAGTCTGGCGGTCCAAAAGGGAGGGGAGCACCATAGTTGAGGCTTATATGAGCCTTTAAACTAGGTCTGTTGGGCATCTCATCCTGAAAGAACATGGAGAAATTGACCAATTGATCCGTAGGCCTTGGAATAAATCCTGGGGACGCTACCGTACTGTCGGCCACCACATTATCAAAGGTGTAACCCTGCACAATTTCATCACCTGCCGCATTAAAGTATTTCACATCTCTGTCGTTGAGCAGGTCTTCTTCCGTTTTCAAAAACCCAAGACTGATCCAACTTTCAACCCCGTCAATAAATTCACCGTTCACCTTCAGGTCAAGTCCGGTAGCATATCCTTTGGCAATGTTATCTGCATAATATCGCACGCGAATATTATCCAGTTCATATGGATTCAAGTCCCACATGTACTTAAAATAGGCTTCGGTAATAAATTTAAACGGCCGGTTAAAAGCGAAAAAGTTGTAGTCCATCCCAGCTACAATGTGGGCTGATTTTTGCGCCTTAATATTCTCGTTTATTTTCCCATTTAAGTCCCGCATTTCTCGGTAGAACGGGGCCTGGGCATATAATCCTCCGGATAATCGAAACAGAATGTCATTGGCAATTACCGCACTGTCACTCCGCCTTATCCGGGTCCAGTCGGGTTGGTAGGAGATGGTTGCTCGGGGCGATAATAAGAGTTCTTTGTTGAGATTCCAGTAGTGACCCCGAACACCTAAAGTTACATTCCATTGGTCCTCCTGGTTGCCATACCATGTCCATTGGTTTTGAATGTAGGATTGGAAGCGCAAGTTGTTCATATCCTGCGCCGATTTTAAAAAGTAATTCATGTCAATGGCATCGCGTTGCGCAGAGGAACCGTACGGAGTGGAATATCCAGCACTGTCTATCAGCTCCCATTCTTTAATTTGATCGGAGATTATTTCCGATGAAACGCTAGCGCCAAATTGAAGGTATTTATTGTCGATGCTCTTGAATCCTCGGTAACGAAGGGTAGCTACTTGGGCATCCAAGAAATTTCGGGCATGCCTAATGCTACCACCAATTCCAACGTTCTTTACCGCCTCACCATATTCTTCCGAACCCGGATCGCGCTCCAATTCGTCAATAAAATAAGCCCCAGTAACGTCGTACGTTTCGTTTTCGCTCGTGCTAAATAGGGCGGCTGAGAACTGCTGTAAAAAACTACTGCTAACCTGGTTAGAGAATTGAAGTGTTCCAAATCCGGTGGCATATCCACTTTGTTCTTTTCCTTCAAAGAAGATGGAAAGTTGCAAAGCTTCATTCACCGTTCCAAATTCTGTCTTCCGACTTTTTGGAATGAATTCGTATTTGTTATAATTAAAATTGGTTAAAAGGCCTACATCCCACTTGCTCCCTAACTTGCGGGTTATGTAACTCTGGAAATCGAAAAATACAGGTTTGTAGTCTCCTTGGTTGTCCAATGAATTAAGGATATATCCGTTGGCTCTGTATCGTAAACCACCAATGAAGGTCCAGTCTTTATATTTGTTTTCCAAATGGAAGGAACCTCCCAAAAGACTAGCGCTGGCACTTCCAGCAAATTTGGTGGGTTTTTTGTAAAGAATATCCAACACGGAAGACATTTTGTCCCCGTATTGGGCATCAAATCCACCTGCCGAAAATTTCACATTGGACACCAAATCTGGATTCACAAAACTGAGCCCTTCTTGCTGACCACTCCGAGCTAAGAAAGGGCGGTATACTTCCATCCCGTTTACATACACCAAGTTTTCATCAAAATTTCCTCCACGCACATTGTAATTACTACTCAACTCATTGTTCATGGCCACTCCAAGTTGAGTGTTCAGGACAGCGTTAAAATCCATGGTTGGAGTTGGTATTTTGGCAATATCCTTGGGCTTTATTTTGGAAAAAGTGCTATTTCTAGTCCTGCCTTCCTCAATAACAACGGTTTTAATTTGAAGGGTTTTGAGAATGATGGTTTCTCGGTCCGGTTTTGTATTGGCCTCAAAAACACCATTTTTCTTTTGGAATCCAGAATGCGAAATAAATAACTTAATGCTTGTTAAATCGGCCAAGTCCAAATAAAAATCACCATCTACATCCGTGACAACCCCCCGGGTGGTTCCATCGATACGCACATTTACGGCGGGAATTCCAACACCGAACTGGTCCGTTATTTTTCCAAAAAATTGATTCTGGGCGAAGCTGGAGTTTGCACAAAAAAGAAAAAGACCAAGAAGGGGAACAAGTACTTTCAAAAAATGGGACATGGTTATTTATCGCGTTTAAAATCCCCGTTTTTCCAGGCTTTAATAAATTCAGCCCAAGCAAATGGATTAAAAATCTGTATTGGAGGTGTCTGACCTGCGTAGTAAAGCTTTTGTTGGTATTGCCCCATTTGGAACTTAAAGTTTCCACTAGCAGACATGGGCGTGTATTCCTGAATTTCGGCCAGGGTTTCTGGGTTCAGATTTTTTTGAGCAAGGGTAATGTCGTCGTCCGGTATATCGGTGTGCAGGAAAGCTTCTTTAAACTGCTCTCGTGTAGGCCAAGGATACACCACTGTTTCGGGTAGGTAAATGGTATCCTTCCTCAAAATGTGCACCATCGCATACTTCGATTCGTTCAATGAATTTGGGATTATAAACTCACTGGATTTATACCCTACCGAAGAAAATAGAATGGTATCACCCGTTTCAGCAACAAAAGAGAAGTATCCATAATAATCGGTGATGGTCCCTTGGTTAGTACTTTTAATACTCACCGACGAGAACGGAATAGCCTGTAAGCTGTCCCCCGTAACCACAAGGCCAGAAAATTGAATCAAACCCCCTTTTTGCGCGGAAGATTTAGGTGCGTTCCCGAGGAGGAACAAAACCAAAAGCGGAAAAATGGCGAAGTTTAATTTCATGGTATTTACTGCGAAGAAACGCAATTAAATTAAGTTTATTTCCCGAGTATATATTCTTTTATTACCCCTGTAATCAGTTAAGGTTAAGGTCAGGGTCTTTTTCCCTTTTCCAAATCGAGCCTGATCAATGGTGTGAACCAATTTTCTGCGCTTAGGAAGGTATTCCAATAAGGCCCATTCCCCATCTATAGTTAGATCGTAGCTCGCGATACCAGATTCCGTTTCTTTCAGGACAAATCCGAGCGTTTTAAAGTTGGAAAAGGACGACCCATTGGAGAAGGTAAATTGGGTGATTTCTGGAGCAATGGTATCTACCCCATACGTGTATTTTCCAAAATTCCGCGATTTAATGACCAGTTCTCTGGTTGCAAGGTCACCTCTTCCTCCAGAAGGATAAGGATTCCCCGTTTTTTCGCTGTATTTTTTGGCGTATAATTTCGAGAACAAGGAGTCCGGCAGGTTGGGCATCTTAATCCGCGCTTCGAAATTTTTGTGTAAAGGAATTGCTGTATTTCCAATGTACACGTAATTGAGGGATCCGTCTTCATGCCGCTTTTCTTCAAAACTCAAAAAGACATCCTCGTACAAGGCCTCTTTGGGAATAAAAATGCTAAACCCAGCTTCTTTGATGGAATGGTCTTTATTCCACACGAAGTTATTCGTTTCCTTAAATGTTTTTTTCGTGGTGCTTCCTAGGATGTTAAAGGTGAATTTACTGTT
>JBLHJD010000185.1:0-4541 GCA_047618705.1 Luteibaculaceae bacterium
CTGTCTGGGTGACGGCTCAATTGAACACGCTGCCAAGGTGAAAGACTTTCAAATATTTCGGTCTGTGCTTTTTTCAATTTATCCTGTAGCTCTTTTAACGTGGCATCCACGTTAGCTCCAGTCTGGTCACGGATTTCCTCCGTTTTCTCGATCTGTTCGATCAATTCTTGTATGGGTTGCTCAAAATCCAAATAGGTCGGCATACATCTAAAAATTAAGAAGTGCAATTTACAAAGTTCCAGTTGGAAAATACAATGGAATTATCGGTTTAATGTCTAAGTTAGCGTTATGACTTGTTTTCCCAATGCAAAAATAAATATAGGGCTCAGAATTACGGGGAAAAGGAAAGACGGTTTTCACAATATTGAAAGTGTGTTTTACCCCATTCCACTGGCGGAAACTCTGGAGTTTGTGGAAGCTCCAGAGTTCCGGTTAAGCCTTTCTGGTAAACCCGTTCCTGGAAATTTGGAAGATAATTTATTGTTCAAGGCATTTCACTTTTTTCAAGAAAAATTCCAAATTCCCAACCTCCATATTTACCTCAATAAACAAATTCCAATGGGAGCTGGTTTGGGTGGCGGAAGCGCTGATTTAGCCTTTTTTGTTCGGGAATTAAATACCAATTTTAACGTGGGTTTGGGCTTTATAGAACTAGAGTCCATTGTGGCGCAATGGAGCAGCGATGCCCCTTTCTTTATTCGGAATACCCCGGCATGGGTTAGTGGCCGTGGAGAAGTTCTTTCCCCCCTCGATTTCTCACTAAAAGGGAAATATTTAACGCTAGTGAATCCGGGAATCCATGTTTCAACTAAAGAGGCCTATGCTGGTGTAACTCCCGTTCCTGCCAAACCTTGGAAGGAAGTTGTTCTCCAAGGAATTGAACATTGGAATGACTGCGTGATCAACGACTTTGAAAAATCAGTGATGGTACAATATCCAACTCTAGCGCAACTCAAGTTGGAGTTGCAGCAAACAGGGGCCAGTTTTGTGCAAATGTCGGGGAGTGGATCCAGTTTTTTTGCCTTGTCCAATGAGCCTTTGGATCTAGAGGACTTAAGCAACAAATATGCATTGGTAAAATCTTTACGGTTGTAGTTTATGGGGTACATGGGACTTGGGATGAGTAAAGAAGTGTACTCCAGAAAGCCTAAAAAAGCCTTCTCCGAGTTCAAGAATATGTACAAATTGTGCATTCAAAAGGGAAACGGACAGCCCATAACCGGTTCGGAATTGAGTCTTCAAGAACGGAAAAGAATTAAAGGATTGGTTCGGCAAGAAATTAGGAAAAAGAGAATCCGGCAGTGGAGCCTCTTTGTTGTGTTATATGCCTTTGTTGCCCTGTTGATATTTGGGGCAATTGCTTATTTCTTCTAGCTATTTCTGCGCTTTTCGGTACAAGACAATGGCCACTAAACCAAACAAAATATTCGGAATCCAAACGGCAGTTAAAGGAGAAATCCCACTATTGGTTGCTGCCACAGTGCTTATTTTCATGAGGAAAATGTAGAAAATCACCATGAAAAACCCGAGGGCAATATGTAAACCAACTCCACCACGTACTTTCCGTCCAGATATCGATGCTCCCATTAGGGTGAGGATATATGCAGCCAGAGGATAGCTGGTTCGCTGGTGTTTTTCTATTTCAAAAAAGGTGATTTTATCACTTCCCTTTTGTTTTTCTTTTTCAATAAAGGCAACTAATTCAGGGGTAGTCATAGTAGCAACTACATCTAGCCGTTCTCCAAAGTCGGATGGGACAAAGGCAAAATTGGTATCCAAACTCCAACCTTTCCTCACCTGCTCCCCTTTGGCATGCAAGATCCTGATCTCGTAGTCGTTCAGCAGCCAAGTGCTGTCATTAGGATTGAAAACCGCTTTCCGGGCATTGGTTTTTTCTACTAGTTCCCCGTTTTCCCACCGTTCCAATGAAAATTTGTACCCTTTATTCTCCGAGAGTAAAAGCGACTCAAAGTAAACAATGGTTCCCGGTTCAATTTCCCGATGTAAATGTTTGTCGTTGATTCTAAATGGGTTACGGATGTAGTCAGCCTCAAATTGAATCCGCTTTTTGTTGGCTTTAGGTAGCTGATAATGATTTAAGTACAAAGACCCTCCAGCTAGGAAGGTGGCGCCCAAGAAATAGGGAAATAAAAGGCGTTGAAAACTAACTCCAGAGCATAAAATGGCAATAAACTCAGTCCGTTGGGCTAGTTTACTGGTGAATAAAATCACCGAAAGAAAAATGAGAAGGCTACTAAATAAATTCCCGTAGTGCAGGATAAAATTGAAGTAGTAGTCGAATAAGATCTCCTTTAAACCGGCACCGCCCTGAATAAAATCATCCACTTTTTCAGATACATCAAATACCACGGCAATGGACATAATCATAGCCATCGTGAAAAAGAAGGTCCCCAAAAAGTTTTTAAGAATGTATTTATCCAGGATTTTCATTTACAACCTGTTTTTTAATTTGGGTATCATTTGGTCTTTCCAGGTGGAAAAGGTTCCCTCCAAAATTTTGAGACGGGCTTGTTTTGTTAACCAAACATAAAACTGCAAGTTATGAATGGACGCTATTTGGGCACCCAACAATTCTTTGGAAATCACAAGGTGGCGCAAGTATGCTTTGGAGTACTCCATGTTCACATAACCACCCAAATTAGGGTCGATTGGACTTAAGTCATCCGCCCATTTTCTGTTCTTAATGTTGATGATTCCTTCTGAGGTAAACAACATCCCATTTCGGGCATTCCGTGTAGGCATTACACAGTCGAACATGTCTATTCCTAAAGCAATGTTTTCTAGAATATTGGCTGGGGTTCCAACGCCCATCAAATATCGCGGTTTGTCCCACGGTAAAATATCACAAACGATTTCGCTCATGGCGTACAAATCCTCTTCCGGTTCTCCAACACTCAATCCACCTATGGCGTTTCCTTCTTGGTTGGTAGATGCTATAAACTCAGCACTTTGTTTCCGAAGATCAGGATAAACACTCCCTTGAACAATAGGGAACATGGTTTGAGAATAATCGTAATGTCCTTCCGTAGAATCGAAGCGATCAATACAGCGTTTGAGCCAACGGTGCGTCATGTGCATACTCCGCGTGGCGTATTTACGGTCGCACGGATATGGAGTGCACTCATCAAATGCCATTATGATGTCGGCACCAATTTTACGTTGAATGTCCATGGCAAATTCTGGACTGAAGAAGTGGTAAGAGCCATCAATATGACTCTGAAACTTCACCCCTTCTTCTGTGATTTTCCTTCGGTCAGCAAGGCTGTACACTTGGTATCCACCAGAATCGGTAAGGAGTGGTTTACTCCAATTGTTAAACTTGTGAATTCCACCTGCTTTTTCAATGATTTCCAAACCAGGTCTCAGATAGAGGTGATAGGTGTTCCCTAGGATTATTTGGGCTTCAATGTCATTTACGAGCTCACGTTGGTGCACCGCTTTCACGGTTCCAGCCGTTCCAACAGGCATAAACATTGGGGTTTCCACACTTCCATGGTCTGTCTCCATGATACCGGCTCTAGCTTTACTGCCTTTGTCCTGACCTTTAAGGGTAAATTTCATTCCTTCACTTATCTTGCGGCAAAGATAAGTTTTTGGTACAGCTATTTGAAGGTGGTTTTATTTGAGTTGAGTTTCTTTTGTTTTTTAGTTGATTTTTTGTTCGAAAGTCAAGCTGTAATCTCTTTGATACGGTGGAGTAAACCCACTGATTTTAAGGTGACTGGGCTAGTTGTGTTTAGGAATGAGGCATCTAATTTGCCTGCTTTATTATCTTCCATTCAATCTGTAGAAAGCGGTGCTGACAATTGGATATTTGTGGATGATGGTTCAAGCGATGGTGGGGGAGAATTGGTTAAGAAGGCGGGATTTGAATGTCTGCAGAGTGAGGGGCAAGGGAAAAATGACGGATATCGATCCGCTATTGGACGTTTGGAGCACCCTTGGGTTTGGTTGATTGACGCGGATGTAACCCTTGGGAAAGAGGCTTTGGTGTATTTGAAATCGGGGGCAAAGGATGTTGATGTGGTATTGGGGCCAGTTCCGGTTTTTGGGCATGTCCTGGTTAGATTAGAGAATGCGGTGGTGGGCTTGCAAAGCTGGTTTTGGGCCGCCTTAGGTTGTGCATATACCGGTTGTGGACGGAATATGTTGGTAAAAAGAGACCATTTTCAGGAAATTTTATTGGCGAATAACGCAGCTTTTGGTTTCGATGATGCCCTGGTAATAGGTACTGCCAAAGTCAAAAAACTCAGCTCACCAAAATTGAGCAGAAGTGCGGTAACTAATAATGATTTGGCGGGATTTGTCCAGCAGAAAAAAAGGCACAGAGCAGGGGGAAAGGAACAGACTCCATGGCCGATTTCAGGTGTAGTATCCCTATTTCTAGGTACCCAGTTCATGGGATATGTTTTCTTTTTATACCACCTACTTTCGGGTTATCAGGAACTTGAACCGATATACTTAGTACTCGGATCAGCCTATATAACTACAAAAGTATTCACCCGAATGCGCATCGGAAA
>JBLHJD010000186.1:0-4441 GCA_047618705.1 Luteibaculaceae bacterium
GCCAATTTATTAAAAACCGTAAATACTTTTTTCCCTTCTTTTCTTTTAGCCTTCGCTCTTCTCATGAAATAACCGGCCATTGAATAAAAAAAGAAAGTTCCCGTAATTCCACCCAAACTAGTAACCAAAACACTAAACCAAAATGAAAAACCAGCACCCCCAGCCATGAAGGGCGCCGGCAAAAACTTTACCGTGCTTGTAAAAAACACTCCTAATATTTTAAATACTTCTTCCACTAATTCTTTGTATCAAATTTTTTCCAGCCGCCGCATAACCAGTCCACTGAAATACCCCTCCCATTAAATCAGGGTGAAGCACCCATCTATGCTGACTTGCCCCCGAATCATATTCGGGTAAAGCAACGTCTAATTGTCCTAGTTCTTCCGGAGTCCAATTTTGGTATCCCCTTAACCCTTCATCCATAATTACGAAAGGGTAAACCATCAGATTTAATATTCGCTCCTCACCTATGTCATAAGGTTGAAATGGCCATGACACTCCAGCTCTAAACCCCATGGCATCAGGAAAACCCAGGGAATAATCCTCTTGGATTCCTGCACTTTCCAATTTCCGCCAAGTCATGGGAAGTGTTTGTTTCAAAAAATGAAATCTATTTTTTGTAACCGGTTTATTCAAAACCCCACTTAAACGATCGACCTCCACTTTAAATCCTCCGTCTACCTGATGCGAGGTATAGCTCAAATGTACGCCAATTTTAGCCCAGCCACCCAACCATCTAACGAGCTCTTGGTATACTCTCGTCGAATAATCGAGGTTTCGATCCCATTCGGACCTTCGAGCTACTGGAATAAAAAAGGTCCATTCCTGATTTTCCGGTTTCTGTTCTTTCAGAAAAGAATATATATCATGGGGATCTTTTCCTATTCCAAACCCAGCAAGAAAAGCTCTGAAATCACCTTTAAGACCTAACTTAATGGCTAAACCTAGTCTCCGATAAAGAGCTTTCCCCTTAAATACAAAGGCATTATCCAGGTCAAAACCCAGTGATCGCGAATTTTTGTTAGCAGGAGAAATACCGAGTTTCTCATACAACGGAATTAACCAAATTTCCAACCAAGGTTTGGCCGAAACACCCAATTTCGATAATAATGAAGATTGAAAAACAAAGCGCCCGTGTGCATCACGGGTTGTACTGAGCAGCTGTTCTTCCATTCTACTAATAAACCAGAAAACCGCGGAGATCACATCCAAACGTTCAAATCCCGGTTCATCAACAGGGAACAGGGCAAACTCTGGTGTAGCCGTATAGGGAATTTCCGACACCAATTGTCCATCATTAAGAACATCACTCACCAACCTTACCTTTACCGATTTAGCTCCCCTTGGTGCTTCCTCTGCATCCAAGATTTCCAAATCTGTATTTGCTTGGTACTCATGAGAAATGGTGTAAGGAACATTGGCCCATTCGGTAAAAATCACGCGAAGTGTGTAATGCAACCTTTTGGTTTTGCGCGCACAATATACGTGGATGGTTCTCCCTTTCATGAAAACGCAAATTAAGGAAGTATGGCGAGATTTGGTTTAATTACTAATAATAAAAATCCACGCTAAAAATCAGGAACTCGGAAGTTTCCCATTGTCTGCAAAACTGAAAAAATCATCCGCTGCAATAATGAGGTGATCAAAAATTTGAATTTCAAAAATCCGACCGCAACTTACCAAACGGTCTGTAACTAATTCGTCGGCTCTGCTGGGCTTCAAGTTTCCGCTGGGATGATTGTGAGCAACAATAATGGAACTGGCATTGAGCAGCAAGGCTCTTTTAAATAGCACTTTGGGATCCACAACTGTCCCCGCCACCCCTCCAACACTTACTTGTTCTATCCGCAATAACTTGGCATTCCGTTTCAAAAAAATAGCCCAAAATTCTTCGTGGTTTAGTTCCGCCATTTTTTCCCGAAACAACGTGTAAGCTTCATCACTGGATCGAATACTAATTTCACTGCTGGTGCTCTCCTTCCGGCGTTGTGCCAATTCAAAAACGGCTTTTAGTGTCGCTGCCTTTGATTTTCCGATACCTGGAATCTGAAGAAATTGTTCAATAGGCCACCGACTCAGCTCCTGAAGGGAATGATTGCATTGGTCTAGAATTTGCATGGCCAATCCCATAACGTTCATGGAGCGCATTCCCGTTCCTAAAATAATGGCCAATAATTCTTGATTGGATAAATGGCGTATTCCATTTTTCCATAATTTCTCTCGGGGCCCGTTCTCACCCCAGTTTTTCATTGGTTCGTTGGTTATCACCCCCAAAAAATAAACTTTTAGGCACAAAAAAAGCCCCATGAAAATGGGGCTTTTAAAAATTATTTAAGCAATTATTACATCGCGTTCACTTGCAAAGAAAGACTAGACTTCAAGTTAGAAGCTTTGTTTTTGTGAATGATGTTTCTCTTTGCTAAACGATCTAGCATAGAAACTACTTTCAACAACAACTCTTCCGCTGCAGTTTTTTCTTCTACTCCACGCAATTTACGTACAGCATTACGTGCTGTTTTAGCGTAATAACGATTCGCTAATCTTTTCTTTTCAGATTGACGAATTCTTTTGATTGCTGATTTATGATTTGCCATTGCTTTAATTCAATATTCTTTAAAAAAGAGTAGCCCGTAGGGGAATCGAACCCCTGTTTCCAGGATGAAAACCTGGCGTCCTAACCCCTAGACGAACGGGCCATTAACTCCGCTTTAAGTACACTTTCGCTAAACTTTTCTAGCGTTTTTCCCCTAAAGCGGTGCAAATATACACCCGTTTTTCAAACCCCCAAATTAATCTTACTTTTTTTTTGTTTTTTTTATCTCTACACTACAAAACCCCTGTATTCAAAGGGCATACAAGCTAGTATGCCTTGGCAAACATCACCTTTTGTGCCGATGGTTTCCCCGAATAAATACACGTTCCGGATTCAATAACTCCATCTAAAGGTAAACAACGGATCGTTGCTTTGGTCTCTTCTTTGATTTTTTGTTCCGTTTCAGCAGTTCCATCCCAATGAGCCATAATAAATCCACCTTTGGATTCTAACACCTCCTTAAACTCCTGGTATGAATCAACTTCTGTTGTTTTTTCCTCGCGGAACGCCAAAGCTCTATCGTATAGATTCTGCTGAATCTCTTCCAATAAAGCGGGAACAACGGTGGTTACTTCATCCAATGAATACGTGCGTTTTTCCCCCGTATCTCGCCGGGCAATCTCCACTGTCCCTTGTTCCATATCTCTTGGACCAATAGCCATGCGCAAAGGCATCCCCTTCAATTCGTACTCCGCAAATTTCCAACCCGGTTTTTTCATATCCGACCCATCAAATTTCACAGAAACACCTTTATCCTCAAGGGCTTCTACCACTGGGGCCATTTTTGCCGAAATTTCAGCCAACTGATCTTCTCCTTTGTAAATAGGAACAATAACCACCTGAATTGGAGCCAATTTTGGTGGAATCACTAAACCTTGATCATCTGAATGGGTCATAATAAGAGCCCCCATCAAACGCGTTGAAACGCCCCAACTTGTGGCCCAAACCAATTCTTCTTTCCCTTCCTTGGTTGTGAATTTCACATCAAATGCCTTGGCAAAATTTTGCCCCAAAAAGTGGGATGTTCCTGCTTGCAACGCTTTTCCGTCCTGCATCAAAGCTTCAATACAATAGGTATCTAACGCACCTGCAAAACGCTCACTTTCGGTTTTAACTCCTTTTACAACAGGTAAAGCCATGAATTTCTCTGCAAACTCAGCATAAATATCCAACATTTGTTTTGTCTCAAATATTGCCTCATCCTCGGTCGCATGAGCTGTATGTCCCTCCTGCCAAAGAAATTCAGTCGTTCTTAGGAACAAACGAGTTCGCATTTCCCACCGAACGACATTCGCCCATTGGTTCACCAAAATTGGTAAATCACGGTACGATTGTATCCACCCTTTATAGGTATTCCAAATTATGGTCTCCGAAGTTGGCCGAATTATCAACTCTTCCTCCAGCTTAGCATCCGGATCCACCATCACCCCACCGTTAACAGGGTCGTTTTTTAAGCGGTAGTGCGTAACAACTGCACATTCCTTAGCAAACCCTTCAACGTGATCTGCTTCCTTACTTAAATAGCTTTTTGGGATAAACAAGGGGAAATAAGCATTCTGGTGCCCCGTTTTCTTAAACATCCTATCCAAGGCCTGTTGCATGGCTTCCCATATGGCGTAACCATGGGGCTTAATTACCATACAGCCCCTAACGGCGCTGTGTTCTGCTAAATCGGCTTTGTTAACCAATTCGTTATACCACTGTGAATAATCGGATTCGCGTGTTGTGAGTTTTGATGCCATGAACTTAGTTTGGTATAGTTCTTGTTTTAAATCTTTCGGAGGTAAAATTAATTAATTACCCCGTTATTCGTAACTTCAAAAGAAAGAGCTTTATGAAACATGTGAT
>JBLHJD010000187.1:0-4411 GCA_047618705.1 Luteibaculaceae bacterium
AGTTGTTTTTATAGAATCAGCGCAAGGTTCTGGCTTGGCGTCATTTAAAATTTTTAATGCAACGGAATAGTAGCCATCTCGAGGATAAATGTGACTTGTATTACCTGGGCCAGGCAATCCTATTGTAGTGGTGTCTCCATCTCCAAAAGCCCACTCCCATTCAACAATGTTAAAACTTCCGAAGTAGGAAGTGTCAGTAACTAAAATTTCTCTAGACACTCCACTTGGGGTAAAGTCGAATCCTGCTTCAGGGCAGGTATCCAAATTGATTAATTGCCCACCTGCCGAATATCCGTAGGACTCTCTTTCCCCATATCCATAAACAAAAAGACTAAACGGGACACCGTTTGTATTAGTTAGGGTATAAGAGGTGGCAATATCCACCACTTTACTACCATAACTTCGGGTGCTTCCCGTTATGGGTTGCCAGTTGGTAATGTTTAGAGAGGCTCCATCCAATTGCAGGTTGGGGATTTCTGAAGTTTCTGATATCACTGAAATGTAGTGAATGTTAAAGCGGTTAAAAGAACTGGTTCCAAAAGTGTAGGTTGCGGAGTGCAAACCCGCCGGAAGAATATCCATCATTAAGGGATCCGTTTCCAAGGGAACTGGAGCGCAATAATGGCCTTTGAGGAACTGAGTTACTTGAATGGGCTTGTCGCTGATGATTTCCACGCCAGCAGTTAGGTCAAAATCTTTGTATTGCGTTTTGTTCAGAACGGGTTGAACTACCCCATCAAATGAATAATTGGTATAGTCCCTAACGGCATATACCCGGACCAAATCTTCCAAAGGGTACGATTTTTCAGTAATGGCCACATGGAAGGTTTTTCCCAGCGTGTTGGTGGGCCTAATTTGCTCAAACAAGTGATCACAATCACCGCAATCGCCTATCGTGGCACAGTTGTTCCCAGCATATACAGAAAACCTTTTACCGTTGGTAGAAATAATTTTTGTTCCGGTTAAATCCGTGTTGGTTGGACCACTGGAATTATCTGCTATTACCGTATAAGTTTCTGCCTGATTTAAGTTGAAATTGATGACATTCCCCGTGCTTAGGCCTCCCTTAGTTTTCCCTTTTATTGTCACCGTCAACTGGGTGTTGTCTTCATTCCCAATAATTACAAATTGGGATCTGTTATAAGTCCCCCCACCAGAAATAGAAGGGTCACTAATGGTAACTACATCATATTCATTTCCACAAGCATTAAAGGGTATGGCTAAAGCAACGTCAGTGGTCATGTCCTCGTAATTCCCCAAATAAATTAGTACCGGGGCATCGCTTGTAATGCGGACACCTTTTTGTTCAATAACTTCGCTGTTTACTGAAAAAGTCCTTTGGAAATAAAGAAAATCATAGGAAACCACTTGGAAGGCGGATACAGCTAGGGTATCATAAAGGGGAACTCCTCCTTTGGGTATTTCTATATAAACTTTGGTATCTATTTTGGAAATTATGTGAATTTGATTAGAATTCCCACTACTGGATGTGGAAGCATTGGGAAGCCATGTAACCCAAAATTCTGTCCCTTCAAAAGACTGTGCAGATAGGGAGTTGAAAGAAAGTAAACTGACAAAAAAGAGGAGAAACTTCCACATTTTACTTGATTTATTTTTTAGTGGTTCCTATCTCCAGCGATGGTTTCCATTAAGTTGATTTCAGAAAAAGGCTATGAAATATGAATATGGCCACTTGCAATATAATTTGATGTTCTCCTCTTCAAAAGGTATCCAATTTAACGAATTTTTAAGGTTATTCTAAATATATACCAACCGACCAGTTAGTAATTAATTCTTCACAAACCGCTCTACCAGTTTTTCGCCGGTATGGCTATTAAGCTCCACCCAATACAATCCTTGGGGTAGTCGTTCCACGTTCCAACGGAGCTCACCTTCAAACCGCTGTTCCATAATAACTGCCCCCAGAATATTAATGATTCTGATATCACCTTGGGTAGGTGCTTGAATAAATACATCGGCATTTCCGGGGTTAGGGGCTATTGTCATATTGATAGAGGACTTTATCTCCGCAATATTGCTAGGTCCACTAATGCGTTTTCCTTTAAAAACCTGACTTAGATGATTAAATTGTGGGTCTTCAATTGCATAGAAATATATCATGCTATCAGTACCAAAAAAATGCATGGTAAGCCAAACCCCATCTGGAAGACTCATTAATGAATCTATGTTCACATACTCATTTTGCCGCTCACAAAAACCTAGACCAAAAGTTTTGAAAAGCCGTATACCTAGGTCGGTACCTTCGTTCGAATAAATTGACAATTGGCAATTACCTGAGTAGTCTTCTAATCTATACTGGGTAATTGTATCCATAGTAATAACCCCATTCTTTTTTTTCAAAACGGGGCCCTCAAAAACACCCAAAAGAGTTTCTTTTCCTTGTTGTGAAGTAGCGTCGGGAGCCAAGAAGAACAAAATTGATATTAATAAAAAGGCTTGTTTCATGAGATTTCGGTTTATGGCTACAATTTCAAATAAAGGATTTGGATTAATTCTTCACAAACCGCTCTACCAGTTTTTCGCCGGTATGGCTATTAAGCTCCACCCAATACAATCCTTGGGGTAGTTTTTCCACATTCCAACGGAGTTCACCTTCAAACCGCTGTTCCATAATAACTGCCCCCAGAATATTAATGATTCTGATATCTCCACGGGTAGGTGCCTTAATGAAAATATCGGCATTTCCGGGGTTAGGAGCTATTGTCAAATTAATGGAGGACTTTATCTCCGCAATATTACTTGGTCCACTAATCCGTTTTCCCTTAAATACTAGGCTAAGTTGATTAAACTGTGGATCTTCAGTTAAATAAAAGAAAATCATGCTATCAAGGCCAATAAAATGGATAAGACCCCCACCAGTTCCGTCAGGATTCATGAGTGAATCAATGTTTACATGCTCATTTTGCCGCTCACAAAAACCTAATCCAAAGGTTTTAAATCCTCTTGAACCAAGAGGTGTTCCTAAATCGGAAAACAGAGATAACAGGCAATTTACTGAATGATTTTCTAATCGATATTGCGTTATGGTGTCCCTGGTGATAGCCCCATTTTTTTTCTGTAGAATTGTTCCTTCAAAAACACCTAAGAGGCTATCCTTACCCTGTTGAGAAATAGCGTCGGGAGCAAAAAAGAATAAAATTGATATTATAAAGAATAATCGTTTCATCGGGTTTGGTTTTAGTCAGGCAAATCAATTTCAGGAAATACGCTTAAAATTCCTAATAGCCTCGTAAAGCTAAGGATTTTTGTAAAACGAATTGTGGGTTATGTCCAATGATAAATCTGGGTAGATGATATCTTGTATTTGTTATCGATACTACTCGGTTTGTTTAAACCCTGAGGGAAACCATAAAATGTACACCCATAAAAAAAGGCAAACCCAATTGTGTTTGCCTTTTTTGCTGACTAAAATCCGCTAGGTAGTTTATCCCTATCCACTTCTTTTTCCCAGATAACAGTCCTTATTTTCCAAAGGCCATCTTGGAAAACGAGGTGGTAAAAATTCATTCCAAAGGTTTTGGCCTCCGGATTGTCTGCCCATTTTTCGTACGACTGTTTTACTTCCGCTATACTTTTAAAGCTAAACTCGCTTTGGTGAATAGCCACCTCATTAAACGCCCCTTTTGCGCTATTGGCTTTTACCATATCCAAAAATGCAGTTCCCGTAAAAGTTTGAGTTCCCCCCTGGTTAACCATAGTAAAGGTGGCGTCAACGCTTAAATGGGCAGATAACCAATCCCAATCCCGTGATTTATCCGGCGTTCCAGATAGGTTTTCTAAAAATTGATTACAAACGGCCCCTGGAGTTTCTTGGGAGAAACCAACACCTATAATAGGTGTTAGTAGAAAACTAAATAGTAGTTTGTTCAAGCTAATCATTGTTAACAACTCCAAACAAAGCACTGAATTCTTCGGGGCAACGCATCGGCTTTTTTGTGCTTAAGTTCAGAAAAACCAAAGTAACAGTTCCGATGGTGGTTACCTCTTCGTTTTTTGAGGCAGTACTAATAAAAGTAATTCTGGAACCGGTAATTTTAGAACATTCCGTGCTTATAGTTAGTTCGTCATCATAAAATACGGGGCGGATAAATTTTACATTAAGTTCTAATACAGGAAGTGCTAAACCCTCCTTTTCTAGCTCAGCATAGCTCTTACCTAGGTGACGCAGAAACTCGACTCTGGCTACCTCAAAATACTGCGCATAATTCCCGTGATAAACCACGCCCATTTGATCCGTTTCTGCATACCTTACACGCAGAGAAATTGAATGTTTTTTTGCTTCCATAAACACGAAGATAATCAAACAAAAAAAACAGAGATTTTAAGGCTTAGGAGTCCAAGGAATAGGGTGGGTCTGCTAATGAGGTTAAATCCTTGTAAACAGGACATT
>JBLHJD010000188.1:0-4267 GCA_047618705.1 Luteibaculaceae bacterium
CTTTGGGAATAAAAATGCTAAACCCAGCTTCTTTGATGGAATGGTCTTTATTCCACACGAAGTTATTCGTTTCCTTAAATGTTTTTTTCGTGGTGCTTCCTAGGATGTTAAAGGTGAATTTACTGTTGTTCTCGTAGGCGTCTTTTACTTCGAGCGTGTACTTCTTATTTTCTCCACCTTCAAATTTTAGTCCCCCTAATTGGGTGTTAAATTGACCGTAGATTTCTAATTTGTTGTTGGGCTGTTTGAAAAAGCGGTGGTAACTTTTTTTCTTCCTTTTGTACAAATAGTAATCCATGTGGGTGTTGATGTACCTGTTGGTTGCAAAGTTTAAGCGGTCCATCTTTTGTTCCCAAACGAGGCTGTCGTTTTCGTACAATGTTGCGTGGTGGAAACCACATTTATTGGGGTAACCATTCAGCCGGTCTACAATATGAAAGCCAAGCCCGATATTTCCATTGGCTTCGATCGTGACTCCATTTTTGAGCGTGTAGTTGGAAAATTCGCCACCACAGGCAAAATTTTGTTCTTCATTACTGCCGTTAACATGGCTGTGGGTATCTAAAGGATACACCATGAGCCCATAAATACTAGGTGGGATATCATCTTTAATTGGGAAAGTAAAAAGAAGGGGGTTTACCGGCTCCTCGGTTTTGCTGTCGCGCAGTTCGAAATGCAAATGGGGACCAGAGCTTCCACCACTATTTCCGGAAAGGGCAATTATTTCTGACTGATCTACTGGAAGTGCTCCTGCTTCCGGGAAAAAATCGACAGCATACGATTTCACCTTGTACTGTTGGGCACGTAAGGCGTTTAAAATAGATTCGTTAAAGGATGAAAGGTGGGCGTATACAGAGGTGTACCCATTGGCATGGCGGATGTACAACGCATTTCCATATCCACTTGGGGAAACTTTTATTCGGACAATTTCACCTGCTGCTACCGATTTTACTGGGATTCCAGATTTACCCTGGGTTTTAATGTCAATTCCAGTATGGAAGTGGTTGCTTCTCAATTCTCCAAAATTTCCGGATAAAAACAAGGGGATATCCATGGGGGGGACAAAATCCTGACTCTTCAATTGAATTGAAAAAATGGTACTAACCAGGAAGGCCAGAAAAAACGGTAGATGGGTCTTGGAATTTAACATTGTGCAAAAATAAAATTCCAAATGACAAAAAAGCAATTTGAAGTTTGGATTTCGAGTGTTACATTTGTGCCAGTGCATTTTTTGAATTGAAGTGATTTTAGAGAAAGTAAAACAACTTGAGCAGGTAGTGGAGCAGTTGCTCCTATTGAACCAAGGTCTGAAATCACAGATCCAGGCAAGCGAGAAAGACTCGGCTGCTTTGGCGATAGAAATTGAAGAAAAAAACAAAAGAATTAACGCACTAGAAGAAGAAGTTCAATATTTTCAGTTGGCAAGAGGGGAATCGGGAGGTCAAGAAGAGGTGAAGAAGTCCAAACTGAGAATTAACGAATTGGTAAAGGAAATTGATAAGTGCATAGCCTTGTTAAACCATTGATGGAAACCATTTCAATAAAAATATCAATAGCTGGTAGAACATACCCACTCACCATTCCCCCCAAAGACGAGGAAAAGGTGAGGAGTGCTGCCAAGCAATTTGAGCGTTTTGTTATGGATCTCCAAAACAAGTATGCCATTCAGGATAAACAGGATTTATTAGCCATGGCAGGATTGCATATGGCAACTAAGGTGGAAACCTTAAATTCTGACGAGGATAATCAGGAATTAGAAAATTCCTTAAATGCCCTTATTCAAAAAGTTTCTAGCGCCCTTTAACTCCTTCTTTTAGCTGCACAAAAGCTATTAGCAGTAATGGAAACAACAGATTTAATCATTGGCGGAATTGCCGGCGTAGTAGGTGGTGGAGTATTAACCTATGTTTTACTTCACAAAATCCTAGGCGGTAAACGCAAAGATTTGCTTGAAAAAGCAGAACAAGAAGGGGAGCTTATCCGCAAGGAAAAATTAACCCAGGCCAAGGAGAAATTCATTCAATTGAAAGAAAATCACGAAAAAGTGATTTCTGAAAAGAATAAAAAAATTCAATCGGCTGAAGATCGAATTAAAGATAAAGAAGGAACCTTAAATAAACGTCTGGAAGATTCCAAGCGCAAAGAAAAGGAACTCGAATCTATCCGCACAAACCTCGACAATCAACTTACCATTGTTAATACTCGCCAGGATGAGCTGAAAAAAAGCTTAAAATCGGTGATTGATCAACTGGAGAAAGTTGCTGGAATTACTCAGGAAGATGCCAAAAATCAATTGGTTGAAGCCTTGAAAGATGAAGCGAGAACCAATGCAATGAGTTCTATAAAGGACATCGTTGAAGAGGCAAAGCTAAATGCAAACAAGGAAGCGAAGAAAATTGTAATCCAAACAATCCAACGGGTTGCCACTGAGCACGCCGTTGAAAATTCCGTTTCTGTTTTCACCATCGAGAACGATGAGATGAAAGGACGGATTATTGGACGAGAAGGAAGAAACATTCGCGCCTTAGAAGCAGCAACGGGAGTTGAAATTATTGTGGATGACACCCCAGAAGCTATTATCCTTTCTTGTTTTGATCCGGTACGTAGAGAGATTGCACGTTTATCCTTACACCAGTTGGTTTCCGATGGACGTATCCACCCAGCACGTATTGAAGAAGTTGTTGCTAAAACACGTAAAAGCATAGAAGAAGAAATTATTGAGGTAGGTAAAAGAACCTGTATCGACCTTGGTATTCACGGATTACATGCCGAATTGACCCGTATGGTTGGTCGGATGAAGTACCGTTCTTCTTATGGTCAAAACCTACTACAACACAGTAGAGAAGTAGCCAACCTGTGTGGAATTATGGCTGGCGAACTTGGACTCAACACCAAGGTGGCTAAACGAGCTGGATTATTGCACGATATTGGTAAAGTACCGGACAATGAGCCAGAAATTCCGCATGCTATTTTGGGTATGAAGTTGGCTGAAAAGCATGGTGAAAAAGCGGAGGTATGTAATGCCATCGGTGCTCACCACGACGAAATTGAAATGACCACCCTAATTTCTCCGATTGTTCAGGTTTGTGATGCCATCTCAGGTGCACGCCCAGGAGCAAGACGCGAAGTAGTTGAAAGTTACATCCAACGTCTGAAAGACCTAGAAGCACTGGCTATGGGTTATGATGGTGTTGTTAAAACATACGCTATTCAGGCAGGTAGAGAATTGCGAGTTTTAGTGGAAAGTGATTCTGTTGATGACCAAAGAGCAGAAGAATTGTCTTTCGAGATTTCTCAAAAAATTCAGAACGAAATGACCTACCCAGGTCAGGTTAAGGTAACGGTGATTCGTGAAAAACGAGCGGTGAATTTTGCCAAATAATACTTTTAGAACCTTAAAAAAGCCATTCCAATTTTTGGAATGGCTTTTTTTTTGATTTGATATTCACCCCATCTAAAGGGATTAATTAGCTTTGTTTTAATCCAGATATAACCGAAACTGCGGTGCTAGAACATAAATTTAAATCCTTCCTCGATAAAAACTTCGGTTATTCCGGACCTATTTTGGTGACTGGGATTTTATTCTTTTTGTCTGGATTTTCCCTTGGCTTATTCGAACGCCGATCCATTTGGGTTTTAATGCTGATTGTTTTATTTAGCCTTTGGCGAGGCCGTTTTTTTAGTTGGGCTACCTTCAAAAAAGCCGCACCCTACATTTTGTTTTTTGGCGTCCACCTTTTGTTTATGGGAAACACATCCAACACCAATGCAGGTTGGGTTGATGTGCAAAGCAAATTGTTATTAGTAATTCTCCCTTGGTGCGTATTCTGTTGGGACAGAAGTAAAATTGTGCTCCACGCCTCTATCTGGGGGCTCGGAATTGGAGCTGTGGTTCGTTTATTTATTGGATTTGTTATCGGAGTCCCGGATTTCATTAGTAGTGGAGGATCAACCGTGTCTATTACCTACACCAATCTGAGTATGGGAATACACCCAACCTACATTGGAATGTACCTGATCCTTTTTCAGCTATTTTTAATAGGGAAGTTGAAAAATGGGAAAGCTAAAAGGCATGTTTGGCCGTGGTTTATTATTGCGTCCATATTTACAGCACTCCTTTCTTCTAAAATGACATTAGGAGCCGAAATTGGGGTGTTTATAACGGCTTTATACTACGTGTGGAAATACCAACGTAGAAGTAAAGGACATTGGGGTGTATTTGGTTTAGCTAGTGTTTTGTTCCTGGTTTCCCTGCTCCAGAATCCCC
>JBLHJD010000189.1:0-4256 GCA_047618705.1 Luteibaculaceae bacterium
ATTGATGAGGGTACGCAATTCGTCGCGGTTGGCAAACTCCACATCTTCTTCTGCAAAATCGAGTTCCAGTTCAATGAGGCTGGCGAAGTGGATAAGTTGTTTGCGGAGTTCTTCAATTTTGCGCGAGAAACCACCGCGCATTTGGTCCATAGCTAGGGCGTGGCTAGTTTCGGAGGTGCTGTGGATGAGGTCGCCCACGGCTTCGGCTTGGCTGAGGTCCATTTTTCCGTTGTAGAAACCACGGAGGGTAAATTCACCTGGACGTGCCATGCGGCAACCGGCCTTAAATAGCACGCGTAATATTTCTTTTTGGATGTAAGTAGAACCGTGGCAGGCAATTTCAATGACGTCTTCGCCGGTAAAGGACTTCGGATTTCGGAACAGGGTGAGCAGCACCTCGTCGATAACGCGCTTGTTTTCCACAATTTTCCCCAAATGGCACGAATGGGAGGGGAGGTTTTCGAGGGATTTGGAAAATACCTTTTCGAGGATGGGAAAGGTGTTTTTTCCGGAAACTCGAATGACAGCAATGGCTCCCATGCCTGGAGCGGTTGCAATGGCACAAATGGTATCTTCGGTAATTCCTGTAAAATCCATGAATTTAGGCGTTGATTCCCCCGCTACGAGGCGATTGTGTTAAACTTGTAAAAAAAAGTGAGTCAAAAGTAGGGCAAACTTTTTTAAACCTATATTTTTGCCGGACTATTTGTGAAATATTCGAACATGAGCGTATTAGTAAATAAAGATTCAAAAGTAATTGTTCAGGGGTTTACAGGAAAAGAGGGATCTTTCCACGCTGAGCAATGTGTTGCATACGGAACAAACGTTGTTGGTGGTGTAACTCCTGGAAAAGGAGGAACTGTGCACATCGGACTTCCAGTATTTAATACTGTTGCTGATGCTGTTGCAAAAACAGGAGCAGACGTATCTCTCATTTTTGTTCCACCAGCATTTGCTGCTGATGCAATCATGGAAGCTGCCGGAAACGGTATCAAGGTAATTATCTGTATTACGGAAGGAATTCCAGTAAACGATATGGTTATTGTTAAGGAATACCTTAGCGATAAAGATTGTCGTCTTATTGGACCAAACTGTCCTGGTGTTATCACCGCAGGAGAAGCGAAAGTTGGTATTATGCCAGGTTTTGTTTTTAAGAAAGGGAAAGTTGGGATTGTTTCTAAGTCAGGTACATTAACCTACGAAGCTGCTGATCAGGTTGCCAAAGCTGGATTGGGAATTACAACTGCTATTGGTATTGGTGGAGATCCAATTATTGGAACACCTACCAAAGATGCTGTAGAGTTGTTGATGAACGACCCAGAAACCGAAGCCATTGTAATGATTGGTGAAATTGGAGGTAACTACGAAGCTATTGCTGCTAAGTATGTAAAGGAGTTTGGTACTAAGCCCGTAATTGGATTTATCGCCGGAGAAACTGCTCCAAAAGGACGTACAATGGGTCACGCAGGTGCTATTGTAGGTGGTGAAGAAGATACAGCCGAAGCCAAGAAGCGTATTATGAGGGAATGTGGAATTCACGTGGTAAACTCTCCAGCAGAGATTGGATTAAAAGTAGCTGAAGTATTGGGTGTAATTGCTTAATTCTTAAGTTCAACATATCTTATAGGAAAGTCCCGATAAAATCGGGACTTTTTTTATGCCTATTATTTTTGCATAGGTTGAGGTGTTGTTTGATGGTCTGTCCCTTCTTCTTCGTATTCCCCGTTTATATTGTGAAAGCGAATTACAGCAGTGTAGTTCCGGTTCAAAATGGATATTACACCTGCCTTTGCAGTTTGTAGTGCGGAAATGTTTATGGATTTTTGAGGGACGAAATGAGGGTGTTTTATTGAGGGAAGCCACCATTGGGAAACACATTTTGAGCACCTTATATATTTATTATTAACCAATAAAGCGTGAAAGAAACGAATTTCTTTCACGCCCGTTTGGTTAGGCTGAAATGGAAACAAATAGGATTCCCCCGATTCCTTTTCCTTCTGTTTCCATTTCAACCTAAGACATGGTTAGTAGACTTGTAATATGTTGGGGGATTAAGATTGTTCCAATTACTGCGGTATTCCAAGTGAAATTGATTGATGCAGCTGATCTAGCGAAAATATCGGCACTCACCGAATTTTTTTCAGCCATTTCAGGATTGCGCTTCCAACAAGAAGCAAGCACCAAAATCACACATTAGGAATGCCCATTTTTTCATACCACTAAATTACGCTGAAAGTGCCGACTAGTCTGGATTAATAGACGAAGTACACTGGATTTCCAATAAACGGAGGTTTTTTTTCTTTTTTCGGTAATGCTGAGTGTAATATTTTGATAATCAATTATTTAACTTGATTATTAGTGTGGAGTGGACTGGGAAATGGGATGGTTGGTCTGTTTATTCGGACAAACTTTTGTTGGGGTGTCTCAAACACTTTTTGTTTAAAAACTATATTTGCCTATCTAATCAATGGGTATGAAATTATTAGAAGGAAAAGTAGCTATCATTACTGGAGGTACAAGAGGTATTGGGAAAAGTATGGTAGAGCGTTTTATTGAAGAAGGAGCAAAGGTGGTATTTACCTACAATTCTTCGGAAGAAAGAGCAAAGGCCATCGAAAAAGATATGGCAGAAAAAGGTGGTGAGGCTTACGGAATTAAGTCGGATGCTTCTCAAATGGATCAGGCTATTGAAATGGCAGATTTTTGCGTGGAGAAATTCGGACGGATTGATGCGGTAGTGAACAACGCTGGAATTACCAAGGATAATTTGCTGATGCGTATGAGCGAAGCAGATTGGGATGCGGTAATAAACACCAACCTAAAGTCTATTTTTAATACAACAAAAGCAGTTCAGAAAACCTTGCTTAAGCAGCGTTCTGGTTCCATTATTAACCTGAGTTCTGTTGTAGGGGTGAAGGGTAACGCCGGACAAGCCAATTACGCCGCTTCTAAAGCGGGGATGATCGGTTTCACAAAATCAGTTGCATTAGAATTGGGTTCTCGGAATATCCGGTGCAACGCCATTGCTCCCGGTTTCATAGAAACAGAGATGACCGCTAAGTTGGACGAGGAAGTAGTAAAAGGATGGCGCAATGCTATTCCCTTAAAGAGAGGTGGAACGCCCAAAGATGTGGCCGACCTAACTGTTTTCTTGGCTTCCGACATGAGTGGATATATTACAGGACAAACGATCCACGTGTGTGGTGGGATGTTGACCTAATAAACAAATCAATAATTTGTAAGACCCGAATTGCGTTTGCAGTTCGGGTTTTTTGCTTTAATGAAGGAGCCGTCCCACAATATTTTCTAATTTCACGAGCCAAGTAAATACCATGATTTCACTCCAACTATTACTCTACGTTTTAATTAGCCTTGCTCTTGGCTTTGCTGTGGCATTTGGGATGTATGGAAAGGGATCGAAGTGGGGGAAAAGAAAGTGGCCTCTGTTTATTTTGCGGGGTATTACCTGCGCCAGCATAACGTGGTTGATTTGCGCTTGGATACAGGAGCAAATAAAAACACGGGAGTTAGATCCTGTTTTTGCCCTTGTGGTAGATAATTCCCAATCGGTTTTCGAGAAACAGCAGGACTTCAATAATGTAGTGCAAACCCAGATTATTCCAGAGTACCAAAAAGGGTTGGACAAAGGGGTGGAATTGCGTGTGTTTTTGCTCAACGAAGAGTGGATAGGGGACACACTAACGCCATATTCCAGTTCGCCAGTCCAATCTGTTTTTGAGGGCATTAAAAGTGGCTTTGGTGCCAATCGGCTACTGGGCGTTTCCCTGGTTTCGGATGGGATTTTCGAAGGGACTTTGGATACATCTGGTTTGGAAACTTTTGCCCATTTTTTGGGCGATTCAATCCAAAATGCAGACTGGTCCATTATAGACGTGCAGAAGAATAGGGCCAATTTTGTTGGAGAAAAAAATGAAATCAGGGTCGTGTGTAAACCCCTAGGCAAGGTGGGACCTGCGAAGCTTTTATTAATGGCTGGGAACAAGGTGCTGCAAGAAAAGAAACTGGACATGAAAGCACAGTCTGTTTCCGTGTTTTTTGTGGAAAGCCCAAAGCCGAAGAAGGAAAACTACACCTTCCAAATTGTGCCTTTGGGTGCCGATTTAAATCGCAATAACAATCAGAAATCAGTACTTGTTCACTTCCGAGAAAAGAAGGAAGTTATTTGGGTTGTAGGTAGTGGTCTTGGGCCAGATGTAGGTGGAATTCGCCGAGTGTTGGAGTTAAACCATGAGGTG
>JBLHJD010000190.1:0-4216 GCA_047618705.1 Luteibaculaceae bacterium
CCGTTGACATCCACTTTGGCAAAAAGTTGAAAAGTAACCCCGAAGTTGATGCTGCAATTTTCAGCAATACTCTCCTCCGAATCTGGTTCTTGCCCTCCAAATTGATTGCACGGAAAACCTAAAATAACCAATCCTTGGTCCGCGTGTTTTTGATAAAGTTCTTCTAACCCAACATACTGGGGTGTAAAACCACATTTACTCGCGGTGTTTACAATAAGCACCACTTTTCCCTTTAATTGTGCAAAAGAAAAGGACTTGCCAGCAATGGTCTTAGCTTCAAGGTCGTAAAATAAATTGTCCATAAGTTTTTAGGTGTTGTGTCCCCAAATGTCGCGTTCTTCCAAAGGAACCATTTCCTGAAAAAAGTGCTGAGCACTTAGTTGAAAAGCATCGGTTAAGTCAGAAACAAAAAAATCCTTTTCAGAACTGAGTGAAGTAATCTCCTGTACCCTGCAAATGTGGGCTGCTACCAGATGTGCAGAATCAATTACAGCTGTGTTTTTACCAAGAATGGCCGAAACTTGATCCTTGATAAGGGGATAGTGAGTACAGCCCAATATGATAGCCTGAAGGGATTCGAATTCGGGGGTGTTGATGTAGTTGTTAATTAAGTCGAGGCTAATGCTGTTGTCGTAAAAGCCTTCTTCTATCATAGGTGCCAAAAGGGGGGTGGCTTTCGAAAAAACCTCGGGCGCATTTATGTTATTAGCCCTAATGCGTTTTTGGTAGATGTTGGAGGCGATAGTTCCGCGGGTTCCAATTACGCCTATTCGGTCCTTTTTCCCATAATGGCTTCTAATGTGTTCTGCTATAGGATCAATCACATTAAAAATAGGGAAGCCATCCGGGAGGGTTGCTTTGAGCGAGTCAAATGCGCTGGCACTAGCCGTATTGCACGCGATTAAAATTCCATCGCATCCCTGGTTTAGTAAAAAATCAACGATTGCATGCGAATAGTACCTTACCAGTTCAGGTGTTTTATCCCCATAAGGAAGGTGAGCGGTATCCCCGTAATAGCAAAAGGAAATGTTGGGGTTGATTTTAACCAAGGCATGTGCCAAGGTTAAGCCGCCAATTCCACTATCGAAAATTCCAATCTTTTTCATGATCCCAAACAAAAAAAGGTAGCCCTAGGGCTACCTTCAAATGTATTTCAGAAACAAACAGGTTTTACTGTAAGTTCAATTTTTTCTTTACGATTGGAAGCACATCTTCACCACCTTCATATAAAGTTACCCCTACAGAAGAATCAAAAATGTACGTAAATCCGTTCTCTTTACCAACAATCTCAATAGCGTCTTTGGCTTTGTCCAAAATTGGTTGGAACCACTCCTGACGCTTTTTTGCAACACGTTGCTCAGCACTTACTTGGAAGT
The DNA here is from genome assembly GCA_047618705.1 of Luteibaculaceae bacterium. GTDB lineage: Bacteria > Bacteroidota > Bacteroidia > Flavobacteriales_D > Luteibaculaceae > JBLHJD01. Next base: position 1,377 of record JBLHJD010000190.1, read on the forward strand.
TTTGGATACGTGTTCCTAAATCATTGATTTCAGATTCCTTCAACTCACGCTGAGTTTCAGAGAAGGTAGCTTGTGCCGCTTGGTACTTAGCTACTTTTCCTTGGTATTCGGCAGACATAGATTGCAAGCTCGATTCCATTTCTTTCCCTAAGGCTTCTAGTTTTGTTTCCGCATCGCGCATTTCTGGCATCAAAGCCAATAAATCTTGCGAGTTAATGTGCCCAAATTTTTGAGCCATCACTTGACCAACTCCAGCGAAGGCCATAATTGCGAAAAATAATATCGCTTTTTTCATGTTCAATTGTTTATTCTACTCTTATTCCCATTTTCTTAAGAAGCACATACGTTTTGTCGTACTTCTCATTTCCATACAACAAATTTGCATGTTTTGCTTTATCCAAGATGATATCGTAATCAGAGTTTTTGGCAAAACTCTCAATTTCTGTATAAATCCGATCCTGAATAGGCCGTACTAGTTCTTCTCTTTTCTGAAAAAGCTCTCCGTCAACTCCAAACTTCTGATCTTGGAGCGCTTTTGCCTTCTCTTCCAACCCAACAATCTCTTCCTCTTTTTGAATCCGAATTGCTGGCGTCATTAATAATTGTTCAGCCTGAAAATTTCGGTATTTCCGATCGATGCTTTGGTACATGGTTTCAATTTCCTTTTCCCAATCCGAAGAAAGTTTGTTCAACTCTTCTTGGGCTTCTTTATATTCCGGGATATTTTCCAGAATAATCTTGGAGTCAATGAAACACATTCTTTGGGCGTCTGCATTACCTACATACAGTAACAATCCGAGTACAGCAAAAATTAAATTCTTCATCATCAATTAGTTTGACGTCCAAACGCGGACGAATTTAAACAATTGTTTACAGCTCTCCAAGATTCATGCCAATGGTAAAGTGAAATTGTCCACGGGCCATATTTGGTGCTCCTGGAACATCATCCAAACGCCATCCGTAATCTAGCCCCATTAGTCCAAACATCGGCATAAATATCCGAATCCCAACTCCTACACTACGTTTCAATTCAAAAGGGTTAAACTTTATTTTTTCATTCCAACTTTTTCCTGCTTCCGCAAAAGCCATTCCGTAAATGGTTGCAGATGGGTTTAGGGAAAATGGATAGCGCAATTCTGCGGTGTATTTCGAAATTAATAAAGCTCCATTTTGGGGAGATAAACTCAAATCATCATATCCACGTAGTCCAATAATTTCACGTCCGTCAATGGAAAACCCACTAAGCGCCGATCCACCCAAGTAAAAACGTTCGAAAGGAGAGGGTCCAATTTGGGCGTTGTATTTCCCTAAGAAACCATACCCCATACGGGTGTTAAGGACTAAATCCTTGGTAAGCTCCGTAAACCAACTCGCTGTAAATTTCCATTTGTGGTACTCCACAAATCGGAATTTTTCTGCTTCAGACACATCCGAGTAATCTTTGTTGTTCATCAAAGAAATAGGCGGTGTGGCTTTTAAAGAAAGACTAACCTGAGATCCAAAACGGGGGTAAATAGGTTGACTTACAGAAGATCGCGTTAGGTTAAATGTGTAGGAAATTACGTTGGCAAATCCTTCGGCAAAAGAAAATACATTTCCGTAATTCTGAATGTTGTAACGCTGGTACCCAATGGCTTGGAAAAGTTGAAAATAATCATCCGGAACGGTCAATCGTTTTCCAAGTCCTAAAGAAATACCTGAAATTTTTAGGTAAGCGCGATCTGGATTGCTTACTTTTTCTCCAGCCGTATTTTCAATTTTCTTCGGTTGTCCATTGGTCTGAACACTGTGGCTCAAGGAAACCGAGAAACTGTTTGGCTTTTTCCCTCCCAACCAAGGTTCGGTAAAGGACATGTTGTACCCTTGGTAAAAAGATCCGTTCGATTGAGCTCTCAAGGAAATTCGCTGCCCATCTCCCAAAGGAGGCCATGTATCTTTCCCTAATAAGCGGCGCATGGAGAAGTTGTTCAAGGAAACTCCAATGGTTCCAACAACAGTCCCTGCTCCCCAACCTCCAGATAATTCAATCTGGTCAGATGCTCTTTCTTCCACCGTGTATTCCAAATCTACCGTTCCGTTTTGTTGGTTAGGTACCGGATTTACGTTGAATTTTTCAGGGTTAAAATAGCCCAATTGAGAAAGCTCACTTTGGGTTCTTATAATGTCGGACCGACTAAATAACTGACCAGGGCGGGTTTTGATTTCACGAATAATTACGTGATCCCGTGTCCGCGTATTTCCGTAAATGCGGATTTCATTTATTCTACTTTGCCGCCCTTCTCGGATGCGCACTTCTAGGTCGATGGAATCACCGGCTACTGCAGATTCTAATACGGTTGGATTAAAACTCAAATAACCATCATCCAAATACAGGGAGCTTACGTCTCCACCATTTTGGTTCATGTACAAACGGCTATCCAAGGTTTTCTTGTTGTAGATATCCCCTTTCTTGATTCCCAAAATTTTGGATAGCTGATCGGAGGTGTATTTGGTGTTTCCAACAAAACGAATATTCCGAAAGTAGAAGGGTTTTCCTTCATGAATATTAAGGCGAAGGACTAAGTTTTTATCTGCGGTGGTATCAATGTCAACACTTTCAATCCGGGCATTTCTGTAACCCAGTTCGTTGAATTTCCCAATTAAGATGTCCTGGTCTTCAGCAAAATTCTTTTCTGAAAATTTAGACTGGGAGAAAATACGCCAAGGTCTTTTTTCTTTGGTTTCTTTTAATTGCCGACGGGCTTTCTCGGGTTTAATTACCGTTAATCCGGGGAAATCAATGCTCTCAATCTTCACCTTTTTACCCTTGTTTATGGTGATATCCAAGGTAATGGTGGATC
>JBLHJD010000191.1:0-4184 GCA_047618705.1 Luteibaculaceae bacterium
TTTAGAATTTACTAACCGCGCGTATTCCGCAATTTGCAAGTCCGCATTTTTTTTCCAATCGTAGTTTTTGAGGACAAATTTTCTTCCTTCCTCTCCCATCCTTTTTCTTTTGGATGCGACCATTAAGCTTTCCATTGCCAGAAAACAGGACGCTGCATCCAAACTTGGGATCATTATCCCTGTTGTATCCGGAATTAGTGTTTCCGGTAAACCTCCTTTACTCGAAACAATAACGGGTTTTTCACAAGCGGAAGCCTCAAGAACCGTAACCCCAAAACTTTCACTTCGGGAGATATTTACAACAACATCCAAAGACCTGATGGCGTTGGGTACTTCGGAATGGGGAATACGCCCATGAAAAACGATGGATTTATCGAGGGATTTGCCGGCTATCTCCTCCAACTCTCCTCGAATGGGTCCATCTCCAAATAAATGAAAGGACAATGGATATTCCGGATATTTGGATTCCAACAGAAGGAAAGCCTTTAAGGCGATATCTATCCCGTACGTGGGTGCAAGGCCTTTAACCGTACCAAAGGAAAGGCCTGATTTTTCTTCAATTGTTTGGGGCGAAAAACTTAATACATCCACTCCGAAAGGAATTTGAATGGAGGGGGTTTTAGGAGCCAACGATTGCACTATTTTAAGCATCAGGTCACTGGTTGACCAAACTTGTTTTGCTTGCCTTAAAATAAGCTTACAAACCCACTTATGAATATTACTTCGATTTGGAAAAACCATCACATCACTTCCCCAAACCGATAAAACATAGTTCCGTGGATGACAAAATAACGCTAACAAACCGTAACTACTGATATAATGCGCGTGCACCAAGTCTGGCTTGAATTGCCGGATCATTTTGCGAGCAAAAGGAATCACTTTTAGATAGGTGGATTTCTGAAAAGCAGAGGCATTGGATTGGATAAATTGATCCATATGAACACCTTCCATCACCCCCTTATCAATTAAATTTTGGATTGCCGGTGAAAACTTCCTCAAACTAAAAAGGAATAAACGACACTCCCTTTGAATCAGGGCATTAACCCACTTCTCTGTATGACTTGAACCTCCGTCACTGAATAAAAAAATTTTCATTCTGTCATCATTTTCAGCAATTGTTTTGCCCGGTCTTCCCAGGTAAAAAGATGACCATATCTTTTTACGTTTTCATGTTTTTCCCTAATGTCCTCCGGGTTTTGACCTAATTCTCTTAGCAGACGACTAATTCCTCCTGGGATATCTGGGACTATCCAACCCACGCCATATTGCTCAATAATTTCGGCGCAAACCGTGTTTTCAAAAGCGATAATGGGTAATCCATTACACAGGTATTCAGCAATTTTAAGGGAATAAGATAATCCACCATAGCCAACTGATTTTAATGGGAATATGGCAATATTGGCTTTTTGATATAAGGGCATAAGTTCTGTACCAGAACCGTGAACAAATTGGGCCTGAGAAAGAGTGGAAAATCGATCTTTTTCTCGGAGGTAATCCAGTTCTCTGCAGCAAATGGTCAACAAGGTATTTTCGGTGATTTGACTGAGGTCCTGGATCACGTCTGCGTTCATGTACATGGAACTTATTCCACCCACATAAAATAAGGAAATTCCTTGAACTGATTGGGTTACTTTTTCTACGTTTAAAGGCGAGCTTCCAGGCGGTAAAATGCTGCCTCCGCATCCAAATCTATTTTCCATAAACCGCAAAAAAGGGGTGGAAGGAAATAAGGGGTGTACTCCCTCCATTTTAAGGAATTCAATTTCCCTTTTTCCATACATTTTTTGAAGACCAAGTATCAACTGTTCTTTTAATCTACCCCATCTACCGGCAAAGGCTTCTGGGAAATCCCAATAAACATCTCTGAAGAAATAATAAATGGGAATTTCCAATGTTCGCAACATCTCAAGAAAAGAATGATCTAATGCATTTGGTTTGTAAATTGAAAACGGTAAGAAGGGCAATTTCGAAATTTCGAGGCCCAGGGGTAGGGTCCTGTTTTCAACATAAACACCGGTAAAAACAACTCCTTCGTTTATCCTATTTTGAATATGCTGTATGGCTTTTTTCCTTTCACTTTTTTGTCCGGAAACTTGCTCAATTTCTATCGGAAGGCGCCGAAGTTGTTCCAACATTTTAATGGGACGAATTCCACTTCCTGAGGACGTGTTATTTAATTCTCCGTTGTGAAAGTAAATTATTTTAACCATGCTTAATTTTGCCAAAATTTAAAGAAATCCATACCAAATACACCCCCTTTAATAGCATAATTCCACTTTGCAAGAAAGCCAAGTACCAAATAAATTGAGCAAAATCCATGGCCTTTCCTCCCCACAAAACAATGCACCCCAAAATTACTCCAGAACAGACAATGCTAATTAGGAAAAAGGTTTTTTGCACTCGGAAAACACTGGGCAAAAAGCTAATAGGTGAAATGATGAAGTTGGAAAACAACCAAAGGCTCATAGCCTCGGCGTACAGGCCAGCCTTGGACCAGCTTTCTCCAAGAAATACCCCAAACATAACTTCCCCAAAAAAGAACAACAAGCCAAAAGGAATTATTCCAATGGCGCAAAGAAGTAGGACGGATTTCACGACTTCACTGGCCAGGGACTCTCCGCGGTTTATTTTTTTCGAAAAACGGGGAAACAAAACTTGACCAATACTTGTTCCCAAAACTTGTACGGGAACCCGCAAATAACGTAAGGTGAATGCAAAAAGGCCCAACTCAAGGGCTCCAAAGTAATATGCCACCAAGGCTAAAAGAAGCAACTTCTCCCCTTCATCTACCAAGGCGTGTGGCATGTTGTTTTTGGGGAAATCAGCAAAACTGCGCAGGATTACCTTGGCTTCTTGTTGGGAGCTAGAATTTTTTTGGGAAAAAAATGGACGCCACTTTTTAAAACTAAAAATTACCGGACTTAATAAACCCAACAAATGTCCCAGGGTTAAAAACAAAGGATAGGATCCAAACCAACCCAAGCCAATGCGAGTTCCTTGATTACTTATGAGAGATAGAATTTTTTGAGATGCCAAAACCCCAAACTTTTCCAACCGAACCAAAATTTGGTAACTAACAGAAAACAAGGCACTGAGTGCAATGGCTACTGACAACCAAGGCCACAAGTCTTCTGTCATTGGATTGTCCAGAATAAGGGATAATTGTTGACCAAAAAAGGGTTGAAGAATAGCAATAAGAACCGCAAATAATCCGGCCAATTTTAGTGCTTTTTTAGCCAACACTAAAGCCTCAGCATCTGTTTTTGCAATAACTATGGCAAGCTCGTACCGGAGGGTACTAACAACAGCAAAAAAGGCCAGCACTTTAGCAAAAATCTCAAAGCTTCCAAATGCCTCTGGTGTATACAGCCGGGAAATAATGGGGGATAAAAGAAATGGGATAATTAATGCCAAGGTATTCCCCGTCAAAAGTTTCAAGGCATTCCGAACCAAGTCATTGCTTAACCACTTCTTCATAATCAAAAAATATTTTTGATTGCAACTTGTTTGAGGTAGATTTTTCCCATAATAGCAGGCTAATTTACCTTTAATTTTTGCTTAGCCTAATCTCGTCACTGGTTCAATTAACTAATTATTCGGCTTTATTTATGTGGGTGATTTTTTATTATTCCACTCTGATGGTGAATTTCTTTAATCATTATTCTTCTTGACTAGAGATAATGGATTAATTTGAGGTTTCAGGTTGGCATGGCTCCTAAATAATGAGACAAAAACATCAAAACTATCATATCCAACCGGAAATTAGCAATCGCTGTTTCACGTGTCCTTCGGTACACTTGAAACCTAAATAAGCTGGAAGGTCTCTGACCTGGTACATTAGGCTGGATGCAATAATTTTTTACCACAGTATTGGAAGCTAGGGATGTTGAACAAAACCATCCGTATTAACCGATCAATCCGTACGCTGTTTTAAGTGTACCGAAGGACACTTGAAACGGCAATAGAAAGGAAGGTCTCTGACCTGGTATGGTTGGCAGGATGTACCTGCTTTTGGCTAAGGAAATAAAAACCAACGATGGATGCAAAATCGGCCGAATAAACCACCGAATCTCCAGAACAAATCCGTGTCAGAGACACTCCTAGTTATTTAATGTTTCAAGTCGGAAGACTTAAAACAGCGGGTCTTTTTCATCTCGTCGATGAAATAATCCTCCTGTATGACC
>JBLHJD010000192.1:0-4129 GCA_047618705.1 Luteibaculaceae bacterium
AAAAATCGAAATTATTCCGCGAAGAGTTTGAGCCCTTTTGGGAAAAAGCAACTCCCACCCAGGAGAAGTTTGTGTATGAATTAACGGAAGTGATGCTCGATAAAAAGCATCAGGGTTATCCGCACATTTTTCAGGCTTTATTAGCCACATCCTACTTCCAGATTTCGGGAACCCCGAAGCCTGTTTTTTCATCGTGGAGTGCCAACATCAAAACCATCATTGATCAGGAGTCCAGAAAAAAAGTGGAACCGTTTTTAGAAGCCTCTTATTACTTGGCTAAAGATGGTGCCATAGATGAAGGCCAAAAAGGAACCTGGTTTTTGACCGGAGGAACAGTTAGTGCTGAGGATCAGAAAGGATGGGGATTTCGTTTTAAGGGATCAAACCTAAAAGGAATTAATGGGAATGATACCTTGTCTATATCAGGAGCGGAAGGGTTTTATTACCCAAAAGAGCATAAGGTATTCGGCGTTAATGGTAAAGTAACCTGGCGCAGAGTGGGGTTAAATCCAGCCAAAAACAGTGCCTCCTTGTTGGAGTTTGAACTAAAAACAGGATCAGGAGTGCTCCGTGCCGACTCTGTTATTTTTACATCAGAATTTTACGGTGAGCCTTTAGCCGGTGAGTTTTTAGATAAATTGGTTACCGATGCAGACCCAAGTAATGCCACGTATCCACGTTTTAAGTCCTTCAATAAAAACTTGGTTTTAGAGGAAATTGTAGCTGGAGTAAACTACAAAGGGGCAATGTCTGTGGAGGGCGCTAAATTATTAGCCATCGGGAGCGTTAACTCTCCAGCGGCATTGGAGTTTATGAAAGACGGTGAGCCTTATTTAGAAGCCACAGGAATTCGTTTTAGCATTACGCCCAATCTTATTAGTGGGGAAAAAATTGCCGTGGTAATTCGCTTAAAAAAGGATTCCATTTATCACCCCAGTTTAACTTTTCAGTTCGACATTGACAACAACACCATCAACCTACTGCAGGTTAATCAGCAAGCATCTCAAGCCCCTTATTTCAATAGTTTCCAGATGGTGGATATCTATGCTGAGAAGGTTTGGATGAATCACCAAGGAGATTCTATTTATTTTGGTGCAGTAGACGGTAGTTCGGTTCCTCGGGTTTCTTTTGAATCCGGTGATTTTTTCAGCGTACGCCGGTTTAATAGTTTGCAATTGGGTGGGCAAAATAGCCCCTTGTATTTGTTTGCCGACATTGCCGACAAAGTAGGTTGGAAATTTAATGCCGAATTGGTAACCAGAGCCATGGGAGGAACCAAAGGGGAAGCCATTAAAGTGATTTACTCCTTGGCGCAAAAAGGATTTATTTACCTCAATGAAAACAGCATGGAAATTGAGGTGAAACAAAAGTTGTTTGACTACATCACTGCCAGAGGAGAGAAAAAGGATTATGATGTAATTCGGTTCGAAAGTAAAAGTACCAACCCTAAAATACCGAATGCGGTTATGGCATTGGACTCGTTTTCAATTGCAGTATCTGGGTTGAGCAATATTAGCCTGAGTGATTCGCAGTTGGTGAAAATAATGCCTGATGGACGTAAAATTGAATTACTGGGGAACAGGAACTTCAAGTTCGATGGTAAAGTAAGAGCCGGATTGCTGGATTTTTATGGATCCAACTTTGTTTTTGATTACGATTTGTTTGAAGTGGAAATGGAGCTGATTGACAGCTGTAAAATGTTCGTCATCAATAAAGACCCAGAAAAAAATGGGAAATCGGAATACATTAAAGTAAAATCACAAATCGAAAATTTGAGTGGGGAATTACTCATCGATGATCCTGGAAATAAATCGGGATTGTGGACCAAGAATTTTACGGAATACCCTGTATTTACTTCAAGAAGGGAGTCGTTTGTGTATTACGACAAAATAGAAAAGAATCCAGGGGTTTATCCTAAGGAGGGGTTTTATTTTGAGTTATTGCCTTTCGAAATTGATTCGTTGGACAACTTTGATCCGGCCACCTTGGCCATGGGTGGTACCCTTAAAAGTGCGGGTATTTTTCCCGACATCAAAAATGAACTTTCCATTCAGGACGATTTCAGTTTAGGGTTTAATCATGCCACCCCAGCCGAAGGATTACCTATGTATGGTGGGATGGCGAAATTTAAAAACGACATTCATTTGTGGAATGATGGATTGCAAGGAGATGGTGATTTGGAATACCTCACGTCGGTTTCGAATTCCAAGAAATTCACCTTTTTCCCAGATTCTACAACAGGGAAAGCTAATTTCCACAACGAAGGAGAGGGCCCTGCTGATGTAGCGTATGCTGACAGTAAGATAACAGACCTCAAGTATTTTCCGCAGAAAAACACCATGGACCTCAAGAACATTGTTGGGCACTTTGCCATGTACCAAGGCGAAGCTAAGCATACAGGTTCTTTAAAACTGATGCCGCAAGGATTAACAGGAACAGGGAAATTGGCCATGTATGATGGAACTCTGGGAAGTAATGCCTTCGACTTTAATTTTGATGTAGGTGTGGCGGATAGTGCCGAATTTGTGCTGAACAATGTGGCCAACAATGAAGTGGCTATCCGGAACGATAATGTGCATGCTGAAATGAATTTCAGAACTAAAACGGGTTCCTTTAAGTCGAACATTAGCGACGATTCTAAGATTGAATTTCCAAGTACCCAGTACATCGCCTACATGGATGCCTATGATTGGTTAGTGGAGGACAAGAAAATTGAGTTTAAGAGCTCGATGTCAGGGGCAGTCTCGGATTCTTCTAGCAGCAAACAATCTACTTTTTACAGTGTTCATCCGGCGCAGGATAGTTTAAATTTTGTAGTAAAAACGGCGACGTATGATATTGATAATTACGATATCCTAGGTAAAGGGGTAAAACGCATAAACATAGCTGATGCCTATATTAAGCCTGCTGGTGGTGATGTTTTGGTGCATGTTGGTGCCAACATGGAAACCTTGGAGAAAGCTGAAATTATTGCTGATAGGGTGAATGAATTTCACCGGATTTTCGACGCCACGGTAAACGTAAGCGGAGCTGCTGGTTTCCAAGCGTCTGGAATGTATAATTATATGGACGAAAACGGGGTTAAATCACCTATCCCTTTCCAAAACATCCGGGTAGAAGATGGAACTACTGTGGCTGATGGAACCATTAGTGAAACAGAAAACTTTAAGCTTAATGCGGCTTTTGGATACCGAGGTAATGTTAACATGGTTGCACCACTAAAAGGATTGCGCTTTAAAGGAGCTACCAAATTGTTATTGGCAGAGGAAATTGTGTCTAACGCTTGGCTAGTTTTTGATGGCCAAGTGGATCCAAAAAACGTAAGTATTCCGGTTGCGCCAGGTATGAAAAGTGATGAAGGAGCAGAGTTATATGTGGGAATGGTGGTTTCGAGACAAGACATGGTCCCTTACCGAACCTTTGTTAGAACCATAGACTCACCGGAAGACATGGTAACTATAATGCCAACAGGTAACTTGAGTTACAACAAGGCAAGAAATCAGTATGAGGTTAATCCGGTTGTAGATACCAAGGTGCCAGGAGCCGAGAAGTACCAGGATGTTTTGAGTTATAATTTGGCCAGCGGAGTTGTTGAGCAAATTGGAGAAACGTTCTTTGGTATGGAATACGGTCAGATGGACGTGCGTGGTTTTGGGAAAATTAAATTTAACCCCAAGGACAGAAAGTTATCCTATAAAGGAAGCTTGAAAATGGATTTCTTTTTCCCAGAGGAGGCTCAGAAATTTATTTCAGGACAAATTGAGAGTTACCCATTCCTACAACCCTTTAGTTTGCTCAACACGGATTATGCAAAAGCAGTTGGTCGTTGGGCCTCTCCAAAAGCAGCAGAAAAAATATCGGAGGATATTACAGAGAAGGGAACGATGAGCAAAGTGCCCAAAGAGCTAGAAACGAGTTTTACCCTTGCTGAAATCAGATTAACATGGGATGAACCCAACGAGCGGTTTTTGTCATCCGGTAAACTTGGAATGGCGCACTTTAAGGAGGAAATATCGTCGGTATACGTAAATGGTATAGTTGCATTTAGCGCATTTGCCAGTGGTGATGAGATGTACTTGTTTATGGAGCCAGACCCCATGGATTGGTTTTTCTTTAAGTACAAAACGGG
>JBLHJD010000193.1:0-4045 GCA_047618705.1 Luteibaculaceae bacterium
GGGACCACACGGTTTCGTATTCCATTGCATACATGACGGCCATTTCATTAGCGGCCATTTACGGGCTCCATTTTGCCATTGGAAAAAAAGGCGAAAGCAAGAATTTAGCGATCACCACCTTACTTCTTACTATTGGGGTGCCTATGCTAATGGCTCACCAAGGTTGGGACGATCACAGTAGAGCAAAACGAAGCACGGCTGTTGATTTTGCCAAAAACTACCTAGATAGTTGCGCTCCCAACGCCATCTTATTTACCAATGGGGACAACGACACCTTCCCACTCTGGTATGTGCAAGAGGTAGAAGGATATAGAACCGATGTACGGGTGGTAAACCTAAGTTTATTGAACACCGACTGGTATGCCAACCAAATGCAAAGAAAGGCCTACGATAGTGAGGTTGTTCCGTTTAATATTTCGGAGCAAAAATACCGTCAGGGAACCAGAGACATCGTTCTTTTGGATCCAAATGGTCAGAACAAAAACAACATCCACGTTGACTTAAAACGATTGGTTGACTTTTCCAAGAACGACAAAAACATGGTGCGTGTTGGTGGAGGTGAAAACCTAGCTTATATGCCATCTAAACACTTCAGCATAGACGTTGATAAAGAAAAAGTGGTCAGCAACGGAACGGTGGCTGTAGAAGATACAGCTCTAATTGTAGATAAATTGGAATGGTCTATTAACAAATCGTACATCCTGAAAAACACTTATTTAGCCTTGAACATGATTGCTAATTTTGGATGGGACAGACCGATTTACTTTGCAGTAACTACCGGACCAGACGCCTACATGGGAATGACAGATTATTTCCGTTTGGAAGGATTGGCTTACCGCTTGGTACCAATTAAAACCAAACGTGATGCGAGAAACCCAAACCTGCATGGAGAAGTGGATACGGACATTATGTACGACAACGTAATGAACAAATTCCAATGGGGTGGAATGGATGAGAATGACATTTACATGGACGAGAATAACCGCCGTATGACCACCAACTTCCGCCTTCAGTTCAACAACTTGGCTGAAGCTCTTATGGCAGAAGGAGACAACGTAAGAGCCAAAAACATACTGGACTTAACCCTACGAGTAATGCCCGAGAAAAACGTGGCTTACGATCGCTTGTTGGTCCCTGTTCTGGACTCGTACGTAAATTTGGGAGACAAAGAAACCGCCTTAAAACTTGCTCAGCGCTTGTTCGATTTGTATGAAGAGGATGTGCAGTATTTTGCTAGCCTTGACAATTCCTTTTTACCAGGACTATCAGAAAATATTCGGATGGGGTATTATGTATTGAATACTGTAAAAGACTTGAGCAAACGAGTGGATCCGGAATCCGAAATAGCTAAGGAGTTAGAACAACGCTTCGCTGCTATCGAAGGTCTTGTCCGAGAGACCATGAATCGATCTCAAAAAGTACAGAAAGGATCTTTCTAGATAAAAAAAACCCCTTGGCAAGCCAAGGGGTTTTTTTTATCTAATTCCTTTTTGAATTAATTGCCGTGCATTTTGCCACGGTATAAAATGGTCACTATCGATAATCCTATTGCCATAGAGCAAAGCATTGTCCTTAATTCTCCCCATTATTTCATCGCAAAACATACTCCCCAAAAATTCACTTAAGTCGGATAGTTGTGGCCAAAGAATCATACTAGAAATTGATTTCCATCCAATTTTTTTTTTACCATTTAGGTTGTACGGTTTTCGAAGAACATTCAAAATAGATGCTCTACCTAATAGGAACAAGAAAAAGTTCTAAAAATCACCAAATCCAATATGGATAATGCTAAGGCGTTCTTTCATGGGGGGAAGGTTTAGGGTTATCACTCTTTAACTCTCCTTAAGTTAATTAATAACTAGCTGCCATTCGAATAGATCAGTGGCTTTATAGGCAAAATCAGATACCCCAGCTGATTCTTAGTATAAGCCGGAGAGCCTGGAAATAGAAATAGGAATTCCGCCTAATTAAATATCTTAGCAAAACACCCTGATAACATTGGTTCAAACACTCTCTAAACTCGTTCCCATTTTTTTCCCAAAAGTGGTAACTCACCTGTCCAGGAAGGAAAAGATCATCTATCTCACATTCGATGATGGTCCGACCGAAACTTGTTTGCCGTTTATTTTGTCCACACTGCAACGATATAATGCTGAGGCTAGCTTTTTTTGTGTCGGAAATAATATGCTTGATTCTCCCCATTTAGTCGAAGACATGGTACATGGAGGACATAAAGTGTACAACCACACTCAAGACCATAAAAAAGGCTGGCTGCACAATGCCAACTCCTACTTAACAAGTGTGCATGAAGCACATAAAATTATCCCACACCCCAAAGCCTTCCGTCCCCCTTATGGGAAAATTACGTGGAAACAATACCGGAGGTTAATATTGGATTGGAAAATTATTTATTGGGATACTTTAACGGAAGATTACAATACAAAAATTTCCCCAGAAAAATGTTTGGCCCTAAGTTGCACCGCACAAAATGGGTCCATTCTTGTTTTCCACGACAACAAAAAAGCGTGGGAAAATATGAGTTATGCTTTACCTCGTTTTCTAGAAATCTATTCGAAAAAGGGATATAAATTTGAGTCCTTACCCTATTAATAGGCGGGACAAAACAAACGTTTCTTTTTTGGCCAACAGGGCTTTATCGAGAATTGAACTTCGTGCTTTTCGGCTCTGCGGTCATACAGCTTATTCCGGAGTAAATCGTAGGAATATCCTACTTCAAACACCTTTATAAACTTCAAAGAAAACAAGCCTATAAATGCATCCGACCGAGACCCAACCCCTAAAGAAATAACATCCTGATATTTCAATATGGCGTTCCACTGGGTATACAAAGGCAAGCCTTTACTCTGAATGGCCTGTAATGTGGTTAAAACAGTGAAAATATTTCCCAAATCGTGGGTCAACCCCAAATCCAAAATCAAGTAACGCTCAAAGTTGTTTCCGCCTAGGCCTACAAATTCCATTTCGCCCCCCAAAGCTTGAAAATAGCTAAGCCCAAAGTAGTTTCTATCATTATTAATCCAAACCCCTGGATTGATAGTTGGAAAAGCGGTCATGGTAAAGGTTTCTCCCTCAAAAACAGGGTCTTCAATTTCTTCTAGAATGGCTACACTTGGATCATATCGCATATCGCGATACCCAATAAAGGTCCCAGCCCCTACCATGTAGTTTCTGGCAATTGGAAAATGGTAGGCATAGGAAAAACGAATATTCGATTGTCCAAAAACACCAACATGATCTGTTTCCACACTCAATCCCGCAGAATGAAAGTAAGGTTTTCGCCTTTTGCTCGGATTCCTGATACTCGTATGCAGGTCGGCAAAACGAGTGGTTGGTGCGCGCTTAAAAATAGTCCACTGATCCACAAAACCTAGGGTAATATTAACACAGTCGTCCATATTACCCGTGTATCCCGCATTCTGGTGGAAATGGTTGTACACCCCCGAACTCAAATTCGGGATTTGCTGACCCTGAATCTGACCGTGAAGCCCAAGAAAAATCATCAACGATATGTAAACATAGTACCTCATCGTATCACAGAAATTTCACCGGTATAAATAATCTCTTTCCCATTTTGATTTTTTAAGTCAATGACAAAAAAATAGGTCCCCACAGGCACCTCTTTCCCTTTGTAGGTGCCATCCCAAGGAGTGTTATAACCTAAACTAGAGAAAATTTCCACACCCCATCGACTATAAATCTTCACCTCACATAGTGGGAAATACTCGGATAAGGCCGGGTGCTTCCACACATCATTTATCCCATCTCCATTGGGAGTAATGGTATTTACTGGGGAAATGGGTTCTGTTATGTAAATGTTTAAGTAAGCAACTATCTCGCACCCGTTATCACTGGTAGAGGTCACCTTGAACGTTGTAGTTACGGTTGGAAAAGCTACAGGATCGGAGATAAAAGGATCCGAAACATATTCTTCGGGCTCCCAATGGTAATTATCACCCCCGTAAGCAAAAATCTGGGTTGTTTCTCCCAGCACCAAATTCTGATCCGGACTTGTTGAAATTCCAAC
>JBLHJD010000194.1:0-3908 GCA_047618705.1 Luteibaculaceae bacterium
TGCGGATTGGAAGATCATTTTCACCCAAAAGCCAAATTCCGGCACCAGCGGCATTGGCTACTAAATCGGTCCAACTGGCACCCCATTCTTGGGCAAAGCCATCCAGAACCTCTATCCCAGAAACATAAGCAAAACCCAACAAAGCCGATTTACTTGGCTTGGCAAACCCATGAAAGTCCTGTAATTTTTCGGACACGTAATACCCCGAAAAAGCGTGGCCTAGTTTATCCAGACCTCCCCACTCTCCCAAATCATCAAAAAAATGAAAGGACTCCAACTCAAATTGGGTATACCAAACTGAGCTCAACAGAGCATAAGATGCCACCACGGGTACGGTGGATTTCCAGGTCGGTTGTTTAGATTGCAACAAAGAATCGCTAGTCTGTGCCTGAGAAACAAAAAAGGAGCCCAAAAGGGCTCCTAAAAGGATGCAATACCGGATATGTGTATATCCTTTAAACATTCAATAAATATTCGCGTGCATTTTCCAATATTTCATTGGTAAAATCCATGTTTTCTGCTTCGGCATATACCCTCAGCACAGGTTCTGTTCCACTTGGGCGTATCATCAACCATTCGTTATTATCGAAATGGAATTTAAATCCGTCAATGGTTTCAATTTTCCGAACTATGCGTTTTCCAACTTCTTTAATTGCTCCGCGCTCACATGCTGCAATTGCCGCCTGTTTCTGCGCATCGGTAATGTGCATATCAATCCGGTTATACGTAAAGGATCCTACAATGGAATAAACATCATTGATCAATTGCTCCAAAGACTTACCACTTTTGGCCATGTACTCCCAAACAACTAATCCCATCCAGATTCCATCACGCTCTGGGATGTGGCCTTTAATGGCAATTCCACCACTTTCTTCACCACCCAAAAGAACATCATCTGTAAGCATAATTCCACTCACATATTTGAACCCAATTTTGGTGATAATCTGTTCTAGGCCAAAGTGTTTACACAAGGCCGTAATACGCGGAGACACCGAAAAAGCTGTAACTACCTTTCCATTCATCTTTTTCTCTTCAAATAAGTATTGAATTAATAAAAGAATGATGTGGTGACTATCTACAAACTCTCCTTTGGAGTTGTACAAACCAATCCGGTCTGCATCTCCGTCGGTGGCCAAGCCACTAGCCATGTTTCCGTCGTTTTTAATCAGATCAGAAAATTCCTGCAAGTTTCGGTGAATGGGTTCGGGAGCTTGTCCTCTAAACCCGGGGTTGTCGTTGCAATGCAAGAAAGTACAATCTGGCAAAATCTTTTTCATTACACTTTGTCCGGCACCATACATGGCGTCATACGCAAAACGCAATCCCGATTTTTTGATTAGATCTAAATCGAAGTTTTCTTCCACGTGTTGCAGGTACATTCCTTCCAGGTCTATATCCACCACTTCTGCTGGATTTCCAATAAGAGTTCTGTTCCGAGGATCGAAGGATGAAACGTCTGGAATAACATCTTCTATTTCCTGAATTAATTCGGGCTGAAGGGGACCACCGAAGTGTCCTTTAATTTTAAAACCGTTGTACGATGGAGGGTTGTGGGATGCGGTAATAACAATACCTAGATCCGCTTTTGACTTTACTACTCCTAAAGATACCATAGGAGTAGATACATACCCTTTTGCGAGGTGTACCTTTATTCCTTTTTGTGCAAAAATCCAGGCTGCTGCTTCCGCAAATACTTGCCCTGCAAAACGGCAATCGTGGCCAATCACCACTGATTTTCCGGATCCTTTTTCCAACAACCAATTGGCAGTAGCTTCGGTAACCCGTGCAACATTATCTATGGTATAATCTATCGCGATTTCGGCCCGCCAACCGTCGGTACCAAATTTTATTTTAGGAGCACTCATGTATCAAATTTTCCCCAAATTTAGAAATCTGTGGACACCAATAAATAGGAAAGCCCTTTAAAATGAATTTTATTCTTTAAACTAAACACCAAAAGGCACCTCTCGTTTGAAATATTGCATCGCCGTATAGGTGACAATGACACCTGAAGCTAATCCTTCAAAAATCACAACCATGGAACACATGTACTTGTTCAGATAATCTCCAAACGGGGCGTTTTCAACAAGAACGGCCATAAATTGGGGGTTAATACTCAGGAATAAGTACACAAAAAGGGTGAAAATTGCGGTTGCGATTAAGGATATTCCCATACCCAAACTAAGTCCATCAAAATAGGGAACCCCTTGCAGCCCTTTTTTTTGCAAATGGGCAATTCCAGCAATAATCATGGTTGCTAGAAAAATGAAATTTAGAAATCGTAATTCAATAATGTAGAGTAATCCAAGCAAGTTCATTAGAACAAAGTACAGGATTAACCCAGCGGCTGCGAGAACACCGTATTTTACGGCCACTTTCCCAATGTTTACATTTTCATCCATACCCTAGTTTTTACGTTAAGGTACAAAATCTCCAACTATTTATAAATCCCTCTTCGACTTAAGGCTTTTTGGTATCGCCTAGCGTTGGTTAAATGCTGTTGGTAGGTAATGGCAAAATTGGAATAGCCCGAAAAATCCTCACTAGCGCAGAAATAATAATATTTATGCCTATCGTAATTCAAAACAGCATCAATGTAAAACAGCTCCGGTAAATTGATGGGCCCTGGAGGTAGACCTTTGTATTTGTATGTGTTATAGGGTGAATCTATCTTTTTATGGATGTTGAGAACACGTCGGATTTTAAAATCGCCTAGGGCAAAAACCAGGGTTGGGTCTGCCTGCAATAACATTCCTTTATTTAATCGGTTCATGTACACTCCGGCAATTTTTGGAGCTTCATCCCTCCTACTTGTTTCCGCCTTAACTATACTCGCTAAAATGGAGACTTCGCTTTGCCCCAATCCTATCTGATTTGCTTTGGCTTTGCGTCCTTCTGTCCAGAATTTTTTATACTCTTTCGCTAATCTACCCAAAACCTGATCTACCGAATAATTCCAATACATCTCATACGTGTTGGGTAAAAACATCGTAGGAAAAGTCGATTTTGAAAAACCAAATTTCTCGGCCACTTGAGCACTATTAAATGCATGCAAAAACTCAATGGAGTCGCCCACAAATTTAGCGCCGAGTTTCCCAGCCAAGCCTTCAATTGTTCTTACTGAGTTCAGAACAAGCTTAATGGGGTTTTGATTTCCACTTCGCAAGAGGTTTATTAGCTGGTTTGCATTCCAGTTGTCGTAGATCAGATATTTTCCTGCTTTGACGTTACTACTATACCCTTTTTTTTCTGCTACCCACTCCAAAGCAGCTGGATTTAGAATAAACCCGGTTTTATTTAAATCGCGTAACACCTCTTCCGCCGAACTGTTGGGGTAAACAAAAAAGTCGAAATAACTACCGGATGCTAACTTAACCATGGGTTGGTATACCTGGTGTAACCTATAACCCACATATCCGCCACCACAAATGGCAAGAAATACAAGCAGAAAAACCAGACTCGAAACCGATCTTTTTTTAGGCTTTGCTTTTGTTTTTGTTATTCGTCCTTTAGCCATACTTCCTTTTCTAAGATCCATTTTCCAATTCCTGGATCAGTTGCAATTTTACCCATTTTTTGAAAGCCCATCTTTGTAAAAAAAGCAATGGAGGTTGTATTCCATTCTTGGACCTCAGCGACGAGGCATTCGCCAAATTTAAAAAACCATTCCAAACCCAATTTCAAGGCATCTTTGCCATACCCTTTTCCCCGGCTTTGTTCCGGAAACAAGGCAATCCCAATTCCGGCCGATTTATCCGATGGATCCCACTCGAAAAAATCTAAGGTACCCAAGGGTGCGTTTTCCTTTCCAATAATAAATCGTTCTTGCCCGTCCTTCAGTAACTTCTCTCTGAGCATCAAATACCCTTGGATTTCAGGCAAGCTCGGCTTTTCGGTGAGGTTGGTAA
>JBLHJD010000195.1:0-3904 GCA_047618705.1 Luteibaculaceae bacterium
TAACCATAGACCAATTTCTCCAGGCCAAATTTTGGGCTAACATCTTCATTAAATAACCATTTCAACACATCTATCAAAGGATTTCCTCTAAATACGAAACAAGAGGGTGTTTAATTCTCCACTATGTGATTCCTCACAAATTGCAGGATTGAAATTTTACCTTTTTAGAATTTCCTTCTTCTATTACTACTATTCTTTATCACCCCAGAAAAATCACAAAAAAGGCATCTCATGAAAATGGCTTAATTAAGAGGATACAGGCTAATTAAAGTCTCAAAAAACCAAACAATAAGGCAAACGGAAAAATAACGTGTTTATTAACTCCCTTTTTCATAATTACTTTTATAAAAACCTTACTCCAAAACAACCTTAGCCACCCTTGTACCCCTATCACTTACCCAGTGAACCAAATACAATCCGGCGGGCCAATCCTGGGCGCTTAACTTTTGCATGCCCTGCACCTTTCCCTGAAAAACAAACCGTCCTCCCGGATCTTGGACAATTAACGCTCCCGTAATGGGCTGTAAAAATTGGATATCCCCTTGAGTGGGGTTTACTAACCAAGGCTTGTTTGCTGGAATTTTTTCTTCCGCGATTCCCATGGGTTTACGTAACTCACAAACCCCTGAATCTCCATGTTGTTTTCCGTCTGGGGCGTTCACGAAAAAACGTCCACTTTTGGAATAACAAGTAGTAAAATTAATAAAGAAATTGGGCCCTTCAAACTCACCACATTGAGAAACTGGATATAATATTGACCTCATAAACCCATAGGATTCAACGAGATTCCCCCCCATGCCTTCCATTCCGTTCCAATTAGGTGAAACAGGATATTCATAAAATCCTGACACAAAAAAAGTCCATGAACTATCCCCTATCCCAAAATAGTCTTGAAACTTCGAAAGATATTTAACCCTATACCTGTCTGAAATACTAACAAACTCATCTATTTGGGTGCTGTCTAAGGACAAATCCATGGCTAATTCCTCAAAAACATAAGCCTCGGGATCTACGCTTAAACGATCTTTTAACATCCGGTTACATTTGTCCCAGGCGCCTGGTGAACTTGAATGAAAAAACACTTTTTTTAACGCTGTATCCTCCCGGATATAGGCATTAACCATGGTGTCACACCTGTGAATTTCTTCATGGAAACCAGCAGTATCAAACCAATACCTATAACTACAGGTAGATTTAATAATTTGGTATTCCACCCCGTCCAATATTGCGGTTCCTTCAAAAAAATAAAGCCGATTAAATGCTGCATCCCAAGTTGAATCCGGATATTCCTCATATTCATAATGATCTGTTATCCAATTAGCTGTTGTATCTACAAATAACTTTCCACTTTGGGCATGGAGCTCCGTAGTAAGTAACCCGAAAAAACCAAACAATAAGGCAAACGGAAAAATAACGTGCTTATTAACTACCTTTTTCATAATTACTTTTTATAAAAAGAGTGAACTCCTAACAATTGATCTTGGTCTTGTACCAAAATATAATAATTCCCTTGGGGCCAAGGATTAATGGGAATATGTTTTTCAAATATTCCGTTTTGTTTTTGCTTCCCTTGGACATCTACAATACTGTACTTTAGGCCCTTTTTCGTTTCATAACCATCAACCTTAATATAAGTATCGGCTGGGTTTGGATACACACGAATTCTGACCTCCCCATTTTCATTTAATTTAGCCGCATATTCTAACAACCCTTTGCTTTCAGGTTTTTGCTTGGCACCTTTTAGCAAATCCAATATCGGCACTCCTTTTACCCCATGTACCTTAAAGGTATTTCCACCTATAACACCCTTGCTTTTGGATTCCATTGTTAATCTGAAATCACCAACATACTCTTTTTCAGCAGATGAAATATAATTAACTAATTTCTCCAGAATCAGCGCCACTTGGGCCGGAATTCCTGTCATTTCAATTTGTAGTGAATCATGAAAAGCAATATATTGCAATCCTTGGTAGTTTTTTGGAACATCAGGGATAACAATGGATCCATGGGCGGAATCCAAAACAATAAAACTCGTTGCCACTTGCTCAAAAACATTTGCAGTTTCAAGTGATGGGGCGTTGCGTGGTAATTCTGAGCTCAGCATGGTTTCCAGGTGAATATTTTTTCCTTTTTTTCCACCAGCAAGCCATTTCTGCATCAATATTGACTCCAACCTAACCTTTACTACATCCCCTTTTACAATATCTCCTTCAGTAAGATCATCTAACTTAAAGGTAATTTCATCTGAAACCCCTTCATTCAAAATCAGTATTTCAACAGCACCCAACTGGGTTGGCACTTCATTGACTAATACCACCTTCTTTTTAGTAGTTAAATGCACGTTTTTCTGGACAACATTATTTTTGGACAAAACATTTGCCGTATGGGACCAATTATTTCCCACACTTAAATTTATTGCGGTCTCATCTATTATTGCAGTGAGGCAAACATGAAAGCTTGTTAGACTAGAGTAGTTGCACCTAGCGGCATAATCTGCAGGATTAGGAAGTTCATCCCATGGTATTACTAATTCGTAGGATTGATACGGCTCTAGGCTTGGCAATAAACCTTGCCCAATGTATCCGCCACGGGGTAACTCATTTAATGCGTCACAATAATCCTGGCCTTTCCATACACTAGGCCAATATTGTCCCGCTCCTGCTAAAGCCCAATAAAATGTAACAGGAACATCCTCGGCCGAGTTCTTGGTCCCTCTGTTAATTATCTTTAGCTTTACGGTGTAGTCCTCGTCATTATTTACTTGGTATTGAATTACTGCAGGATCAATTGTTAATGCAGGACTCTCCCAATACACACTTTGTTCTGAAGGTTCATTCCCCAAATCACCATTGTGATCTTTGGAGTATAGATCTGGCTTAATCCATGTACTGGGATTTTTGAATTCTCCTTTCCAAATTCCTCTACCCCACGTACCAACATACAAGGCATCTTCTTGTGGATTTAGTTTTAATTCCACCACCCGGCATCGAGGAAAATCATTATTCTGACACCATTTCTCCTGCCCCTCATCAAACCAGAACAATCCACCATCCGTTCCCAAAATTATCCCAGCATCTGTCCCAGGTATATACAAAATATCATTTACAGAAATATTTGGCAATTGTAAGTTGGGATCCATATTGGTCCAATTTTCCCCTGCATCTATACTTTTCCAAACTTTTAAGCGCTCGTCGTGCCCAGCAAAGGAAATCCAAACAATATCCGAATTTTCTGGATGGACGGCTATCCCTGTTATGGGGTAAAATCCACCTTCTAAATGAAATTCCTGATTAATATTTGGACCTCCAGTAAAACTCAATTCCTCCAAAATATCTGTTTTACTCCAATCCCCATCTGCCAAGGCGTTTTTCCTAACTCTAAACAAAGCTGGGTTTTCTTGAACCCCTCCTTGTTCTGATCCTTCAAAAATTCCGGAGTACACCATGTACATCCACGGATTGTCTTCAAAATTATTGCTTTCCACCTCGGCTATTGGTCTTCGCCAATCAGCACCAGGAGGTGTAATGATTTTCCGTAAATCTCCTTCAATTTTCCAGATTTTGTTAATGTCTTCCGCCTTGTTCCATTTTAAATCCGAAGGGCACCATTCATTATTATGTTTGTTTAAAGAATAAATATCACTATATCCTGGAACCATTATTTTTTCTTCAGACTCCCAATAAAATGGTTGGCCAGAATAGGTGAATCGAACTATTTTATTGACGGAACCGCTCGTAACATTATTCAAGGGCATTGATGGCATATAACTAGCAAAATCAAAAGTCAAACCATTTTTCTTTCCACAGGAATTAAAATTTGATGATGAACCTTGGCAAAAATAGGCTTTTTCATCGGGTGAAAACCGCGAGAAAAAACCATCTCCGCCTAGCTTTCTACCCCAATT
>JBLHJD010000196.1:0-3900 GCA_047618705.1 Luteibaculaceae bacterium
AATCAGGACAGGAAGGTTTATTCTTCAAATAAACCTCGATGACATTAGTCGTTTCATAAATGACGATTTGTTGAGTTGTTTGGTAATCCGCTTCCTTACATAAATCATAAAAATGGCATACATCCTTGAAATTAACAACAAATGTTCTACAAGGATAAGCCCCTAAAACAGAGTAATTAACATCCCCACATTTAGGAGGCTCAATGTCATGAACCGCCCCATTAATGGATAAACTATAAATTCCTGTTCCTATTTGTGTTGCAAGACTAGGGGCACCTACGAACCTAGGAGCCGGGCTAGGAATGGGATCTCGAACTTCGAATGAACAATAATCCCCCGCAAGGGAAACATCAAAAGAAACCAAACCATTGGCACCCACAACAATGGAATTATATGTACCTCCATAAAAGCAAAAATCGAATGGCAAACCAATTACACCCGAAAAAATATCATCTTGACCTACGATCAAAGGGGTTCCACCACTAAAAGGAAACGGTGGTGCGAACGGAATGCTATTTACTCTATACTTTGTGGTTAATCCTGTTTCCAGAAAATCAGCGGTGAGATCTACACAATCCTCTCCACATTCCAAGTAAACACTATCCCCTGAAAAATTTAGGGCCCCGTCTACCGGATTCGGAACCACATTGGGGCAACCCGGGTATGGGGTTTGAGCATAGGCTCCTGAAATTCCAACAAGGGAAATGACAAGTACCTTACTTAAACCAATTAAAGCGGTAATTAATCGCATAGTAAGTAGGTTTTATTTTTTGGTTTATTGGTTGGTTGTACCAAAGAAACCCCAAAAAGGGCTTTTGGTTGCCATTTAAGGAGAGCTAAATACCGCCTTTTTATTAAGTAAACAGTGTCAGCTATACGTATTCCCAATATTGCAACGGGAAACAAATAGTTTAAGTTGATAATAAATCCGATAAAAGGGCCGAAAATTTGGATTAATGGAAATAGGTCGTTTTTATTGAATTGACAAAATTGGAAAGCTATTGCACCACATTAACCCAATTATTTTTCCATTCTTCGTTTCTCAGGATACAACTTTTGGCATAAGAACAGGTTGCACCCAATTGGTAGCCCATTTTTGCGGCCAACAACACGCCTTGTTCCGTTAATTTTTTCCCAACGCCCTGCCCTCGGAATTTTGGATCAACAAAAACGTATGTTATGACAAAAATTTTGGAGCTTTCCATGGTTGCATAGGTTAAAAAGCAACCTGGAAATTCTGCTAAGGCAATTTCTTGTTTTTTATTTTCCATTTTCTTTTATTGGTTTGTCATAATCAAATTTGTAGGAAGACATTTCTAGTTCTTGGTATATAAACCAAGTTTTCCCTTCCTTTGAACAATGATTGCAAAGGTAGTAAAATGGGTGTTTCTAGGTTTTATTAAGGTCTATCAGTTATTAATTTCCCCTTGGTTTCCAGCGACCTGTCGGTTCCAACCAACTTGTTCGCAATACGCCAAAGAATCAATCCAAAAACACGGCCTATTTAGGGGAATACAACTCAGTTTTAAGCGCATTATCCGCTGCCATCCTTGGGGTGGACACGGATACGATCCAGTACCATAAAAAAAGCCCCTTTGGAATTCCAAAGGGGCTTTTTTACTTAATTCTCTTTTGTGCTAGTACCCTTTCAGGTATTTATACAACTCCGATTCTGTACTTAAAATAAGGCTAGTCTCACTACCCAAAGTGTTGTCTAAAGCCTCCATAGACTTAACAAAACCGTACAAGTTCCGAGAAGCGGTAGATTTATCGTAGCTGTTGGCATAAATACCTGCAGCTCTACCATCAGCCTTACCCATAATTTCCTCCGCGGTTTTAAAAGCACCTGATTGAATATTTTGTAACTCCCGTTCTTTCTCCCCGTTAATTCGAGAGGCCTCACCTTGACCTTCAGACCGGAATTTGTCAGCTATCCTAAAACGCTCACTTTTCATCCGTTCAAAAACCTGACGTTGCACTTCCTTAACATAGTTGATACGCTTAATTCTGAAGTCGAGAACTGCAATTCCTAAATCTGAAGTCTGTACGTTGGCAGCAGTCAAAATTCGGTTTTGAATTTCTTCTCTTCCTACCTCAATTATTTCCAAACTATCCTTAATAAACTCCCCTAAACTTCCATCGGTCATTGGTTCCCGATTACTCGTTCTTACGGCCTCTTCAATGTAATTTTTGGCAATAAAATTCCGCGTTTCTCCGTCCAAAATATCATCTAATCTAGATTGGGCACCCCGCTCGTTTCTCATCCGTTTGAAAAACTGCAAAGGGTCTGTAATTTGCCACCTAGCATAGGTGTCCACAAAAATGAACTTTTTGTCTTGAGTGGTAATTTCGTTTGGGTCACCATCCCACTCCATATACCTTTTTTCAAAAAAATTGGTGGTTTGTATAAAGGGTATCTTAAAGTAAAACCCCGGTTCCGTTATGGCTTCACCCACCGGTTTCCCGAATTGGGTGATTACAACCTGCTCGGTTTCATTAACAACAAAAGATGCTGTAAAAAAGAAAATAAGACCTATGGTTGCTCCTATGGCTATTGCTACTTTTCTATTCATCTTACTGCTTATTTTTCATTTGCATTTGCAATAAAGGAAGTACGCTGTTTCCTTCTTCATCCATGATAATTACATTCCCAACTTTAGGGATTACCGTTTCCATTGTTTCCAAGAAAATACGACGTTTGGTTACTTCCGGAGCTTTTATATATTCAGTATACAAGTCATTAAAACGAGCAACTTCCCCCTTGGCTCTGTTTACCCTTTCCGTAGCATATCCTTCTGCTTTTTGGATGGTTTCCTGAGCTTCTCCACGGGCTTTTGGAATAACCTTATTATATTCTGATTTAGCCTGGTTAATGAGTGTTTCCTTTTCCTGTTGCGCCTCATTAACTGCATTAAAAGAGGCCTTTACTGGACCCGGTGGATTAACATCTTGCAATACAACTTGATCAATTTTAAGACCCATGCTGTATTCCCGGCTAATTTTCTGGATTAATATCTCCAATTTTCTCTCAATTTCAGTTCTACCTACAGTTAGTACTTCATTTACTGTCCGGTCTCCTACAATCTGGCGCATGCCCGACTCCGAAATATCCCGAAGAGTGGTTGTAGGATTTCTCACTTTAAATAGGTAGTTGTAGGCATTATCAATTCTGTATTGAACAACCCATTCCACATCTGCCAAGTTTAAATCCCCTGTTAACATCAAGGATTCCTCCATTGCTGACCTATCCCGGGAATATTCGCTATTGATTCCAGCTTTAGTAGTTCGGAAACCAAACTCCAACTTTTGTTGGCGCTCAACAGGTACTTTATATACCTTTTCCATGAATGGAAATTTGAAGTTAAGCCCCGGATCAACGGTCCTAACATACTTTCCAAATCGGACTATCACACCCACTTCTTCTGGGTTTACGGTAAAAATGGAAGAAATAAGAATAATTCCTCCTATAAAACCTAATCCTATCCTTTTCCCCCAAAATTTGAGCTTTTCTGGATCTAGATCAATCTTAAATTCTTGTTCATTCATAGTTGACTATTTATTTTCAAAAATTCTTTTTGTAATCATCCGCTTACGCAGAGCCTTATATTCTAAAAATCAAATGGACATTGGGCGACTTTTATCCTGATTTTCCCCAATTTAGAAACTCGATCTAAATTGTGAACAAAAAAACTAAGATATCCCTACTCAAATTTCAATTTCATGAGTATAAAAGGGAATTAGGCCCCCCAAATGATTTCTTTTGGTTTCATTTGGGTTTGAAATCATTAGCATATTACAACATCTTTATCGGGTTAGGCCGACCATTCGTAAAAAACTTGAAACCCATTTCTCCGGTTAAAATCAGAAAAGATATGATTCGTTGCATCAGAAAAGGTGAAA
>JBLHJD010000197.1:0-3845 GCA_047618705.1 Luteibaculaceae bacterium
CTATGGTTTCAATAATCCCCAATTCATACACTTGCACAAATTCAGGCTTTAGGTAAGGGTTCCCTATCCGCAAGGAATACGGGTTGGAGTAATCTGCAAAAGGGTTTAACTGTCCACCACGTGGTCTATTCAATCTACGGCTAGCAGATACAATAAACTCGCGCTTGTCGCTAACCTTATAACTCATATGGAAAGAAGGAAATAAACTGAGGTATTCGAATTGATCCAGATTTTCACTAAAAAGCTTGGCGTTACGGGTAGTTTGCTCCAAACGTAAACCAGCCTTAATCCCAATTTTATTCCATTGTCCACTCACAATTCCATAAGCGGCATGGGTGTTTCGGATAAAAGAAAACTCGGAAAGGATAGTGTCATCTGCAAAAGCATTTGAATCGCCAACTTGGTTGTACCGCAATTGCATATCTACATCCATGTTCCAGGTATGCATATACCCTGCTTCCAAGTTTACAGAATCACTGATAGGCAACACATAATCCAACTTCAACTGACTTACTTGGTCATCATCCAAATCGTATTGATCCAAAATGTTACGGTATAAAAATGCCGTGTCCAGATTTCCATTAAAAAAGCGTTCTACACTGAGGCTTTCAGAGTCCTTATAATTATTATTAAAGGTCCAATCCAAATCTAAGGTGTGGCCTTCCTTTTCGAACTTTTTCTGATATCCCGCGTTAAAGTTGTATCCAAAATTGGGGGATTCCCCATTGGTTTGACGCAATGAGTTTTGACTAATACCGCCATTGGGATTGGTCCAGTCGGAGTACAAGGTAGATTCCGAACTTCCTTGGTATCTGCGGTATCCAGCTTCCGCATAAATTACATCCTTGTCTGAGGCAAAAAAGTCTATCCCAAAAGAGCTGTTAAAACCATTGTTAGTTCTGGTCCCTTCATCAAACGTAGTTTGGTCATCCACATCACCTGCAAAATCACGAATGTTGGTTCCATTAGATCCATACGTCCCAAAGTTCCCTGATAAATTCCCTTTCAAAGACACCTTTCCAGAGCGAAAATTTAAAGCAAGACTGTTATTCGATTTAGGATTTAAACCATAACCAAAACCTACGTTGGCACTTCCAAAAAGACCATTTCTTTTATCCTTTTTTAGGATGATGTTCAGGATCCCAGTAGTTCCTTCCGGATCGTACTTGGCAGATGGGTTGGTGATGATTTCAATTTTCTCAATAGAACTGGATGGTGTTTGCTCCAAAAACTGGTTTGCCGACATAGATAAAGGACGGCCATCCACCAAAATCCGGACATTTCCATCTCCCCTTAAAGAAATGTTTCCATCCACATCTACTTCTACCCCTGGTACGTTACGCATAGCATCAACGCCCGTTCCTCCTTGTGAATTTGGATCTTTTGAAACATTAAAAACACGCTTATCAATGAAGGTTTCCATCACCTTTTTCTCGCCCTGAATTTCAACTGCATCCAAGTTTTGGGCAGCAATAGAAATGGTCATTTTCCCAAGGTCGATCAGGCGCTGAGAAGTAATCTCTGGAAGATCAATCTCGCGTGTTTCATACCCAATAAAGCCAATGCGAATAAAATAATTACCCTTGGCTACTTTGCGTAATTCAAACCGCCCGTTTAAATTGGCAACGGTTCCTGTTATTAGTTGTTCGTCACTTTTGTTATGCAATGAAATGGTGGCAAACTCAATGGGCTTATCCGAATTTTTATCCGTAATTAAACCAATAATCTTTACATCGAGTGAAGCTGTAGGGTCCGTTTCCGGGGCAAAACCAAATGCACTAAAGACAACAAATAAAAAGGGTAACACTGCGTACTTCATATCCTTACATTAATTGGCGACAAATATAACTGCCAATAAAAGTGCAAAAGAACAAAAAGGGATTAAGGGGTGCAAGGAAACGTTGAATGGTTAATATGGATATATAAAATATGTGAACAAAAAAGTCCGAGCATGCTCGGACTTTTTTTGTCTTGTATCAATGATAGACTACTTCTGGTAAATCAACCGGTGAACTTGACTTGTATTATCCTGGAATTTCACTTCCAATAAATACATTCCTTCGGCAAATTCAGAAAGGTTCACCACACTGCTTGTTCCAATTTTAAATTCCTGCCCTAATGCATTTTTCAGGGTCCATTCTTTCCACCCCTTTTCTCCCTTTAAAAAGAAGTAACCCCTACCTGGGTTAGGGTACACAACTATACCCGAGAAATTTTCGCCCTCGGCAAGTCCACTAATGTGCTCCAACAACACTTCAATATTCCAACTACACCCATTAAAATCCACAATTTCAACGGTGTGTATTCCTTCTGCCATATTCGGGAAAAAACCTTCCGTTTGGAAGGTAGAGCCGTCCACTGAATACCTATATGGAGGTGTTCCTCCATTTCCAAAGGCAATGATTTTTCCATCACCCCCATTTAACGTTGGTATTAAATCAACATTTCCGGTTAGCTCCAATACGGCATTAATGGTAAAGTTTGTTTTCTCCGACTCACACCCTTTATTATCCATCACCCGGAATGTGAAGGTTCCTGAAGGCAAAGTAAATTCGTTTTGAGTGGTGTAACTTAATCCACCAATGGTACTGTATTGATAAGGCTCTTCACCAAACAATCCCTGAACACTGATGTCCGCCTCTGCTCCAAAACACAAAATCTCTGCAGCCATCCTTACCACCGCTTTTACCTGCTCTGGTTCCACCACCGCTATATCATCCATGATCCGCTCACAACCTCTATCGTCTTGGATGCGCAACTGATACATACCCGCTGGTCGGTTCAAAAACAAGCCGCCCGGCTTCCACGTTAGTCCACTGTCCAAAGAATAACGCAGACCTTCCTCATCAAAGCCCTGAATAACTCCATCTCCCGAGCCATAACAGCTGATATCCTTAATCCGTATACTATCGGCCTGCGGCGGGACGGGACTTGTTAACTCCACATCTACCCACGCCGATTTACATCCCCATTTGTCGGTTACCTTAAAGTCGTAAATCCCTTCTCCTACATTGCTTATGCCATCTTCTGGAAAGAAATTCCCGTTCCCATCCTCAAAAATGTAAGGGGGCACTCCTCCACGGGGAAACAAATTAATTTTCCCATCCGTACCCGGAACACAATTGGTGGCCGATGAGGCCGTAATGTTCAATAACACCGGATCGTTTTGAGGAATTACTACTTGCTGCTCTATTCTACCACAGCCAAATAAATCTTCAAAAACAACATCGTACAGTCCTGCTGGTAAGTCAATAAAAGTCTTGGTAGTCTGGAAGTTAACACCACCATCTATACTGTACTTGTATTCTTCTGAGCCACCAATTCCTACAATCTCCAATACTCCTGTGGATGCCCCAAAACATTTTACGCCCGTTACTGCTGCTTCCGTGATCTGCAAAGGATCTGGATTCAGTAAATTGGTGCTGTAAATTGGCGTGTAACATCCGCGCCCATCTTTGGCTTGCAAGTTGTATGGTCCGGCAGGTAATCCTGTTGATATAGCGTTGGTCCCCCAAGTGCCTCCCCCATCTATCGTAAACTCAAATACCGGATCTCCTCCATTTATGATCATCTCCAAAATTCCGTCTGAATAATCCTCACACGTTACTGGATCTTTGATATACTGCACCAAGCTTAGTGGAGCAGAAGCTCCCATGTCGATGATAAAATCTTTGAACACTCGTTGGTCCGTTAAACCACAAACATCATCGGTATACACCCGCAACACTTTGAAGGGGTTGATGGAACTTGACAAGCCCGTGAAAATATTGCTTGTTTGCTGAGCTGAACCATCCAATGAGTAGGTGTAGTTTCCACCGCCTCCGGCTACTATTACTTCCAAGGCT
>JBLHJD010000198.1:0-3818 GCA_047618705.1 Luteibaculaceae bacterium
AAAGCGGATTGATCGAAGGACAACCAGGTGATTTTTTTTTCTTGTCCAGCCACCAAAAACGAGTGGAAACCTAGGAAAAGAAACACTAATTTGAGCACGTTTATATTCATGTGTTCATGTACGAACACAACCCTTCTTTGGTTTGAAGGGAATAAAATTAAAATGGTATTCCATGAGCTGGGACTTAATATGTAATTCAGAACAAGCCGATTTAAATTTCACCTTTTACGATTCCATTCATTTGGTTCCTCAGGAAGCCTGGGATACGGTTGTAAATGGCGAAAATATATACTTAAGCTTGCCTTATTTAAAGGCTGTAGAGGAAAGTTTGGATGGTGAAATCCAATTTAGATACGTGGTTTTCTACTGTCCGAAACACAAACCAGTGGCAGTGTGTGCAACCCAGGTAGTCAATTTTACCTCCGGGAAATTTCAAAATCAATTTCCGAAAATGAAGGGTGCAGGTGTGCACTCCAAACTTTTGAATAAAATGAAATTGAAGGTGCTGGTTTGTGGTAACATGTTTGTTACCGGTGAAAATGGCTTTCATCATATTCCAGAACTGCCCAAGGATATCGCTTTCAAAAACTTAACGGTGGCTCTGTACAAGCTTCGCCGATCAGAAAATTTTGAGGATAGTCCAATTAGTTTAGTCCTAATTAAGGAGTTGTGGCCTGAAACCTTGCCCCACGCTATACAATTGAAGGAAAACGGATACAAAGAGTTTAATATAGATGTAAACATGGTGCTTAAAATGCACCCAGGTTGGACCAGTTTTGACGAATACATGAATTCCATGGTCTCTAAATTTAGAACCAAGGCCAAATCGGTAATTAAAAAATCGGCTGGCCTTACCCAACGGGTTTTTAACCTGGAGGATGTGGAGATGCACAAAGATGACATGTACCGCTTGTATTCCAATGTGACAGAAAAAGCTGATTTTAATTTCGCCTCCTTAAATCCGGATGCATTTATTGGTTTAAAAAAGGCGCTTGAGGACCAATTTGTTGTGGTTGGTTATTTCGAAGATGATCAGCTCATTGGATTTCGATCGGCCTTTGTTTGGCAGGGGATTATGGATGCCAATTATGTAGGATTGGACTACGATAAAAATGCGGAGCATGCGGTGTATCAGCGTATGTTGTACGATTTGGTGAAGGATTGTATTGATTGTGGAGCAAGTGAACTGCGTTTGGGTAGAACTGCCGAGCAAATAAAAAGTTGTTTGGGTGCAGAGCCCATCCACATGGAGTTGTACTTGAAGCACAAAAACAGCTTGTCTAATAAGTTATTGCGGCCCTTGGTGGACTCGATAAGTCCCAGTGAATTTGAACTAAGAAAGCCGTTTAAGGCTGAATTTAAGCCAGCATAATTTTGGATTCACTTACGCAAATTGTATTGGGTGCAGCTGTTGGAGAAGCTGTACTGGGTAAAAAAATTGGGAACAAAGCATTGCTCTGGGGAGCCGTGGCCGGAACTATTCCCGATCTCGATGTGTTTATTGGTTTTTTTGTGGATGATTTTACGGGGCAGGAATTGCACCGGGGATTTAGCCACAGTATTGTTTTTGCCATCCTTGGCGCCCTTATTTTTTCCTGGTCGCATGTAAAGGTGTTCCGTAAATCCAAGGTTTCCCGACTTCAATGGCGGAAATTCTATTTCTGGACCTTGGTAACCCATCCTTTACTGGATTGCCACACCAACTATGGAACCCAGTTATTTTGGCCTTTGCCGTATAGGGTTGCATACAACAATGTATTTGTAGCGGATCCTTTGTACACTCTACCATTTTTGGTGTGTATTCTGGTGGTATTATTCCTCAAAAGGGAAAGTGCGGCACGGAGGTGGACCAATTATATAGGTTTGGGCCTGAGTACTTCCTACATGGTTTTTACGATAATTAGTAAAGGAATAGGGGTGGACCGGTTAAAACAGCATTTCGATAAAATCCCAGGAGAGATAGTACAATATCAAACCGCCAACTCACCCTTAAATGCCATTGTGTGGAACGGAATAATTGAAACGGATTCGGGGTACTATTTTTGCAACTTCGGTCTTCGGGATAAGGTGGATTCTATTCCCTTTTTTGGCATGAAGAAAAACTTTGTATTGCGGAAACAGTGGGAGGAAACTCCATTTTATGCCCGCTTTAAGCGGGTTTCTGAGGGGTATTTCTTAATACATGAAGACAGTACTGGACTTTTCTTTTCTGATCTCCGATTCCGGCCCTTGACCTTTGCAGAAGGGGAGCATCCTTTTATTTATTCGTACCGCTTCCCCAAGGATAGTTTAGGTTTTCCACCAAAACGGGTTCCACGCGGGGAAATGGAAAAACGAATGCAGAAGGATTGGAATTATTTAATGCAAAGAATACGAGGTGAAAGACCCGAGTTTAAGGAATAAAAAAAGGGGAGCAATTGCTCCCCTTTTTTTATTTGAAATAATTTTTTGTTACGCCCATTGGGAAATAATACCACCCATTAAACCTAGAGTAACTATCCAGTAACCACAGTTTATTGCGATGTATTTAAATCCTTTTCTTTCGAAAAGTGCATTAGTAGCTAGAACTGGAGTGGCAAAGAAAAAACCATCCAGTACCCCATGGAATACCCCATGTTTAAACGTTCTGAAATTGCTTCCGTATTTGGTATTAAAACTTTCGAGCCAAAGATTCAACTCTGAACCCGGGTCGCTAAGGCCAGGTTCTTCAGCCAAAATAGAAAATATGTGGGATTGGTGAATGACAACAAAATATAATGCAATTGCTAAGAAAAAGGATAGCAAGAAACTTAGGCCAAAAATAACCCCCATTTTTCCGCCTTTCATTTTGTTCTCTGTCATTCCGGCTGACAGCATCCAGGCATTTCCGAAAAATTTTGGGTTGTACCAAAAAAAACCAATGATCATTGGAACCAATGCGGCACCTAGTAGAACTAAAAAGTTAATTTCCATTTTGTTAAGTTTTATTGTTTAGGGTATGCATAAACAAGGGAATCAAAAAAAGAATAGCTTCCCAATTATTGGGAAGCTATTCTTTATGCATTTCAATTTCCAAACTGTCTGCAGTAATCACAAATCCAAAATCGGTAAATTGAAATGGAATGGAATCGATATCCACATTGTCGGATTTATCAAAAACCAGCATATTTCCATTGATGAGGCGGTACGGAATACTGTCATGCTCTGATTCTGAGGAACTAAATGGTCCAAAAGATCCATCAAAGCGGGCGTAGCCATTGTCTTTAAAACACACTTTAAAGGTGATCATGGAAGCCATGGCTTTCAGCAAATCCACGGCAAACTCTTCCATTTTATCCTGAACACCTGACTTATCGATCAGGTCTCCAGTAATTTTTGCTGCATAACACCCATCTAAAACTGGGTTCGATACATTTTTTTCCCTTGTTTTTTCGGTGCCTGTTTCCTGTTCCTGATTGGATGCCTCTGGAGCACAATTCAGAAAGAGAAAAGGTAAACAAAGGAGCACGGAAAAAAGGCGAGCTGACTTTTTCATGTTTTGAAATTTAGGTTTGTAAAACACCCACATTGTATCGAGGTATATTTTGTTCGTGGTTTGCACAATCAATACCCATACTCAACCAATTTCTGGTTTCTGCTGGATCTATTATAGCATCCAACCACAAACGAGATGCCGCGTAATACGGAGTAGTCTGGTGGTCGTATTTGTCTTTTATTTTATTGAATAGGATGTCTTCTTCTTCTTTGGTGATTTCTTCGCCTTTGGCTTTTTTGGAAGCTACCTCAATTTGCAACAGCACTTTGGCTGCCTGAGCACCACCCATTACCGCAACTTTAGC
>JBLHJD010000199.1:0-3762 GCA_047618705.1 Luteibaculaceae bacterium
ATATGTGTCAATGGGAACCTTGGAACGCTTTTTCCCTATTTCAGAAAAAAGGAGTAAGTCATTCAATTGAACGCAGGCCTTTTTAGCTTGATCTTGAATGATTTTGATGGGAATGGTGATTTTTTCGAGCGTGATAGATGAATAAAAGGCAAAAAAAAAGGCCTCTGGAAATCCAAAGGCCTCTTCATTAAAAATAGAATTTTGATTAAACTGTAGCAGTCAATAAACCATTGGTTTTTCTTACTGCTTCGGCACTTGCATGCATCTTTTCTTTTTCCGCTTCGTTTAATTCAATTTCAACGATACGCTCCAAACCGTTTTTCCCGATAATCGCAGGAACTCCGATGCAAATGTCTTTAAGGCCATATTCCCCATCCAAAAGACAAGAACATGGGAACATTTTTTGGCTATCAGTTGCAATAGCGTGAACCATAGAAGCAACAGCAGCTCCAGGGGCATACCATGCAGATGTACCCAACAATTTAGTTAAAGTAGCTCCACCCACTTTCGTAGATTCTTTTACTTCTTCCAAACGAGCATCAGAAACAAACTCAGAAACAGGAACACTGTTACGAGTCGCCAAACGAGTTAATGGAATCATTCCAGTATCGCTGTGACCACCAATTACCATCCCGTCAATGTTGGACTGTGGACAATCCAATGCCTCAGCCAAACGGTACTTAAAACGTGCAGAATCTAAAGCTCCACCCATTCCAATAATTCTGTGCTTTGGAATACCAGTAGATTGGTGAGCCAAATAAGTCATTGTATCCATTGGGTTAGAAACCACAATGATGATCACGTTTGGAGATTCAGCAATTAACTTCGAGCTTACATCCTTTACAATTCCAGCATTAATTCCAATCAATTCTTCCCGAGTCATCCCCGGTTTACGTGGAATCCCAGAAGTAATTACTGCAACTTCACTTCCTGCTGTAGCCGCATAGTTGTTGGTAGCTCCAGTAATTTTTGTGTCAAATCCGTTTAAAGATGCCGTTTGCATAAGGTCCATCGCTTTCCCTTCTGCAAATCCTTCTTTAATGTCAACCAATACCACCTCAGCGGTAAAGTCTTTCATAGCAATGTATTCAGCGCAACTTGCACCTACTGCACCAGCACCAACAACAGTAACTTTCATAGTATATTTGGGATTAATTTCGATTCAATTGAGTGCAAAAATAAAAAAAATGGACGGAATCAGCCCGAAATATCAATTAAGTGTCTGAGTTGCAACTCTAAAACAGGACCCTGCTGGAAAGTGCCCTCAATTCAATTACAAAAAATATATTTGCATTGGATTAAATCAAGCTTATGTCGGACGATAAAAAAATAATATTCTCAATGGTGAAGGTCAACAAGACCACACCGCAAGGAAAACATATACTAAAGGATATCTATTTGTCCTTTTTTTACGGAGCAAAAATCGGAATTTTGGGTCTGAATGGATCCGGTAAATCCACCGTTCTTAAAATCATCGGGGGTTTAGATGAGCAATTTCAAGGAGATGTTGTTTGGGCCGATGGTTATTCTGTTGGATACCTTCCACAGGAGCCGCTATTGGATGACAATAAAACCGTTAGAGAGGTGGTAGAAGAAGGAGTTCAGCATATTGTTGACACCTTGAAGGAGTATGAAGACGTGAATAACATGTTCATGGACGAAGCCGTAATGAACGATCCAGATAAAATGGACAAACTCATTTCGCGCCAGGGAGAGATTCAGGAAAAAATTGACCAATACGATGCTTGGGAACTCGATACCAAGTTGGATATAGCCATGGACGCCTTGCGTTGTCCAGAAGCCGATGCCAAAATTGGAATATTATCTGGAGGGGAAAGAAGACGGGTAGCTTTATGTCGCTTGTTGTTACAACAACCGGACGTTTTATTACTAGATGAACCTACCAACCACTTGGATGCCGAAACGGTACAATGGTTGGAGCAGCACTTGGATGCATATAAAGGAACTGTTATTGCCGTAACACACGATAGGTACTTTTTGGATAATGTTGCTGGGTGGATTTTGGAACTAGACAGAGGAGAGGGAATTCCGTGGAAAGGAAATTACTCGTCTTGGTTGGAACAGAAATCGAACCGCCTTGCACAAGAAGAAAAGCAAGAATCGAAGCGAAGAAAAGTGTTGGAGCGCGAGTTGGATTGGGTAAGACAAGGAGCCAAAGGGCGTCAGGCTAAATCCAAAGCCCGTTTAACCAATTACGAGAAAATGGCCGGAGAAGAAGGCCGCGAAAAAATGGCGGAATTGGAATTACCAATTCCGAACGGACCCCGTTTAGGAAATGAGGTGATTGAAGCCGTTGATGTGTCGAAAGGATATGGAGATCGTTTATTGTACGAAAACCTAAATTTCCGCCTTCCACCAGCAGGTATTGTTGGGATTATTGGACCCAACGGTGTTGGTAAAACTACTTTGTTCCGCATGATTATGGGCGAAGAAACTCCGAATGGAGGAAGTTTTAAGGTTGGTGAGACGGTGCATATTGGTTATGTGGATCAAAGCCACAAAGATTTGGATCCAGAAAAGTCAGTGTACGATGTAATTTCGGGCGGACAGGAGCAAATTGAAATCGGAGGGAAACTGTTGAATTCAAGAGCTTATATCTCTCGCTTTAACTTCGGTGGACAAGATCAAAGCAAAAAAGTAGGGGTATTGTCAGGAGGGGAACGGAACCGTTTGCACCTAGCCATGACCATGAAAACAGAGGCCAACGTGCTTTTGCTGGATGAGCCAACCAACGATATTGATATTAACACGCTAAGAGCGTTGGAGGAGGGAATTCAAAACTTTGCAGGATGTGCCGTTGTGATTTCTCACGACAGGTGGTTCTTGGACAGAATTTGCACCCACATCTTGGCTTTTGAGGGCGATAGTTCAGTGTACTATTTTGAAGGTGGTTACTCTGAATATGAGGAAAACAAAAAACAACGTTTAGGAAATGTAAATCCGACACGTGTGAAGTATAAAAAATTGATTCGGGATTAATGTTATCTCAGTTGTTTTTAATAGGAGTAGGCCTTTGCGGCTTATTCCTATTTTTTTATGGTGTTGTAAAACGCAAAACTGAAAAACGAATTAAGGAACGCAGAAATCAAAGATGGCGAAAGTAAATAAACCTGGAGTACCTAAAGGAACTCGCGATTTTTCACCGGAGGTTACGGGGAAAAGACAGTACCTTTTTGACACAATAAAATCCGCTTTTAAAAAGTATGGTTTTGTGCCCATCGAAACACCGAGCATGGAACGTTTGGATACGCTAACAGGGAAGTATGGAGACGAAGGAGATCAGCTGATTTTTAAGGTTCTGAATTCGGGAGACTATTTAAGTAAGGCTGATGCCGATGATCTGGGTAACAAGGATTCCAAAAAGCTGATTCCTCAGATCAGTGAAAAAGCATTACGCTACGATTTAACTGTTCCTTTTGCACGGTACGTTGTCCAGCACCAAAACGAACTCTCATTCCCTTTTAAGCGGTATCAAATTCAACCCGTTTGGCGGGCCGATCGGCCTCAGAAAGGACGGTATCGCGAATTTTTTCAGTGTGATGTGGATGTGGTTGGGTCGGACTCTTTGTGGTACGAAGTAGAGTTTATTGAATTGTTTGATGAGGTACTTACTAGTTTGGGCCTTCCTGGGTTTGTCATTAAATTAAACAACCGTAAAATTTTGGCGGGGATAGCCGAAGTGGCGGGTGTACAAGACCAAATTATACCTCTTACTGTTGCCATTGATAAACTCGATAAAAT
>JBLHJD010000200.1:0-3518 GCA_047618705.1 Luteibaculaceae bacterium
TTGGTTTGTTGGGGAAGTGCATGGCTCAATAAGGATAGTAAAGATTCTCTAGGCCTGAATTGACCCGAAATAGAGAGGAGGTTAATGGTAACTGTGAAACCACCCATGTTGAAGTGCTCAACAGTTCGTTGCATTAAACCGCTCAAACCCCAAGCCTCCATTTTGTCTATTTCTCCCAGCAAGCTACGATCAACGGATTATCGACGGAAAAGAATCGGTTGGGTTTTTGGTGAAAGTAAAAGAGATGTTGGAGAATCCAAAACGCTTAATTTTCGGTGGTAAAACAGCGGAAGAAGTATTGTTGGGGTTGTAATCTAAAAACAGATATTAAAAAAGTCCAAATCATCTTTTGATTCGGACTTTTTTTATGCCCTCAATTTTTTGAGGAATAAGTTCAAAGAGGTCCAAGTTGTTAATTTCGAGTTCCTTTTCTATATAGCTATTCCAGATATACATTCCATGTTTATTTGTTCCATGTTGTACATCCTTAAAAAAAGCTTTTTCAGTAGCTTCTAGCTTTTCCGTTATTTCATGGTGCTTTTGTTGAACAGATTGCATGTCTTGATTCGGAGTCCTAGCGATCCAATTATTCAAGGTCCTTCGGTGTATTTCCACCAAATCAAAATACATGTTTACAAAGGCGTTGGTTGTACTATCGTGAGGAAGGGAATAATGACTCAGAAAGGGGTCAAAAATAGCGGCTGTTGTGTAAATGACATTAGCTCTTATGCTGGTGCAGTCGAGGTATAAATGAGCCTTTAGATTGTAGGCTTCTGTAGGGGGCTTTTTATGGTGAAAGTCCACCTGTTTTTGGGAATCCTTTTCCCGCATAAATATTCGATTTTCCGCCTGCCAATGGATGTAAGGACTTTCAAAAAAATGGTTTTCCTTGTTCCTCGGAGACCACTCAAATGATCTACTTAGATTTGTGTGTTTTTGTTGAAACTGGGTTATCTGATTCGGGAAATTTCCCACTGAAAAAGGCTGCGTTTTGGCACCAAACAAAGTGTCATTTTCTGGAAGGGCCCTGATTTTCCTATAATCGGAATGATTAAAGTTGGGGAACTCCAAGGAAGGCAGGGTAAATAAAGTGCTATCAAAAACGTTAAACTGGGCAAAAGTCTCCACCCTTCCTTGGGGAAAATATAGGGTATAGTTAAAATCACTGTGTTCCAACTTTCCGGTATTGTATTTGTTATGGATCGAAAAGTGAACGGAATCTAATTGGTTATATCTTTCTCCAAATGGAAGAAAAGGATGCCGCGTTCCAGGGTT
Organism: Luteibaculaceae bacterium; assembly: GCA_047618705.1. Taxonomy (GTDB): domain Bacteria; phylum Bacteroidota; class Bacteroidia; order Flavobacteriales_D; family Luteibaculaceae; genus JBLHJD01. The sequence continues at coordinate 1,276 of JBLHJD010000200.1, forward strand.
AGAGTTCAGCAGTATTTCATGGATCTGAAATTGAAAATCATCCACCCAAACTTCCCCCGAGAAAAAATGACCCTGGGTGGCTTTTGGTTCAAAGCCAATGAGCCATAGGTGGCCGCTTTCAGGATTGGGTATTTTATGGATTAAGTTAAGGTTGTAGTTCTTATTCAGAAACCGGGAACCTTTACTAAATGGGTTGTCGGGAAAGAATGGACTCGATGAACTTAATTGGTATAAACTAAAGGCATTGGAGGTGGCAGTAGAAAGGAAAAACTGATTTTCCTTTGCTTTTAAGCCAATTCGCCCTGCTTTAAGGTCGAGTTTTTGGGGGGAGTATCCCCTGACACTTAGGTTGTAAAAGGCTTCTACCATTTCAACGGTATCTCCGGATAATTCAGAATGAAGTTGAAAATGAGTTTTGCCTTGGTGTTTTTGATTTCCTTCCCTGCGACGTACCTCCTTCAATAATGCAAAAAGATAGGGGTCGTTTTCAGGATATATAAGGACAGAATCCAATTTATGGATTTCTCGAATTAGGTAAATGGTGTCTGTTCCACTTTTAAAAGGGAAACAAAGGGTTTTAAAACCGATATGGGAAAAGCAAACTTCGTCTTTGTAATTACCTCGAATTCGGAATTCGCCTAACTCATTACAAATCCCTCCCTTTCCTGAATCCATGAAACCTAGGCTCGTAAATGGCAGAGCGGTAAGGGTGTTTCTGCTAACAACAACCCCAGACAATATTCCTTCTTGAGCCTTTATTATACGGCCATTAAACAAGAAGGCGATGAGCAAAAACAAATAGAGCCCTTTGATTTTCATTCCTAAAATATAGGGCAAAAAAAAGGAAGACGCAGTCCTCCTTTTTTATTTTTATTTATTAGACTTAATTTAACTCAACCGTTATTGGATAACGTATAACATGTGTTTTTTCCTCTTTTTTACTCGCATTGGATGCCGTTATTACCACATCAAAATCTCCAGCCGACGTAAATTGGTGAGTAGCCTGATTGTCGGGATTGAACGAATGTTGATCTGCTGTTGTGCTCGATTCTCCCCGGGTTACCACTTGAAAAGTAGCCTCTTCGGATTTCGAACAATTGCTAATCAGAACTTCGTTAAAAACCACAACCGTATCTTTGTTTAAATTTGCACAGGCAATTGGTTCTGGAACACTTTCCTTAGAACATGCAATCGAAAGTGCAGTAATAAGGAAGGCTCCCAAAAGGGTAAACTTATTCATGTGTTTTGTGTTTGGATTCGGAATTTCCGATTAATATCCTGAAATTCAAAATCCAATTTATAATTCAACCGCAACCACTTCTTTTACCGCGTCAATTTTTTGTTTTAAGAGTGTTTCTATCCCGCTTTTAAGGGTTACAGTACTGCTTGGGCATCCACTGCAAGCACCTCTTAATTCCACAGTTACTACGCCGTCATTAAAGGATACAAAATCAATGGCACCTCCATCCTTTGCTACGGCCGGTTTTACAAACTCCTCCAAAATACTTTCGATGGTGGCATCGTATTCAGACGGGCCAACACTTTGAATGGCTTTTTTCTTTTCTTCCTTGCGTTCTACTTGCTCTTGAGGCGCTTGAATTCCTGCAAATTCATTTTTAACTAGGAAGTCACGAATAAACTCGCGCAATTGCATGGTTACAAAATCCCAAGAAATACTCTCGTTTTTGGTAACGGCCACAAAGTTATTTTGGATAAAAATGGAATCTACAAATGGGAAATTGAACAAATCATCCGCCAAATTGGAGTTACCACGGGCTTCTGCCTTGTTCATGAACTCCAGCGAAAGACCTTCTGTGACCACCACACGATCGGCTACAAAGCGTATTGTAGCAGGGTTAGGGGTCATTTCAGCATATACAGATGTAGGGTAAACCTTAGTCTCAGACATTATTTTCATATTTATACAAAATTAGAATAAGTAATCGAATGGCGCTCATAAAGAAAGTAAGAGGTTTTGAACCCCAATGGGGAGCAAAATGTTGGTTTGCTGAAACGGCAACCATAATTGGAGAAGTAAAAATGGGAACGGACTGTACCGTATGGTTTAACGCAGTTGTTCGCGGCGATGTGAACCACATTACCATGGGGAATAAAGTTAACGTGCAAGACGGCGTAGTTATCCACGGAACCTACCAAAAATCGGGTACTACAATTGGAAACAATGTTTCCATTGGGCACAATGCCTTAATTCATGGATGTACCCTCAACGACAATGTCTTGGT
>JBLHJD010000201.1:0-3440 GCA_047618705.1 Luteibaculaceae bacterium
TGGACGTGTCGGATCTGGTATCTGTTTTATAAATTCCGGCATTAGCAATATTGAGATTTCTGAAATCGAAGGACCGAAACTCATTTCCTCCTTCAAAAATAATCCCACCCGGGGTATTATACAACATATTGGTCCGGTCATAAAAGCGGGGCGGATCCAACACAACACCATTGTCCCACCGCCAATTTTGGAGGACAATAATTTTGTAATCTGTTGGTTGAATAATAGGGCCAATCAGGCCACTGCTAATATCTAAGATTAATTCCTGGTGGCTTTCCCGAAGTTGTACCTTGTTGGTTCCGCTAACTCGGCCAGTAATTCCAACTTTCCCATCAAAAACCAAAACCCCAGCCTCCAATAAAACGGTTTCTGGGTCGGAATAATCGAATATTTGGATCTTGAAATTGCCACTTATGATGGGTTTTGCATCAAAACTTGGAAAACGAAACGTAAAATGAGTGAAGGGGATTTTGGTTCCAAGCGAGTAAGAATAGTCCGAAATGGGATTGTCCTCAAAACCATCTATATACTCGTTACTCAAAAGCCCAGATTCTTCCCATTGGTTGTTGCAGTGGAGGATACGGTACCCCAAGTTCATAGATTCTTGCCCCAAATAATCGAACCGAATCTGAACAAAGTTGCCTGAATTAAGGTCAATTATTGGACCTGAAACTAAATTATCGTTCGAACGCACCAATAATGTTCTAAACTTTTTGTTCCAAATTTTATGAGGCGCTCCAAAGGCGATATTTTTTGTTTGAGCGCTACCTGCCAAATAAATAACTGAAAAAAGGAGTAAAAGTAGTTTTTGAGTTCGTTTTTTTTTCATGGACACAAATGACGAAAAAGACTGTGGATAATTCAATGGTTGAACTTACCGCTAAATTTCTAATTTTGTTAGCTTAATTTTCAAGTAACCACATCGATGTCAGAAAAGATAAAGATTCGGAAAGGCCTTGATATCAAACTTAAGGGGATACCAGAAAAAGTGTTAGCCACTGCTGGACCATCCTCTGTTGTTGCGATACAACCTTCTGATTTTATAGGAATGACTCCAAAAATGGAGGTTAAAGCCGGGGACGAGGTCAAAGCAGGTACTGTTTTGTTCCACGATAAATACCGCCCTGAGCTGAAGTTCGTTTCTCCTGTTAGTGGAGAGGTAGCTGAAATTGTTAGAGGTGAAAAGCGCCGTATCCTTGAGGTTCGCGTTTTAGCTGATAAAGAAATCTCCTACCAGGAATTTGGATCCCTTCAAGCCGAAGGTGCTTCAATGGAAGATGTAAAATCACGCTTGTTGGAGTCTGGACTTTGGTCTTTGATTCGTCAGCGTCCGTTTAACATCATCCCTAATTCTGGAGACGAGCCAAAATCGATTTTTGTTTCTGCCTTGGACACCAATCCACTTGGTTTGGATGTGGACTTTGCCCTCACTGGCCAGGAAGCTGATTTTAAAGCCGGATTACAAGCTCTTGATGCTCTAACTACTGGGAAAGTTCATTTGAACATTTCTAAAGAAGGAGCTTCATCGGGTATGTACAGTGGTATGGCTTCTGGAAAGGTGCAGGTAAATGTATTTGAAGGACCGCACCCTGCAGGGAATGTCGGAACTCAAATCCACAGCTTGGAACCGATTAACAAAGGAGAATCTGTGTGGTTTGTTGCCCCTCAAGATTTGGTGATTATTGGCCGCCTTTTTAACAAAGGAGTGGTGGATATGTCCAAAATCGTTGCTGTAGGTGGAGCAGGAATCAACGCACCCAAGTATTTCAAAACCATTGTTGGGACACAATTGAAGCATTTACTTGCGGATAAAGCCAGCATCGGTGAACTTGGGCTTCGTGTTATTAGCGGAAGTGTTCTTAGTGGGACTAAAGCAAGCGATGACGCTTTCTTGGGATATTACGACAGTACAGTTGCTGTTATTCCAGAAGGTGATCAATTGCAGTTTTTCCTGACTAAAGGATGGTTATCTGCCGGTTTAAGCAAATTCTCTGTTTCCAAAACCTACTTTTCTTGGCTAGCACCAAGGAAATCGTACAACTTGGATACCAACCTAAATGGGGAGGAGAGGTCATTTGTGATGACTGGACAATACGAAAAAGTATTCCCATTCAACATTTACCCAGTTCAATTAATCAAAGCCATTATTGCTAATGATTTGGACTTAATGGAACAATTGGGGGCTTATGAAGTAGATGCAGAAGATTTCGCCTTGTGTGAGTTTGTGTGTACTTCAAAGACGGATGTTCAAAATATTGTGCGCAACGGATTGGAAGATCTACGTGCAGAGGTTAGTTAATCGAGTTCGAATTTAATTTACGATAGAAGTGAAAATCTTCGAAAAACTTGTAAATAGTGTAAAACCGATTTTCGTCGAAGGCGGAAAGTTAGAGAAGTTTTACCCGGTGTATGATGGTTTATTAACCTTCTTGTTTACACCTGATCATACTACAAAAAGAGGAGCTCATGTACGTGACGCCATTGATCTGAAAAGAACAATGATGACCGTAATTATTGCTCTGGTTCCATGCTTGTTGTTTGGAATGTACAATGTAGGATATCAACATTTTTTAGCCATTGGCGAAACAGGAAAAACACTGATGGAAATGTTCCTTTTTGGAGCTTTCAAAGTTTTACCTTTTGTTGTGGTTGCCTATGGAGTAGGTCTTGGAGTTGAGTTTGCCTTTTGTATTATCAAAAAGCACGCTATTCAGGAAGGGTTTTTGGTTTCAGGGATGCTTATTCCTTTAATCATGCCTATTGAAACCCCACTTTGGATGGTAGCCATTGCAACAGCGTTTGCGGTGTTAATTGGAAAGGAAGTATTTGGTGGTACAGGTATGAACATTGTGAACGTAGCGCTTACTGCTCGTGCATTTTTGTTCTTTGCTTACCCAACCAAAATGTCTGGAAACAATGTTTGGGTTGCCTTGGATGGTGAGCAAGCTGTAGACGGATTTACTGGAGCTACTGCTTTGGGAGATGCGTATGCCGGTTTAATGGACAAAATACCTTCGGTGTCCGAGGCCTTTAATGGAACCATTTTAGGTTCTATTGGAGAAACATCCACAATAGCGTGTTTAATTGGTGCTTTTATCCTGTTGGTTACTGGAATTGCAAGCTGGAGAATTATGTTCGCTGGAGTTCTTGGAGCTACAGTAATGGCATTGTTGTTTAACTGGGCTGGTGCAAACTGGTTCCCAGATAACGCCTTCCTTCAACTTCCTTTTTATCACCACATGGTGTTGGGTGGTTTTGCTTTTGGTTTGGTGTTTATGGCAACAGATCCAGTTACGGCAGCACAAACTAATAGAGGGAAATGGATTTACGGTTTCTTCATTGGTCTTTTGGCCATCTTAATTAGAACAGTAAACCCAGCTTACCCAGAAGGGATGATGATGGCAGTTTTGTTCATGAACATTATGGCTCCATTAATTGAT
>JBLHJD010000202.1:0-3382 GCA_047618705.1 Luteibaculaceae bacterium
AACGAAAACAGGTTTTTTATTGACGGAATTGAAGTCCCCAATATTAATCACTTTGCAACCCAAGGATCCTCTGGTGGTCCAGTGGGACTCCTCAATGTTAACTTAATCAGAGAAGTAGATTTTTTTTCTGGTGGATTCCCTGCCAACAGGGGGAATGCCTTAAGCAGTGTAATTGACTTTAAACTGATTGAAGGAAACAAGGAAGGGCTACATGGAAACTTCATATTGGGTTCCAGCGACGTCGGAGTTACACTTGATGGCCCAACTGGGGAAAACTCCAACCTCATTTTCTCCTTTCGTAGGTCCTACCTCCAATTCCTATTCCAAGCACTGAATCTCCCTTTTTTACCAACCTACAACGACATTCAGTTCAAGGAATCAATTACCCTTGGCGACAAGGATAAAATAAGCATATTAGGCCTTGGGGCTTTCGACCAATTTGCTCTCAACACTGGAGTAAACAAAGGAATTGAAGATCCAGAGGTCCTAGAAAGGAATAACTACATTCTCGGAAATTTACCCATAAACAATCAATGGAATTATACCCTGGGAGCTCGGTGGATCCATTTCCAAGAGCAGGGATCTATGCAATTGGCAATAAGCCGAAATCACCTGAACAACCAATCTGAGAAATTCAAGAACAACATTGAATTGCCCGAAAACCAACTCTTGGATTATAGTTCCGCGGAAATAGAAAATAAACTTCGCTTCCAAATTAATAGGTCCTTTGGTCCTTGGAAAACGTATTACGGGCTTGAAAGTGAACAGGTAACCTACACGAATCGAAGTGAACAAAAGGTGGAAACCAATGGTCAGATTTTCAAAAACTCCACCGACAATAAACTCCAGTTTTGGAAAGGAGCCGGATTTGCTTCGGCCAACCGAAGTTTTGTAGATAGTCGCCTGTCCTTGTCTTTTGGTTTACGGACCGATTTTAATTCTTATTCCAACAAAACGGCGAATCCCTTACAACAGCTGAGTCCTCGTTTTTCGGCCTCCTACGCTATCAATGAAAAATGGACAGGAAGTTTTTCCATGGGTAAATTTTTCCAACTCCCCTCTTACACCATCTTAGGGTACACCAACAATTCTGGGAAACTAGTAAACCGAGATTTTGTAGAATTTATTTACAATAAACAAATTAGTTTGGGCGGAAGTTATCAAGCCAATAATTATTTAAAAATAAGTCTTGAAGCATTCCGAAAAGTATATTCCCGCTACCCACTTTCTGTCACAAACCAAGTTTCCTTGGCCAACTTAGGTGCCGATTTTGGGGTTATTGGTAATGAAGAAATCAGGAGCACTTCAGAGGGAGAAGCGCAAGGTTTAGAGGTACTTATTCAGCAAAAATTGAGTTCTAAACTGTACGGTTTAATTTCTTACACCTGGGTAAAATCCTCCTTTACTAACCAAAATAACGAGCTCCAACCGAGTGCATGGGATAATGGACATATTCTGAATGCGACCTTAGGAGTAAAGCTTAATAAAAACTGGGAAATAGGTGGGAAATTCAGGTTATTAGGAGGTGCTCCCCTTACGCCTTATGATTTCAGCAGATCAGCGCAAATATCGAGTTGGGAAACCCGGAAACAAGGAGTACTCAACTATGCTGAGGTGAATTCTTTACGATCAGCTGCCTTCCACAGCTTGGATTTAAGGGTAGACAAAAACTGGTACTTCGAGAAATGGTCCATCAATGCATACATCGATGTTCAAAATGTGTACAACAATAGTATAGCTGGCCTACCCTATTTAACTACTATCAATGACGAACAAGGGAACCCTAAGATTTCAGAAACCGATCCTCAATCCTACCAATTAAAAGAAGTATCCAACGACTCTGGCTCCCGGCTACCTTCAATTGGTATAATGATAGAATTTTAACATGCGTATATTTATTACCCTTTGTTTATTAGGCCTTGTTACTTTAGCAAGTGGTCAGAAATGGAATGAATTTTCTGTTATCTATGGCCAACACACCTCGGAGTTACCCCAGCCTGAGGCACATGTTTTTCGCATTTTCATGGATAAAAACGGCTTTTTTTATCCTTCCGTTCAACTTCCAGATGCACTTCTTAAAAGTAAGGGAAGTTCAATTTCCAATTTACTATCATCCAATGACTCCCTCCGAGAGCAGGTGGCGATACAATATAAGCTCGATCCAAAAACCGCAACCGTACCAAATATTAAGGAATCCATCATTGCTTCTATCTCGAAGGAACTAGAACAAAAAACGAAGGAATATGAATCGAGTTTTTTTATGATTCATGGTTTTCGTAAAAAAGCATATGGTGAAAAGGAGAACTCCCTATCCTCTACAGATTACCTAACTCTTGAAAGGGAAATTCAATCTACCCAAAAAGAAAAGGCTCTTTTTATTGAAATTTATTGGGATGGGACTCACATTTCCCCGATTAAAGCCTACAAATATCGGGGTTTTAAATTAATGGAAAGGAATGCACTCCCGCAAGCAAAAAATGCGGGCTATGCACTTCGCCAGTTGATATCCAACCTGAATATAGATACCTTGAATATTGTGTCGCACAGTTTAGGGGCTGTAGTGGCAAATGAGTTGTTATTTAACACCCGCGAGCAACAAACATTTCCTACACCAAGCCAATCCGTGGTCAATAATATTTACATTGCTCCTGCCATTGGATTTGAAGCGTTCTTGGATTTCCATGACAGAAACACCGAAATTAATTTTACTGAACATGACAATTACAACCTTTCAGTAGTGTATAACCCCACTGATTTTGTTCTCTTAAAATCCTTCCATTTTAAATTCATTAATCTGGATGTGGAACCCACCAAATATGGCAACACCTCTTTGGGATGCGATTACAACAATGACATTCTCAAGTTTAATGACCTTTTTAAGTATAAGTATCCGAATACCCCCAAACCACGGGTATTAATGGTGGATGACTCCATCGGTTGGAAAGCCTTTTGCCACTTAATTAGGTGCTACTGTAGCAGCCCTGCCTTCCAAAACGCCTTCCTTTAAACCCGCTTAAGCCGAGTAAAGGAGTAGCAAGTCAATTTTATCCCTGGTTTGGTGGATTAGTCCGTTTAATAGTCAATCCCTTCCGTATCTTCCATTAAAGGGTATGGAAAACGCAGGCAGGCATATACGTTCAAAAACTGGAATCTACTTTTGGGTCAAATCCCTTCTGTGTGGAGTTTTTTTGTGTGGGCAATTCTTTAGTTATGGACAGGTAGATGTCCCTCAAAAAAACACGGGGTTTATGGACTTTAATGTCTACCGAGATTCCCGTGATTTTCAAAATATAACGATTAATCTACTGGCAAATTTGCCCAATAAAATTCAATATTTTTCGCTCAACAATTTTCAGAGCCCGAATAATAAAAAAGATTTAGG
>JBLHJD010000203.1:0-3345 GCA_047618705.1 Luteibaculaceae bacterium
CAAATAGTTTTCTGCCCCAGATCCAACAGGACCCATGGCATCCGAGTAAAGGGTGGCGCCGAGGTTTAGTTTTTGCCCTTGGTTTTCCACCTCCCGTTGCACCGCTTCAATGGACCGGGGAGAAATACTACTTTCCATAAAAATGGTGGGTACATTCTTGGAAATAATAAATTGTGCCAGTTGTTTCACATCCCGCATCCCAAATTCTGCTGTGGTATTGATTCCTTGAAGAGCATTAACCTCGATTCCAAAATACTTCCCGAAATACGAAAACGCATCATGCGCAGTTACCAAAACACGTTGGTTGTCCGGAATGTTCTGAACTGTTTTTAACCAGGTCTCCTTTAAGGTCTCAAACCGACTTAAGTACACCGCTACTTTTTCTTTGGGATACACCAAGCCAGGATTGGATTTTATAATATCCTTGGCCATTTCATCCAAAGCTTCAATGAATTTAGAGGGGTTAAACCAAATGTGTGGATCGTAAACCACCGGGTTTTCCTGCAATTTTATCCAATCATTTTCCTCTTGAAATTGCTCAACAGAATACACCTTTTTTGGAGCTTTAATTCCACCAAAAATAGCGCTCATTTTACCCTCCAAATGCAGTCCGTTATATATAATGATGTCCGCGTTTTCTACAAGGGTAAGGTCTTTAAAACCAGGCTTGTATAGGTGGGGATCAACCCCAGGTCCCATTAAAGCAACTACATCTACATCCGCTGGTAAAAAATGCTGAATTACATCCGCAATCATTCCCGTGGTACACACAATTTGCAGCCTTTTGTTCTCGGTTTTTTCGGCCGAATTGGAACAAGAAAGGAGGGAGGTTAATCCAATAAATAATCCGAATATTAATGTGGCTTTGCGCATATGTTGTTGCTTATTTTTTCGCTAATAATTACTGCTTTGGTTCCCAAAAGGAGTTCAATGGTTCCGTCGTAGCTATACCGGTCTTTTACTGAAAATTCGGCACCTAGCACAATGCCATGTTGGTCGCAGAAACGCAAGAACTCAGAACTGGAATCCTGGATTCCAACGACGACACCGCTTTCACCGATTTCTAATTCAGAAACCATCTTTTGTACATCTCGTTCGGTAAACTTTCCATTGGCATCGGGGATAGGATCACCATGTGGATCAAAGGCCGGGAAACCCAAAAACTCATTGAGCCTTTCGGTCAGTTTTGGGCTTTGAATGTGCTCCAGTTGTTCTGCAATTTCGTGCACTTCATCCCAAGAAAAGTGAAGTTTTTCGCACAAAAAAGTCTCCCACAAACGGTGCTTTCTAATCACTTTTAGGGCCGCTGTTTGGCCTGTTCCGGTAAGACTAGCACCCTGGTACGGTTTGTAAATAACCAAGCCTTTGTCGGCCAGTTTTTTAATCATATCCGTAACACTAGAGGCCTTTGTTTCTAGTTTTTTTGCTACAGAATTGGTGCTGGCACCTTTGCTCTGGTGCAGGGTAATGGAATATATGGCTTTGAGGTGATTTTCCTCACTGTTGGAAAGCATGTTCAAATAATTTAGACAAAGCTAAAAAATATATCAGCGAGTTGGATTAATCTCCCCTATCTTTTTAGATGCCCCAAAAAATATTAAAGTACTATCGTTGAAAACATTTTGACAATCCCTTTTTCTGTCCATAACAAGGGCCTATTTTTGACCTACTAAAAATCCCACATGTACAAATCCATAATTCGTCCGTTTCTATTTAAGAAGGACGCCGAAGACGCGCATTACTTTGTATTTAATCAGATCCAGTTTTGGTCTAAAATTCCTGGAGTTCGCGCTATTATGCGCCTGTTATATAAGTACAAAAATCCCCGTTTGGCAAAAAACCTGATGGGACTCACTTTTCCTAATCCCGTGGGTTTAGCGGCTGGTTTCGATAAAGATGCCAAGCTGTATAAGCAATTGGGCGATATGGGTTTTGGTTTTGTGGAAATTGGAACCTTAACTCCCAAAGGGCAAGCCGGTAATGATAAACCGCGTTTGTTCCGCTTAATTGAAGACGAGGCCATTATTAACCGAATGGGGTTTAATAACGAAGGAGTTGAGGATGCTGTGGAGCGATTAAAATCGAGGGAGAAAGGCTTAATTGTGGGAGGAAACATTGGGAAAAACAAAATCACCCCCAATGAACAAGCCAATGAAGATTATGTAAAGTCGTTCCAAGCTTTATTCCCACACGTGGATTATTTTGTGGTGAATGTATCCTCACCCAACACACCAAATCTGCGGGAGCTGCAGGATAAAGAACCTTTGGAGCGACTGTTGCAAGAGCTTATGGACCTGAATGTACGTATGGGGAAAAAGCCACTTTTGTTGAAAATAGCACCAGACGTTTCATTGGGGCAATTGGATGATATAATTGACATTATTCAAACCACCCAAATAGATGGGGTAATTGCAACCAATACCACCATTGATCGGGGCGGCTTAATAAGTATAAGGGAAAAGGTGGAAAGTATAGGTGCTGGAGGCTTGTCTGGGAAACCCGTGAAAAACAAAAGCACAGAGGTAATCCGCTACCTAAAAGACAATCAGAAAAACCCCTTTGTTATTATTGGTGTTGGTGGAATTTTTACGGGTGCTGATGCCCTCGAAAAGTTAAATGCGGGAGCGGACCTAATTCAGGTTTACTCGGGCTACATTTACGAAGGTCCTGCCATGATTAAAAACATAAATAAATATTTAGCCAAACACCTATGAAGTTAATTGAATGTCCCCGCGATGCGATGCAAGGCATGGTTGATTTTGTACCCACTCAGGATAAAATCAATTATATCAATGAATTGCTGAAGGTTGGCTTTGATACTATCGACTTTGGAAGTTTTGTTAGTCCAAAAGCGATTCCTCAAATGCGCGATACCGCTGAAGTACTGAAAGGTTTGGATCTGAGTTCAGCTACCAAGTTGTTGGCCATAGTTGCCAATGAACGGGGGGCGGAAAGTGCATTGTCCTTCGAAGAAATTGACTATTTGGGCTATCCCTTTTCCATTTCAGAAACCTTCCAACAGCGCAACACCAATGCCAGCATAGAGCAAAGTTTGGGCCGATTGGAAAACGTGCGCAACTTGGTTGCCAAAAACAACAAGGAGTTGGTGGTCTACCTTTCTATGGGTTTCGGAAACCCGTATGGCGACGCGTACAGCCCTGAAATTTGTGCCCAATGGGCAGATCGCTTAGCTCAGGATTTTGATATTAATATTTTGGTACCCAGTGATACTATTGGGAGTGCTGACCCAAAAGGGATTTTGGATTTGTTGACTACGTTGATTTCTTCTTTTTCGGAAGTAGAATTTGGTGCTCATATTCACACCACTCCGGAAACGGCCCTAGG
>JBLHJD010000204.1:0-3256 GCA_047618705.1 Luteibaculaceae bacterium
TATGTTTCTGGGATAGAGGTTCTGGATGGCTTTGCCCAAGAATGGGGTGCCAGTTGGACCGATTTAGTAGCCAATGCCGCTGGTGCCGGAATTTGGCTTTTGGGTGAAAATGATCTTCCAATCCGCATGAAATTTTCGTATTTCCCTCAGGCAGATTTAGCCAAAAAGAACCCAAGCCTTTTGGGAGAAAATGGCCTTACCCAAATTTTAAAAAACTACAACGGCCAACAGTACTGGTTATCCTATCCGGTGAAGCAAACCAAGTTTGGGAAAATCGCCATGTCGCTAGGGTATGGTGCCACCAATTTTGTAGGAGCAAGAAAAGGAAATAACTACCTCGATTTTTCTCTGGATTTTATTCCGAATGTAAATGCCCCTTGGTACCTGAAAGTTTGGAAATACGTAAAAATTCCTTTCCCATCGCTCCGTTGGATCAATGGAGGAATGCACCTAAAAGCACTGTCTACTTTTCCAGGTGAATAATAGAATCCTGGTATTCAACAAGCATGTGTTGAAGCTTGTTTCGGTCTATTTTCCCGGATGAGGTTTTAGGAAATTGAGCACTTATCAGCACTTTTTTAATCAGTCTTTTCTGCGTTGTTTTATCCAGTTTTTCTTTCCAGCTTGGCGCTTTTTCCGGGTCCACAACCAACACCAACTCCTGGCCAAATTGAGCACTGGTTAACCAAGAGATACAACACGGGAATCCCAATTCTTTTTCCCAAAGCTCTGGGTTAATTTTAATTCCACCAGAATTGATGATAAAATCCTGCCTCCCTAAAACCATAAAATGCCCCAAGTCTGTGAAGGAAACAAGATCATTGGTGCTAACCTGGATGTCCCCATCTTCAATAGATAAATTCCCTCCTAGCTCGGTGGAAAGTAACACTCCTTCTAAAGGAATAAAATGGGTGTCGTGGTTTAGTTTCCGGAGGGCAACATGACTCAAAGTTTCTGTCATCCCATAACTATTATACACCTGATTAAAAGGCGTGGAAGTTTTTTCTAAGGAAGCAGAAACAGGTCCGCCGCCGAGCAGAATAGCGCAGTTTTTGTGGGGGAAAGTTGCCACAACTTCATTCCACATGGAAGGTGTAAAAGAAGCGAAGGCAAATTTGGGTTGCTCAAAATGGCTTGGTTTTAAATGCGGTTGGACTACCCGCAAATGATGCCCGCCGAGTAAGGCTCTGAAAAGCATCATTTTTCCACCAATAAAAGCCAAGGGAATAGGACAATATAACCAAGAATTTGGGGGAATGTTAAGATGGGACAAGGTTCGTTCTGCACTCCGTTGAATTTGCTTTTTTGAAAATGAAAATAGCTTTGGTGTTCCTGTGGACCCACTGGTTTGGCAACGCATTGAACTCGAATTTATCCATTCTTCCAAAGTATCTACTAAACCCTGTAACCAAGGTGATTTGGAGAGCTGACTTTTTAGGTCGGTCAATAATTCCGGCTCCTTTCCATGCCAAGTTTCGGCCGGAATATCAATGAATGCGTCGCTTATAGTCCAGGAATGGTGCTCCATGATTGCTCAGGTGAAAAATACAACTCATCTTGTTTGAGGTGCAAAGGGGATGAGAAATTATTCGAAAAAACGCCGCCGGTTCCAAGTCCTTGCGGAAGGGCATTATTTTTCTGAAATACCCACTGCGCAATGGCATTTAATCCAATGTTCGATTCCAATGCAGAGGTGGCCCACCAAGGTATATTATTTTCGGAACACAGCTGTATCCAGTTGTCGCACTTGCCAAAACCACCTATAAGGCTTGGTTTAAAGATGAGGTATTGGGGAGCAATGGTGTGGATTATGGTGCGCATTTCTGCCTCCGTGGTAATTCCAATTAGTTCTTCGTCCAAGGCAATTGGGATTATTGCTTGCCTGCACAAATCGGTCATTTCTTGCCAGTGCCTGGGTTTAATGGGTTGTTCTATGCTGTGTATACCAAACGGGTGCAATGCCTTTAATCGTTGCTCTGCAATCCCCGTAAAAGCACCGTTGGCATCCAATCTTATTTCCAAGTCATTAACGCCAAAGTTTTTTCGAATTTCTTTCAGAATAGAAAGCTCTTCCTCAAAATTAATAGCCCCTACTTTTAATTTAAGGCAGCGGAACCCCTGATCTAGCTTTTCCTTCACTCGCTTAACCATGGTGTCTTTGTTTCCCATCCAGATTAATCCATTAATGCGAATACCGGCCTTACCTTGGGTAAATGCACTGGGGAATAACAAAAAAGGAGATGCTGATTGCAGGCTAAGTTGTGCCATTTCTAAGCCAAATCGAAGCGATGGAAGGTGATCCAAATTCATGTTGAGAACCGAATCGCCACAATCCAAAGCGGCCTGAACTAATTCGGGGCTTTCTGGATTTAATCCTGGAATTAAACTGATTTCTCCTATCCCAATTTTATTTCCTTCTTCCAACCGAATAATCCAACTCGGCTTTTCCAATAACACCCCTCTGCTGGTTCCGCCAGGCTCATTAAATTGTAAGGGATGTTTATGGAAAGTAACTTTAGGCATTGAATTGTACGATGAAAAAAGTGAGTGAAATCAGGAAGGTTCCAATGGCAACCATGGGAAGGGCAGGATTGAATTTTTTGGGATCTGTTACCTTGCGCACATGCCTTAAATGGGCAAATGCTAGGAATAAGATAGGGAAGGTGAATGCAGGTTTCCAATCAAAAATCCAAGCCCAAATAGTGATGGAAGTGAAAATTAATAGGTGGTGGTAGACTTTTGCCAAATTAGCGCCCATCAGAACAACGAGCGTTTTTTTCCCGGAGTTAGCGTCATTGTTAATATCTCGCATGTTGTTGAGATTTAAAACGCCGACACTGAGCAATCCAGTTCCTAAACTTGCTAATAAAAGGGAGGAAGAAAATGAACTACCCTGCATTATGGCCGTGGTTACCACACCGATGGGACCAAAAAACAAAAGCACGGATAAGTCCCCTAAACCAAGGTATCCGTATGCCTTTTTTCCCAAGGTATAACCCAAGGCGGCTACAATAGATATAAGGCCCAATCCAAGGATAATCCACCAGCCTTCTGCACTAAGTGTTGTGTTTTGGTTTAAGGTCCAAAAACCAGTCCCAAAAGATAGTAGTCCGAATAGCCAAAGGGCTTTTTTCATTTGGGAAATCGAAATTTCTCCAGATTGAATTGCCCGGGTAGGTCCAACACGGTCATCGTTATCGGTTCCTTTTAGGGAATCACCAAGGTCGTTGGCTAGGTTCGATAATATTTGCATAAA
>JBLHJD010000205.1:0-3210 GCA_047618705.1 Luteibaculaceae bacterium
GTGCAATCCGGGTTAAGTTAAGTGCCAATTTAGACAGTGATTCTTTGAACCAAGCTTTACCTAGCAGCACCAATATACCCCCGGCTCCAGGAAGATTTTGTTATTTTCATAATGACCTCGGTGAAGCAGTTGAGTATGGCGTAGTTTCTAGAGATCAATTCCCTGGCACGTACAATTCCGATGAATCCTTTTCCAGACTCAATGGTATTAATCCAAATGGGGAATGGAAAGTGGAGATGAACACGTCCACCCCTGGAAATTCTGAGTTAATAAGTACGACCATTTATTTTGGTAAAAATGAATTTATAAAATGGTCTCCGGCTCTAGAAATGGAAGATGCAAGCCAGGCAAGCACCAGAATTTATCCCAGCGAAAATCGGTGGTATACTGCTGAAATCAAAAACCACTTGGGGACATTTAAAGACTCCGTTTTTGTTTTTGTGTCTGGCCAGGAAACGTTAAGTCTGGACCTAAACTGGGAAGAAAAGGCAATTAACAATTGTGAAAACGTGGAGATGCACTTTGAAGTTATTCCTTCCGGTACGGCTCCCAACTATTCCTTTTCCTGGTATAAAAACAATTCCAGCATCCCAAATCAGAGCAGCAATACGTTGGTGAAAAATGGCTTACTGGATGGGGACATCATACGCGTGAAAGTAGAATATGCCACCCAATGTATTCAGTTGGATAAAACCGCACAGGAAGTACTCCAATTGCTTCCCGAAAAAAACAACATCTTATCCATGACTTTATCTGAGGTACTTCCGATGTGCGGTGGGGACGACTTGGAACTCAACGCTTTTCCTTTCGAATTTGGGAACAACCTGGAGTATACCTGGTATGTAAATGGGGATGAAGTGGGCGCAAATGACCCCAGCTTTACCCTACCCACTCCGGCCGATGGAGATGTGGTGCAACTTACCGTAAGTGGTGATTACCCTTGCCTTAAGGTCCATACCATTTCCGTGGATACCCTAATTGACGTGCAGGCCAAACTTGTACCGCAGCTCAGCATAAACCCCGATAGTCCTTTTCCGGTGTGTGAAGAAAACCAACTTACGTTTGCGGCCGACACCGCCAACTTTGGTTTACCCGCAGACATTACTTGGTCTGTGAACAACCTAGAGCAACAATGGGCTGGACTTGTGTTTGCTACCCAAAATTTATCCGATGGAGACGTGGTAGAGGCACGCATTACTACTACTTACACCTGCTTAGAGGAAGGCTTAAACCAACGAAGTATTTCTGCGGCGGTGACACCGACCCCAGAAACAAACATCGGCTTAGATGCTAGCCAGGCAGTTTTGTGTGCCAACTCACCCCTTGAGCTGAGCATTGCGGTGCTCGAAAATGCCGGAGGTAATCCTGCATTTCAGTGGTACAAAAATGACGAGTTAATCCCTGGAGAAACCGGAATAAGTTTAACGCACAACCCCCTTGTAAGTGGCGATGCTTTTAAAGTGTCCGTCGTTTCTGATGCCCTATGTGCACCAGAGGACCCCATTTTTAGCGCCCCAGTACAGGCCCAAATAAACGTCCTTCCCAATTCGGATTTTGGGCATAGCAAAGACAACCTGACATACACTTTTACTCCCGCCAATAATGGGTATACAGCGTACAACTGGACCTTTACTGATGGCCAGGTTTCTGATGAAATGACTCCAGAAATTACCTTTAGTCAGGAAGGCAACGTAGAGGTTTGTTTAAGTGTGGAAGACGGAAACGGATGTGTTTCTGAAGAGTGTGAGATGGTGGCAATTGTGGGACTAGAAGAACACCTTTCAACGCTTGTGGTAGAGGTTTTCCCGAACCCGATGCAGGACAATAACATCCAAATTAACTGGAATAAAACCAAGGGGAATTATACTTGGCATGCCTTGAGTGGCCAGCTCATAAGTACTGGCGATTTTCAAGGGAACAATGCAAGACTACCCTGCCCTGAAGTTCCGGGCGTGTATTTTTTGACCATTCAGTCCCGAGATGGAGCTGTGTTTAGAGAAAAACTGATTCGAGAATAAAGACTTGGGGAGGCTGGGGAACTAGCCTCCTTTTTTTTTGGATTAATCTTATTTACAATTTAACCCCTATTTCTCGCCCAACTCTATCCGCACCAGCCTTTTCCAATTTTCACCTGTTGTTCTTGCACCTTCCGTTGCGCCATTCAACTCCAAATCTTCAAATATTGAGTAGGCCAATTTCTTTTTTGCCAATTCCCGCGAATGCATTAACACCAATCCGGCCGTAAATTTTGCGTTGTCCATATTGATGTTTCCCGCATGGTAAAACTCCAATATTCTTTCGGACCGAATGGAATCCCGAGTTTCAATTTCCTGCACCACTTTTCCATTTGGAAATAAAAAATACCTGAAAAAATTACCCTTTCTATCTTCTTGGTCCGTTTTTTCGATAGGCCTTAGCTGTTCCTCTAATAGGTGGGATTCGCCTAGAACAGGAGGGGACAACAAGGTCTTAGTACTACATGACAGCAGCAGGATTACAGGACTATATAAGAGGGCATATTTTAATTTGTTCATTTTAACAGGATTCATAAACCAGTTAATCCTCTTTCTTTCCAAGAGTTTTCATTTCCCCCAAATCCTTCACCAAATTCCGAAACACATACTCGTGTTCCTGCTCTATGCCTATTTTTTCCAATGGTTTCCAGTAAACCCGGGGGAATAAATTGGATGTATACGACGTAATCCGGGTGAGCTTGGTTGTGTTCCCTTCTGCTACTTCAAATAAGTAAATGGCGCGTTCAAATCCAAGCCAACTGCGGCCGGTGAGCTGATAGTCTATCACATCCATTTTAAGGCTTTTCCCGGGCTCTAATTCGGTAATGCGCTCCACAATTTGACCTCCCTCAAAATAACAGGTTCTCAGCCCTCCAACTTTCTCTTCGACTAACACACATTTTAGGGGAACAGGCAAATCTAATTGCATCAGGAAAGGTTTGGGGGCATCCAAAGTATCTACCGATTTAATGGCCTCGTACACCGCCATAGTGG
This sequence comes from Luteibaculaceae bacterium, assembly GCA_047618705.1. Taxonomy (GTDB): domain Bacteria; phylum Bacteroidota; class Bacteroidia; order Flavobacteriales_D; family Luteibaculaceae; genus JBLHJD01. The sequence goes on from JBLHJD010000205.1 coordinate 3,009, forward strand.
AATAAGGCAGCGATATTACGGAACTAATTTCCACGAGTTCTTTTTGATCGCTTGTAAGGGAATTTTCTACTACACCTAGGAACAAGAAAATACAAAAAGGAAGCACCGAGCTTTTTAACAAATTGGGCTCCTTCTTTTTCCGAAACTTAGCCATGAGGTACTTCACCAAAACACCCAACAAAATGGCTCCAATGATTAATGG
>JBLHJD010000206.1:0-3067 GCA_047618705.1 Luteibaculaceae bacterium
TTCAATGTTATAGTATGCAAGGGCCTGATTTAAACAACTCTTGTCGAAACTAGCATTATGGGCAACCAGCTTGTGCCCTTGAATTAGGGGATAAATTTTCGCCCAAACATCCGGAAAACGGGGACTTCTAAACGTGTCTACCTCCCGGATACCATGGATTCGGGTATTATAAATAGAGTACTCATTATTTGGGGGTTGCACTAATTCGGAAATGGTTTCAGTAATGATTCCACCTTCCACAACGGCCAATCCTATTTGGCAGATGCTCCACCTTTTCCCTTGGGCAGTTTCAACATCAATGGCAATAAATTTTTCCATAATTCCTATTTCATATTCTTGGTCCCAATATTTATGGACAAGCATTTTATGTAAGCTATCAATTACAAGGACTTAACCTCATTCAATTTTATCGTTTTTGCTAATATAGAAAAGCAATTGGCTATGGCTACTTTTCATTATATCCCGTGCTTTTTTACATCAAATAAATCTATTGTAATGCCTCCAAAATTCGCCCTATCAATGCATCAAAATTTGGTGCTTTGCCATGAATCATGCTTTGGTGCATTTCTCTATAATCGTCCTGGTAAAGTTTAATGAATTCTGCAGGGGGAATCACCTGAAGGTTTTGCAGCGTAAGACCTCCGTAATCCGTTGTTCTCATGGGGGTAAATTTTTTCCTATGCTCAATTATACGCTCAAAAAGAGTTGTGTTTTGTAAAGCCGTTTCACCAAATTCAGAATTAAGAATTTGCCCAAGGTCATACAAGTGCCTGGACATCCGGAGGTGCCTGATTTTCTCCTTTGGTTTTTGAAATTCTTCCTGTAATAAAATAAGTTTTTCCAAAAAAGTTTTTTGGGGATTGGTGGCGTTAACCGTAAATTCTCCTTCCGTAAAATCCGTATCAGGAAAGTGCTCATCGATGATCGATTTTATTGCCACTTTCTGGTTGGGATCAATTAAAGATCGAGCACTTATTTCTATTAAAACCCGATTCCGTAAGTAAGGAACTTCACTAAACACGGATTGGTATATTATTTCTATTGTCTCTGGATCTTGGTCAGACACGTGGGTGTTTTTAACTATGAGTTCAAACAAATTGCTACTAACCCCATATTCAGCAAGCTGTTCTTGGATTATGGCCACTAAGCTTGTGGATACAAAAGTGTGAGAGGCCTTTCTTAATTTCCTTATTTCCCCCTTGGTTAATTCTCCTGTAAACCCCAAGTATTTTCGGTCAATTCCTATATCAATGTCTTCGGAAAAGCGCTCAATTAAATGAAAGGCTTTGCTAAGTGAAGTTCCACCTTTGAAGATTAGGTAAGAAGCTATGCTAGACGTAAATAACATGCGTAATATCAATGTTACCCCTGCATCTTTTTCAACCGCTTGCGGCGGTAAATTGGTTTGTACACCAATGTGATTGAATAATGTTACTTGCTCTTCATTAGGTAGGATTAGCCAGTTTCTCATGCTTTACAATTGCTTTTTGAATCCAGATAGGTGCATTCTTTAACTCCTCAAAAACGTGTTTCACTTCTCCGCTTTCTCGAATGATTGTATGGATTTCATCCAGTTGTTTTGAACTTACATTTTGCTCTCCAATGGTTTTTAGGGCTTGCACAATTAGATTCGCCAAGCTATTATGTATACTTAAATTCTTTGGATTAGTTTTCTTGAATAGGATGGATTGTTTTCCAATTTTTATGTTTCGGGTTGAGCCATCCGTCAGAAATACATGCTTTAAAGGTATTTGCGTAGATAATCCCAGCTGATTTAATGCCGTTGAACCTGTGGCTATTATTCGCGCCTTATCCCGTTTTGCAATAGCCTTTGCAATTTTTTCTGCGTGGGGATAGATCGTTCCGAATTGGGCGTGTTTTTTAGGAAGAAAGTAAATTCCCTTAGCCAATCGCTCAATTACCCCATCCTTTGTAAGACGTTGTAACGCCTTCCTTGTGGCTTCATAGTTACTGGCTTCAGCAAAGTCTGAAATAAAGAAGATTTCTCCAGGCCCTATCTTATTTTCTATGTTGTTCAAACGTAACATTGTCCCAAATTTATTAAAAAAATGGGACAAAAACCATTGGAATGTCCCGAAAACATCAAAAACTTGGGACGTGTATTTTCCGAAAATGACATAATGGCCACAGAAATTGATGGTATAGTATCACCGAAAACTGAATGAGTTAAGCAGTTTTGTAGCGAACTATTTGAATTAATCCCAGCCAGCGCCGAAGATTTCGAAGCTGGGGAAAGTATGCCCAAATTAGCTTCGTTCAAATTTGCCGTTTTTGGTTTATTACAGAATTCAATATTACCTTTTTGGGAAATAAAACCAGCCTATTTCTTTCACGGCTTTAGCCTAAAGCACGGTAAATCAAACTTGTGAATTTTTTGTCCTGAAAAACTCGAATTAAATCAGAAATTCTCCCAAGCCAAGGGATACGATGACCAATATTTATCAAGCTGCCTTACATTATTGGACCTCAGGAGAAAAATAATAATGCTCATTCGTAATAAAGTACTCAATATCTAATGAATTTTCACTTGTATACGTTTTTATTGGCCAGGTAAATAAGGAATAAACAAGACTATCCTCTACTGTCCAAATTAAATAATCACAGGTACTTATTTTTAGATTTACCCCATCTTCAAAAACAATTTCCATACCGTTATTATCTGAACCACAAATGGGATCTCCTACCCAAACTGCTCTATCGCTAAATGCACTTACGGTCTTTTTCCTTTTAACAAATGATTTTGAAGGAATGGAGATGGAATCAAGTTTTAAGGAGTCTTTTATACTGTAAACCACTAAGTTTCTTTGGGTTAAATTCCAAAAAATATGATCCTCCATATAAATGACTTCACCGTTCTGGCTGTCAGTACATCCACTTATGGCGGCAAAAACCAATAAAACTAATAATATCTTTTTCATAGCAAAAATTCACAAAACCCCCTACTCAAACAACTCCAACTCCACCCGTCTATTGTCTGCCCGTCCAGAAGAAGTTGCATTGGATTTCACCGGATGCACTTCTCCCCAACCCAATATCTCAAATCGGT
>JBLHJD010000207.1:0-3051 GCA_047618705.1 Luteibaculaceae bacterium
TGATGCGTTCCATTGAAATGATTTCTTCGGAAGATGGATTGGGAATGTCGCCGAAGCGGATTACGGTTTCTACGGCAGGAATTGCCAAAATGATCCGCAAGTTGGGTGATGATGAAGTCCGGTTTAACTTGGCCTTGTCACTGCATGCTGCCAACGACAAAAAGCGGAATGAAATAATGCCCATTAACGAATCCAACACCTTGGCAGAATTGGCTTCAGCCCTTAAATATTTCCACGCCAAAACGGGCTCAAGGGTTACGTACGAATACATTATTTTCAAAGGATTTAACGACGAAATGAAGGACGCACAAGAGCTGGCTGATTTCTGTAAACACGTTCCTTGTAAGGTAAATATCATAGAATACAACGCCATTGATGATGGTGGTTTTCAACAAGCCGATAAAGAAAAGGTAGATCTCTTTGCTGCCTATCTAGAATCGCTTAATATTGTTGTTAATCTCCGCCGAAGTAGGGGGAAGGATATTGATGCAGCTTGTGGTCAGTTGGCCAACAAAAATGAGGTTGCAAAAAGAATGGAAGCCTAGGAGAATGAATCCGAACGACATTAAGAAACCAGTTGCAGCAGAGCTGAAGGAATTTGAAATCTTTTTCAAAGACTCCTTAAAAAGTCGGGTTCCCTTACTTCAGAAAATCACCCAGTACATTGTAAAGCGCAAAGGGAAACAAATGCGGCCTTTGTTTGTGTTACTCACCGCAAAAATGCTGGGAGAAATCACTCAAAAAAGCTACCGAGCTGCTGCCTTAATTGAACTTTTGCACACTGCTACTTTGGTGCACGATGATGTGGTAGATGACGCGTATCAGCGACGCGGTTTTTTTAGCATAAACGCCCTTTGGAAAAACAAAATCGCCGTATTGGTTGGAGATTTCCTCCTTAGCCGGACGTTACTTTTGAGTGTAGAAAACGGGGAGATTGAGCAATTGCGTGTTGTTAGTACTGCCGTTAAAGAAATGAGTGAAGGAGAATTGTTGCAGATTGAAAAAACACGAGGTCTTAACTTCAGCGAAGAAATTTATTTCGAAATTATTCGGCAAAAAACAGCTTCTTTAATTCATGCCTGTTGTAAATCGGGTGCCATTTCAGTTGGTGCTTCAGCGGATGTGGTCCATTCCTTGGGAGAATTTGGAACCCATGTTGGAATTGCTTTCCAGATCAAAGACGACCTCTTCGATTTTGGCTCAGACACCAAGATTGGAAAGCCCACCGGAATAGACATCAAAGAGAAAAAATTGACCCTACCTTTAATTTACGCCTTAAACAATGCTGAAAAAGGGGTAAGAAAGGAGATGGCTCGGAAAATAAAAAAGCACCACACCAAACCCAAAAAAGTAAAAGAAGTTATCGATTTTGTTTGGAACTCGGGAGGTATTGAATATGCCAAAACTAAAATGATGGAGCACCGAGACCAGGCTTTGGCTATTTTAAAAAACTTCCCAGACAACGAAGCAAAAGTAGCTTTGGAATCATTAGTAAACTACTCTATCAACCGTGAGAAATAGCCTATTCATCCCCTTCTGTATTGCTTTGCTTGCCACTACTTTAATAAGCTGTGGAGGGTCGGAATCTGGTGCCGATAAAGGAAAGGAAGAACAGTCCGAAATAAAAACAGGGGAAGAAACCCAGTTTTACCCAAATGGAAGCATCTTTTCCATGGGTTACAGAGACACCCAAGGACGCGAACACGGCCTGTGGAGTACGTGGTATGAGAATGGGAACCTGTGGACAGAAACCCAATGGGAATTTGGTAAAATGCACGGACCTTATGCTGTGTGGCACCCAAACGGGAAACCGCAAATAAAAGGCCGATACTTTAACGGTAAAAAAGTGGGCACGTGGAAAGTCTATTCCGAAGACGGAAAAATGAGCAACGAAAAAACGTGGGATTAACTTCCTTTAAAAATAAGCTCATAATTCTCCGGGATTTTATCCACTAAGACCCAATTCATATTTTCTCGTCTGATTTCACAATCACCACATTCAAAAAGGTCTACTCTAAAGCTAAACTCTTTATTAATGGAGTCGTTCTTCACAGCTCGGGTGTAAGAAACTTCGCAAAAACCAACCCGGTAAAAACCAAGCACATCGTACTTATCAAAATCAACCGGTGCATAAACGGCTCCATCGTCCAAACTGACTTTCATTGATGGAGGGGCATGCTCTGATTTTGTAAAATGCACCAAAACATCTTGTCTGTATGCGTCTGTAACTGGAATTACTGAAAATAAATCAGTCGCAAAATCGCCAGAGGTTTTGTTTTCTGTTTCTACCTCACACTTCTTCTCACACGCCAAACTCAACAGTGCTACAAGCACTAATCCCAGAACCTTTTTCATACGAAATTGCTTTGTATCTATTTTGTAGGTCGCCAAAGTTAAAAAAAGAAAGCTCTATTCCACTTTCTATCCAAACACTACATCCATTTTGCTGCATTTGGAGTACCTTTCTTCAACACCTCTGTTTATGTCCAAACTCAAATTCAGCATAATGGCATTTTCTTTCAGCCTCTTTTGGGCCTCCATACTCGGATGTAAAGGACAAGCAAACTCCTTTGATGCAAAGCTAGACGAAGTCCTTTCCTACACCGTAGATACCATATCAGCAGAAGATTTACACCAAAAAAAAGATAGCTTCCTAATTTTGGATGCGCGCGAAGAAGATGAATTTAACATCAGTCACATTCCGGGCGCTGTACGGGTGGGATATAAAAAGTTTGATGACAGTAAAATTCAAGGGTGGATACAAAGTAAAAAACCCATTGTTGTTTACTGCTCCATTGGATACCGCAGTGAACGCATCGGCGAAAAAATACAAGAGCAGGGAGGAAAAGAAGTGTACAACTTGCGCGGAGGTATATTCTCCTGGTCTAATGCAGAATACCCACTAACAGACAGCTTAGGCCCCACTAATAAGGTCCATGCCTACAATGAGGATTGGTCTGTTTGGCTGAAAAAGGGCGAAAAAGTGTATTAAAAAAGGGGCCGAAGCCCCTTTTCTTATTTTAGTAATTCTTTCAATGCTACTCGTTGTCC
>JBLHJD010000208.1:0-3009 GCA_047618705.1 Luteibaculaceae bacterium
GGTTTCAAATCCAAGGATGCCGACTTAGTAATTTACAACGCTTCCTCCATTTCCACGATGGATCCGGGTAATACACTTACCCAAGCCATTGCCATCAAAGACGGAAAAATTGTGGCTCTTGGAAAAGAACGGGAAATCCTGAATCAATACAATGCCACCCAAACTTTGGATGCCAAAAAGGGTTTTATTTACCCTGGTTTCCACGATGCTCATTGCCACTTTTTGGGCTTTGCCACCAACCTATACCGGGTAGACCTCAAAGGAACTCGGTCTGCAGAGGAGGTAATAGGCCGATTAAAAGCTTTTGCCAAAGTCAATCCCGAAGCTACCTGGATTACGGGTAGGGGTTATGACCAAACCTTATGGAAAAAAGGGGAACCACATAAAGCAATTTTGGATACCCATTTCCGAACTACACCTATAGTAATACAGCGGATTGATGGCCATGCGGTTTGGGGAAATTCGAAAGCACTTGAGTTGGCTGGTATATCGGCTAAAACCAAAATTGAAGGTGGATTAATTAACCTTGACGACAATGGCACAACGGGAATTGTTTTGGAAATGGCGGGAGACCACCTACTCTCCTTTGTGCCTCCTTTAACCACAGAACAAAAAGAGAAAGCCTTGATGCGGGCGCAAGACCTTTGTTTTGCAGCTGGACTAACCTACATGACTGACGCCGGATTACCTTGGGCAGACATCCTTATACTAGACTCCTTGGCCAAGGTTGGTAAAATAAAAATCGGACTTAATGTGATGGTCCAAAACCAGCCCGACGACATTCAGGAACTCGTAAAAACAGGAGGAATTAATCAACCCAACTTCCGGGTACAAAGCATCAAGGTATACGGTGACGGGTCTTTAGGTAGCAGAAGTGCCTGTCTCAAAGAACACTACGCCGACAAACACGACCATTTTGGAATCACGGTTATTCAACCCGATAGCCTCAAAAAAATTGCCGATATCGCTTATGCCAACAATCTCCAACTCAACATTCACAGCATTGGGGATTCAACTTCGGCCATGGTACTGGGCGTTTTTGGAGAAGTGCTGCAAAGCAACAATGACAAGCGTTGGCGAATTGAGCATGCCCAAGTACTGGATCCAAAGGACCACCAAAAGATCATTGATTTGCGCATTATTCCATCTGTGCAGCCCACCCATGCAACCAGCGACAGGCGTTGGGCCATTGACCGGGTTGGTGCCGACAAAAAAGACCGGTTATACGCATACAAAAGCCTACTCAAATTGAATGGGATTTTACCCTTCGGGACAGATTTCCCGGTGGAGGAAATTCACCCCTTGAGCACATTTCAATCGGCCGTTTTCCGGCGATCTGACACCTTACAAGCTCCTTTTTTACCGGAAGAAGGGCTCGATGCAAAAACAGCACTGCTTGGTATGACCGTTTTCCCAGCAATTGCAAGTTTCCTGGAAGACTCCATCGGATCCATTGCGGTTGGAAAATATGGCGACATAGTTATCCTTAATCGGAAACTCGAAACTTTACAAGAAGGAGATTTTAACGCTTTGGAAATACGCACCACAGTAAAACGGGGTGAAATCGTTTACTCTAAGCAATAAATAGTTATATTTCATTCATAAAAGATAGACCCACCATGGCTTTAGAACAATATGCTCAAGTAAAAAGACTTTTCGACATTCCTCAACACCAATTAAAACACTACCCGCAAGAGGTTTGTTTTGCTGGTAAACAAAATGGCGAATGGAAAAAAATAAGCACCCAAGAGTATATCAACCTCTACAACAAAGCCAGTAGAGGGCTACTTAAGCTTGGGTTAAAACCTGGCGACGCTGTTGCCTTAATTTCGAACAACAGGCCTGAGTGGAACATCATGGATATGGCCATGCTTCAGTTGGGGATTACGGGAGTTCCCATTTACCCAACGGTTAGCGCGAAAGACTACAAGTACATATTAAATGATGCCGAGATAAAAGCGGTGTTTGTTTCTAGCAAAGAATTGCTGGACAAAGTGCGCCAAATAAAGGCTGAAGTTCCAACCCTACAACATGAATATTCCTTTGAATCTATTGAAGGATGTGATCATTGGGAAAAAGTATTGGAATTGGGTGAAGACGGAAATCAAGATGATGTAGAAGCCATAAAAAAGACGATCACTGAGCACGATATGGCCACTATCATTTACACCTCTGGAACAACAGGAAACCCCAAGGGAGTAATTCTTAGTCACGCCAACCTAGTTTCCAATTCAGTGGGATCTACGGAACGTTTTCCCTTAACAGATGGAGAGAAAGGCTTGAGCTTTTTACCGGTGTGCCACGTTTACGAGCGCATGATCTTGTACCTATACCAAGTAAAAGGAATTCAGGTTTATTTCGCAGAATCACTAGAAACTATTGTTGCCGACATGACCGATGTACAACCGGCTGTTTTCTCGGCTGTTCCTCGTTTGTTGGAAAAGGTATTTGATAAAATTGTAGCCAAAGGTCAGGTTCTTCCTGCCCCCTTGCGTGCTTTATTTTTCTGGGCTGTTGACCTCGGTTTAAAATACGAACCATACCGTCAGAATGGCGCTTGGTATGAGTTTAAACTAAAAATTGCCAATGCGCTCATATTCAAGAAATGGCGTGCAGCCTTGGGTGGAAATGTAAAAATTATTGCCTCCGGATCCGCCGCCTTACAACCACGATTAGCCCGTGTTTTTCATGCAGCTGGTATTCCAGTAATGGAAGGATATGGCCTTACTGAAACATCTCCGGTAATTACGGTAAACGAAGAAGCCAATGGGATGTTGCGTTTTGGAACGGTGGGAAAACCCTTACGCGGAGTAGAAGTTAAAATTGCCGAAGACGGTGAAATACTGTGTAAAGGTCCTAACGTAATGCAGGGATATTACAAATTGCCCGAAAAAACGAAGGAAGTAATGGACGACGATGGCTGGTTCCACACGGGGGATATTGGTGTAATTGACAGCGATGGTTTCCTAAAAATTACGGACCGGAAAAAAGAGATTTTCAAAACTTCGG